>CAZQCP010000170.1:0-5154 GCA_964592115.1 uncultured Ilumatobacteraceae bacterium
TGGCGCTTGACGGCCATGTCCTCGACGACGCTTTCGATCACCAGGTCGCAGTCGGCGAGCTCGGTCAGATCGTCGGTTCCGGTGATCCGGCCGACGATCGCTTCACGCTCGTCATCGGTCAGCCGCTCGCGAGCGACCTGCTTGGCGAGCCCGGCATCGATGGCGGCGAGGACCGCGTCGGCACCTTCTTGCGTGCGCGAGCGCACGACGACGTCGAACCCTGCGCGCGATGCGACCTCGGCGAGACCCGACCCCATGATCCCCGATCCGACGACTCCAACCGTGCTGATGCGTGCCATGCGCGCAACGTAGCTACTGGCGGGTAACCGGACCAAGGTGACGGAGTGTCACCGCCGGCATCCTGGCGCGATCAAGCCGCGACGATGCGCACCGACTCGATCACGATCGGCTCACTCGGCGTACCGGCGCCGGGCGTGCCGGCCGCTGCCATGGCCGCGACTGTGGTGTCGAAGCCGTCGGTGACCTGGCCGAACAGGGCGTACTCGGGCGGCAGCGCGGCGCCGTCGCTGCCGGTGATGATGAAGAACTGGCTGCCGGCACTGTCCGGCGCGGGGGTCTTGGCCATCGCCACCGAGCCGAGTTGGTACGCGGTGGTGGGCGGCTCGTCGACGATGGTGTAGCCCGGACCGCCCGTTCCCGTGGCCGTGGGATCGCCGCACTGGACCACGAAGTTCGGGATGATGCGGTGGCACTCGGTGTCGTCGAAGTAGCGGTGACCGGCGAGGAAGGCGAAGTTGTTCGCTGCCACCGGAGCCGATTCGGGGTCGAGCGTGATGGTGAACTCGCCCTTGTTCGTGGTGACGATCGCCTGATACGTGGCATCCGCGTCGAGGCACATCGGCGGCGGAGCGTCGTACTGGCGAGTCTGTTCGTCGGCGCCGCCCGCGGGCGGGCAGGCAGCATCGACATCGGAGTCGTCACGTGTGCCCCCGCCACCGGCAGCGGTCTCCACCGTGGCCGCATCTCCTCCGTCGACCGAATCGGGTGGCGCGGTGATGCCGGTCGAGTCGTTGTCGCTCCCGCAGGCGGCGAACGCGATGAGCGACGCGGCAAGGACGGCGGTGCGGGTGAGGCGGCCCGGTCGGGCGATGGCGATCATCCGTCCGACGTCGGCGCGCTGTCGTCGGCCGGAACCGTGTCGTCGGCCGGAACGGTGTCGTCGGCGGGAAGCGTGTCGTCGACGGGAACCGTCAGCACCGGCACGGTGTCCGGTGTCTCCTCGTCGTCGCCGAGGACGTTGCTGGCGATCCACACCACGACGAGCAGGAGCACGACGAAGCCGATCGCGATCGCTGCGATCCGTGTGTACCTCCGACGGTTGTCTTCGCGCGCGGCCTGCTGACGGCTGAGCTCGCGGTTGGCCTTCTGGCGTGCTCGTTTCTCGGTTCCCACGGGCCCGGAGGATACCGGTCGGGCGTGCGCCGCCACCGTGCATGCGCTCAAGTGCCACGGTCGCGCGGCCGATGTCCGAGTGAGCGCGGATCGAGCGCGCGGATCGGCGGGTCCGCGGGCGAGCGGCCGCGCCAGAGACTGGACGGGACACGAGGCGGCAACGATGGACACGGCGAGGAGATGGCTGGGACGGTCATCGACGGCGGTCGGTCTCGGCGCCTGGCTCGTGTGGCTGTCGTGGCGGGTCACGACACCGCCGACCGGAGTGCTGTCCGTCGTCGAGCTCGGCGTCGAGATCATGGCGTTCGTGGCCGCGTCACTCGTGTCGATCGGCCTGTGGTCGTGGCGGCGAGGTGACGCCAGCCCGTTCGATCCGCGGACCGGGCACATCACCGCGGACGCTCTTGCACCCTTGCTCGGTCTGCACGGCGACGCCAGGGCGATCGGTCCCGATGACTCCGGCGAAGGCGCGTGTGCCCGTCGCGGCTTGATCCTCGTCGATCCTCGCCGTCGGCCCCGCGTCGACGGCGACGTCGTGCCGCTCGCGTGGGCGGCCCTCGCGCTCGAAGGGCTGCGGCGGATGTGCTTCGTGGTCCTCCTCGTCGTGGTACTGCTCAGCGGACGGTTCCCGTTCGCCGTCCCGCCGACCTGGCTGCTGGCGGTGATCGTCGGTGCCCAACTCGCGCTCGCGCTCGGCCACACGCTGCTGAGCGCCGGTGGGCTGCGACTCGGCGAGCGCACGCGGTGGTCGATGCGCAGTGTCGGCGCGGGCGTCGGCGACGGCAGATCGCGGACCGGGCTGCCGATCCGCTGGGCGACGACGATGGGCACGATCGTGGTCGTCAACCTGGCGGTCGCTCTGCGCGGGTTCAGCGATCGCTGGACGCACGGACTCGACTCGCTGACCCGCGACGAACGTCTGCTGGCGATGACCGTTGCCTGGTGGGTCGTCGGGTCGGGATTCCTGGCGCTGCGGGCGTTGCCGCAGCCGTCGTTCGGTGCCGAACGGGCGGGACGCTTGGAGGAGACCTCGACCCGCCGGCTCGCGCTCGGCGGGACCCTCACCGTCGCCGTCCTCGGCTGCGCCGCCGGGATGCTTCCGGGTGCGATCCCCGCTTGAACTCGAGCCGAACCCCCACCCAGCGTGGCGGCGCTTGTAGATTGGTCGTCGTGCCAACCATGCGACTGTTCGCCTCGGCACGCGAGGCCGCAGGGACGGGCACCGACGTGTTCGACGGCGAGACGGTGGGCGACGTGCTGGCAGCGGCTCGAGTTCGATACGGCCCACAGTTCAGCGAGGTGCTCGGCAACTGCCGCGTGTGGTTGAACGGCGATGACGTCGACGTCGATACCCCGGTCGGCCCAACCGATGAGGTGGCGGTGCTGCCGCCCGTTTCTGGAGGATGTTCGTGACGACCACCAAGCTCCCCGATCCCGCTGACTTGTCGCTCGACGAGCTACGGAACCTGCGCCACCAACTCCAGGAGGAAGACGACGCTGTCTCCTACGCGCGTCGCGTCGCGCAGGCCCGGTTCGACATCGTCAAGGCGGAGGTCGACCACCGTGCCGCCCACGCCGCGCCCGCGGAGATGGATGTCAACGACGAACTGCGCAGCGTGTTGTCGCGGCATCTCACCGGTGGTCCGGCACGCCCGCCGCGACCGACCGAGGATCTCAGCGATCACCCGCTCGCCGTCGAGCTCGACGAGTTGTGCGCGACCGGGGGGCTCTCCCGGCTGCGCGACCTCGACGACGCCGAGCTCGGTGCGCTCGCCGACGCGATCGGCGCGTTCGAGACGCGGTTGTCGGCCGATCGGCGCGCCCGGTTCGACCAGCTCGACGCGCTGAGCGCCGAGCTCGTCCGCCGCTACCGCGACGGCGAAGCGGACGTCGACACCCTCCTCGATCCCACCTCGTGAACAGTCGGCGCCGACGCGCCGCGCACTGATCATGCGTTCGCCGGCCCGCCGGGAACAGCGATGTCGTTGTTAACGTTCTCCCCGTCGTGCAACGCGTCGCTGTGATCTCCCTCCACACGTCGCCCCTGCTCCAACCGGGTGTCGGTGACAGCGGCGGGATGAACGTGTACGTGCGCGAGCTCGGCTCCGCGCTCGCTCAGGCGGGCATCGAGACCACCACGTTCACGCGGACACATCGCCTGGATCTGCCCCGCGAGGTGCTCGTCGAGCCCGGCCATCGCGTCGTCCACATCCCGGCGGGCGCGTACGACCTCCCCAAAGAGGCGCTGGGGGGCGTCACCGACGAGTTCCGTCACGGCATGCTCGACTGGATCGCGCGCAACGAGGCCCCCGACGTGATCCACGCCAACTATTGGTTGAGCGGTGTCGTCGGCCACACGTTGAAGCACGAGCTCGACGTGCCGTTCATCTCGACGTTCCACACGTTGGCGCGGGTGAAGGCGGCCGCCGGCGACCCCGAACCCGAACAGCGCGATCGCGCCGAGGCCGAGATCATCCATTGTGCCGACGCGATCTGTGTCAGCTGCGACGAAGAGGCTGACCAGTTCCGGATGCACTATGGCGAACCGCGGGGCCAGCTCGAGATCATCGCTCCGGGCGTCGAGCACGCCTTCTTCGCGCCAGGCGACCAGGCCGGCGCGCGGCGAGCGCTCGGTTATGGCGTCGACGACACGATCCTCCTGTTCGTCGGTCGCATCCAACCACTCAAGGGTCCCGACGTGGCGATCCGCACACTGGCCGAGCTCGCCCGACCCGACGCCCACCTCGTGGTGGTCGGCGGGGCGAGCGGGGTCGATGGCGACGTCGAGGCCGACCGCGCGCACGCACTCGTCGACGAGCTCGGGCTGTCCGGCCGGGTGCACTTCGTGGAACCGCAGCCGCACCACATCTTGTCGACCTACTACCGCGCCGCCGACGTCGTGCTCGCCCCGAGCCGCAGCGAGAGCTTCGGTCTCGTGGCCCTCGAGGCGTCGGCGTGTGGCGTTCCGGTGGTGGCCAGTGCCGTCGGCGGATTGAAGAGCCTGGTCGACGACGGTGTCACGGGCAGCCTGATCGAGGGTCGCGACCCGTGCGACTACGCACGCGCCGTCGCTGCCATCATCGACGACGACGCCGTGCGCGCCGAGATGGGCGCCCGTGCGGTCGAGCGGGCACGGCGCTACACCTGGGGGTTCGCCGCGGCCCGCCTGCGCCGCCTGTACGCGGACCTCACCGTCCGCGAACTGGTGACGTGCTCGTGACCGACGCCTTCGACGACCATCGCCTCGCCGATCTCACCACCTCCATCGACGGGTGGCTGGCCGAGTTGGCCGACGAGTACGACCACATCGTCGCCGTCGACCGCAACGACGAGGACGGCACTCGGTGGTACGTGCGGATGCGTGGCGAGGACAAGGACTTCACCACGGTCTGGTTGACGCTCGGCCAGCGGACGCTGCGCTACGAGACCTACGTGCTGCCGGCGCCGGCGGAGAACGCCGAAGAGCTCTACGAGCACGTGCTGCGGCGCAACGACGCGCTCGTCGGGGCGCACTTCTCGATCGGGATCGAAGATGCGATCTTCCTCCGTGGTGACCTCCCGCTCGGCCAGGTGAGCTTCGCCGAGCTCGACCGCATCCTCGGCACGCTGTATGCCCAGGTCGAGCAGTGCTTCCGCTCCCTCCTCCACATCGCCTTCCGCTCCCACTTCTGAGCCGGCGCGACACAGATTGCATCCGGGGTCAGACACCACATGCAACAACGCACCAGCGCCAGGCCGGCC
>CAZQCP010000171.1:0-5144 GCA_964592115.1 uncultured Ilumatobacteraceae bacterium
CGACACATCGGCGAAGATCGAGGCACACGCGGCGACGGCGGCTTCATCGGCTCCGAGCGCGTCGATGCGTGCGAGCACGGCGGCGCTGACCACCCGAGGCAACGCCGGCTCGATGTCTGGGGCAACGCTGACGATGCCCGCGGTCTCGATCAAGGCTCCAGAGCGACGGAGGGTGTCGATCAACTCTACGGCGAAGTATGGGTTGCCTTCGGTCCGTTCCCGGAGCAGGGTCACCAGCGTCTCGTCCGGTCGGTGCCCGACGTGGCCGACGACGAGACGACTGAGCTCGTCGTCGGTGAACGGGGCCAGCTCGACGACGTCGATCTCATCGGCTTCGGCCAACCTCCCGATCGTCGCGATCTGCTGAGCGTTCACGTCCGGAGGATCGGACCGGCTCGTGGCGACGAGCCAGATCCGCCGGTCGCGCAGGTGGCGCGCGAGAAACCAGAACGCGGCGGTGGTCTCAGGGTCGGCCGCGTGCAGGTCGTCGATGCAGATGATCTGTGGTCCGAGCTCCTCCCAGGCGCACACGAATCGCCGGAGCAGGTTGAGCACGTGCGGGTGATCGGTCGAGACGGCGGGCGCAACGATGTCGAAGCTCTCACTGAGCGCCGCCGCGAGTTCGGCGCGCGGGGCGCCGGCGTCGGCAACGAGCAGCGGTGCCAACCCGGCTCGCAACGGGGCGTACGGCACGCCGGCATCGGTGAGGTCGGCTGCGATCCGAATGACGCGGAAGCCGACCGCTTGTTCCGCGATCGCATCGAGCATCGTGGTCTTGCCGCTGCCCGGCTCGCCGAGCACCACCAAAGGTTTCGGCGCGCCCGAGCGGGCCGCCGCCAGCAGCTCGCCGGCATGGACCAGTTGACGTTCGCGATCAGATGTCTCGACGCGCATCTCCACCTCCCAGGCGCGTCCAGCACCTTAGGCTCGAAGTGGATTCGGCCTCTCGGTCCGCGCGTCGCCTGACTGCGCAGCGCGATCGCTGGTCAGTGGATCAGATGGGCGTGATGTCGCCGAGCTTCCAGGTTCGGTCGAAGTAGGGCTCGAGCGGACCATAGAAGCGGGTGTACGCGAACCAGTGCCGCCCGGGGATGGTCTGCACCCAGTTCGACTCCCTGCCCTCGGGCGCGCTCGGCCCGAAGTACAGATCGACCGACCCGTCGGCGTTGGTGACCAGATCGGTGTCGCGTGAGCCGCGATCCCCCCGCTGTTGCTCGTTGTCGATGAGGCACCGGGTGGCGATGTCGTACACGGTGACCGACCAGAACAACTTCGCTGGCGGGTCTGCGGGAACGTGCAGTGTGTAGGACTTGGCGCCGTCGAGCCAGTTGCCGGCAGCGTCGGTGTAGGCACCGAGGTACGCCTGGCCCAGCCCGGGTGTCTGGCTCTTCATCGCCTCCGAGAAGCTGACCGCCTCGTAGAACCACGCGGCACGCTCGAGCAGCTGGTCGTGGTGTTCGGCGCGCTGCGACGAGTTGTCGAGCTGGAGGACCAGATCCCACTGTCGGTCGGGCCAGTACAGCGCGCCGGGGAAGCGCTTGGCGAACGAGTTGGCTTGCGCCATCATCTCGCCGGCTCTGCTGGCCTGAAGGAGTATCCCGGTGAGCCGCTTGTCGGGAGCGAACGGCTCGCCCTTCTGGATCCCCAACTGCTTGAGCATCGCGAGATAGAAGCGGTCGCGTTCGTCGACGACCTCGGACTGATAGATGTCGTGCAGTCGCACCCAGTAGTCGATCCCACCTGGCTGGTCCCCGGTCCACGATTTGCCGCCGGGTGAGATCAGCCGTGTCGGCGGCGGATCGTTCCGCTCGGTGTAGGGGTAGATCCGCACCTCGTCGACGAGTGCCTGGGAGCGCTCGGGGTCAGGATCGAGGGTGCGGAAGCCGAACATGATGTTCATGCCCGTTGAGCGCATCACGTTGTAGCCGTCAGCGTCCACCGGTGCCTCGGCGCCGGGCGGCACGATCAGGTGCTTGCCGCCCTTGCCTTGATCAGGGCCCATCTCGCCGAGCACGCCGATCTCTCGCTGCCAGAAGTCCGACACGCCGCCGGCCGTCGGCCCAGCCGGTAGCTCGATGACGAGCGGACCGGTCTCGCTGAGGTCGATGAAGTTGATGATGTACGGCGTCGTGGCGTTGGCCGTGATCAGCCCGAGGCGATCGCGATACGTGACGTAGTGGACCAGATCGGTGTTCGATGCCCCGAAGACCTCTCGGTGCTGCAACTGCCACTGCGCGTACGACACCAGGGGGAGTGCCCACAGGTAAACCTGGCAGGCCAGTTGGTAGTCGAGTTCGTCGAACACCCTCGCGAGGTCGGTGCGAGCTGGCAGCTCGCCATCCGTCGACACGTCGGCCAGTCGGCCCGGCAACCCATCTGTCATGACAACCATCCTCCACGTTGGCACCGCCCGCGGAGCCGACTCCACCACGGCTCACCTCCGGGCGACAAGTCCGGGAATCCTGACTACCGCTCGATCCGCCTGCCGTGGTCGGCTGTGCGTCGTGGAGCGATGGAAGGGTCCGGCGCGCCTGCCGATCGTCGAGCAGACGACCGCTGTGCGGCATGTCGATCCCCATCCCAAACCAGAGGAGGTTCACCATGAGCGAGCTCTCAACGTCGGAGCCGTCGTTGCTCGGCCCAGTCGAGATCGTCGTCGTCACCCTGCCCGGCAGCGACTTCAACCTGGCGATCGCCGATGCGGGGATCGTCACGATCCTCGACCTCGTACTCGTTGCCAGAGACGAGTCGGGCAACATGCTGGCGATTGAGCTGTCTGAGCTCGAAGCCGAGGAGCTGGTGCCATTCGACCGGCTCGATTCCGAGACCGTCAACACGGCGCTCGCCGCGCTCACCGGAGCGGCGGGCTGACATGGGCCAGGCGATCGGTGGTCTGCTGCCGTCGGCGATCGGCGTGGCGCTCAGCCCGGTGCCGATCATCGCCGTGATCCTCATGCTCGGCACGCCCAAGGCGCGCTCCAACGGTCCGGCGTTCGCGCTCGGGTGGATCGCCGGGCTCGTGGCGGTCAGCGTGGTCGTGTTGTTGCTCGCCAGCGGGTCCGACGACCCAGACTCGGGCTCGTCGACAGCCGTCGACGTGGTCAAACTCGTGCTCGGCGCACTGTTCGCGCTGATGGCGCTCAAGCAGTGGCAGGGGCGCCCCAAGCCTGGCGAGGAGCCGACGATGCCGAAGTGGATGTCGACGGTCGATGGCTTCACGCCGGGCAAGTCGCTCACGCTCGGCGCAGCGCTGTCGGGCGCCAACCCGAAGAACCTCGCCCTCACGCTGGCGGCGGCGGCGTCGATCGCCCAGGCTGGCTTGAGCGGTGGCCAGAGCGCGATCGCCGTCGCCGTGTTCGTGGTGATCGGTTCGCTCACCGTCGCGGGACCCGTGCTGTTCTACGTCGTCTCCACGGACCGTGCGGCCGGCCCGCTCGCGTCGATCAAGGAGTTCATGTCGGCCCACAACGCCGTGATCATGATGGTCGTGCTCATCGTGCTCGGAGCCAAGATGCTCGGCGACGGCATCGCCGGTCTCAGCGCCGGATAGTCGGCCAGGCTCCGGTACGCCCACCCTCGGTGAGGGGGGCGCGCAGGCTGCTCACTATCGTCGCGGCAATGGCAGCAGAGACGCGCGAACTCGAGGCAATCACCGTGGAACGCAACGACGGGGTCGTCACGATCACGCTCCGTCGGCCGGAGAAGAAGAATGCTGCCAGCCCGGCGATGTGGAACGAGCTCCTCGATGAGTTCCGGACGATCGCCGACAGCGTCGACGACCGTGCGCTCGTGCTCACGGGCGCCGGCGGCAACTTCTGCTCCGGCGCGGATCTCTGGGCGAAGAGCGATGGGCCGCCGAAGCATCAACTCGCGAACATGCGCCACATCAGCGACGTGTGTCTGGCGCTGCACCGCGTGCCGCAACCGACGATCGCGAAGGTGCGCGGCGTCGCCGTCGGGGCGGGCATGAACCTTGCGCTGTCGTGTGACCTCGTCGTCGCCGCTCCCGACGCCAGGTTCTCAGAGATCTTCGCCAAGCGCGGCCTCAGCCTCGACTTCGGCGGCTCGTGGCTCCTCCCTCGCATCGTCGGCATGCAGCGGGCGAAGGAGCTGTCCCTGCTCGCCGACATCATCGACGCGCCCACCGCCGCCGAGTTTCGCCTCGTCAACCGTGTGGTGCCGGACGACGAGATCGACGGCTTCGTCGACGACTGGGCGGCGCGCCTCGCCGCCGGGCCGCCGATCGCGTTGGCGATGACGAAGCGGCTGCTCAACAACTCCTTCAACGTCACGCTGGAAGAAGCGCTCGACGACGAGGGGCTCTCGCAGACCGTCAACTTCGGCACGAAGGACACCGCCGAAGCGATCGGCGCCTTCTCGGAACGCCGCGAACCCAACTTCCGCGGTCACTGACACACCGACGGAGCCGCCACGATTGCATCCGGGGTCAGACACCACATGCAACCACGCACCAACGCCAGGCTGGCCAACGTCATGTGTGCTGTTGCATGTGGTGTCTGACCCCGGATGCAATCGTCAGGTCATCAGGTGGTGCTGCAGCCAGTCGCGCCACACGCGCCAGTCGGTCGTCATCCACGCTTCGGCGATAGCGGCCCCATCGAGTCGGTAGTGAGCCACGCAGAGGGGTTCGAGGCGGGCCGTGACGGACGTGGTGTTCCCCTGGATCGTGGTCACGTCGAGCGGTGGACGTGTTGTTCCGTGGGCGGCGTGGTTGGCGTCGATCAAAGCGAGATAACCCCAGCGGTCGGTGTCGAGCTGATCGACATGGAGCGCGAAGTCGTCGGACAGTGTTGCGGCAACCTCCTCGCTGGCTCCGTCGATCGCCACCATCGCGAGGTGACGGCACACCAGATCGACGTTGTGGCGCTCGAGCTGAGAACGAACGCGGGAGTCGGCATCGCGCATTCGCTCAGATTAGTCAGCTGCTGACTAATTGAGCCGGACGTCAGTTGATGGCTTCGTTCGCCGCCACGATTGCATCCGGGGTCAGACACCACATGCAACCACGCACCAGCGTCAGGCTGGCCAACGTCATGTGTGCTGTTGCATGTGGTGTCTGACCCCGGACGCAATCTCTCGCTCAGGCTCCGTCGCAGGCCAGCTCGTTGGGTGACGCCTGGGCG
>CAZQCP010000172.1:0-5132 GCA_964592115.1 uncultured Ilumatobacteraceae bacterium
GATGGTCGTCGTCGTGGTGGTGGTCGTCGTCGTGGTTGGAGGAACGGTCGTCGTCGTGGTGGTGGGCGGGACCGTGGTCGTAGGCAGCGTTTCGGGGATCGGGGGGAGGGGTGTCAGCACGTGGATGTTGGCCGCTTGCGGGGCGCCTGCCCAGGTGGCCTGTCCCTGCACGCCCGTGCCCGACCACAGTTGGGTGTCGGCGGTTGGTGCTTGGGTGTGGAACCCGAGCTCCCACCGCTCGCCGGTGAGGGTGACGCGGAATCGTGCGATGCCGTCGGCGCCGGTCACGCTGGCGGCGGCGGGATTGGTCTGGAGGGCGAACCGCCGGTCGTTGGCCATGGTGGTCGTCATGTCCCAGGTCGGCCAGCCAGCTGCGTTCGCCGCGGAGCGCCGGGCACGGACGTCGTCCGTGGCCCCTGTCTCGTCGGCAGCGACGCTCGCGGCGATCGATCGGTGCCCGTCGATGCCGACGTCCGACAGCTGCACGACGGGCACGAACCCCACCGGCTTGCCGTGGACGTCCGTGACGCGCACGGTGACGCCGTACGCGCCGGTCCGCGTCGGCGGTGTGCCGTCGGGCGTCGACCAGGTGAGCGATAGGCGCACTCCGCCGACAGCATGTTGCGCCTCGGCGACAGTTGCCATGTATTGCGCGATGACGTACCCGTTGCGCAACGCCGAGAACTCGCCGCCCGAGCCGCGCACCACGGCGGTGTCGCGGGCGAGCTTGCGCCCGGCGACGGCGCCGCTCGGGCTGGCGTCTTCGAGGAACATCTTGACGCCGAAGTTGACCGCCACGTGCCGTCGACGGGTGTACTCGCCCCCGCCGAGGAGCGACGGATGCTGCCACTCGCCTGACGCCACGTCGTACGGCCCGGCCGCGCTGATGCCGTAGGGCACGACGCGGTCGCCGCCGAACGTCGCCATCAGTGCTGCCGCCCGTGCCATCTCGCCGGCGTCCCACAGCGGGGGGTCGGCGCGGAGTGCGATCGTGCCCTCGCCGGCGACGTCCTCCATCACGCAGTAGCCGACGCCCATCGAGTTGTTGGGTGATGGCGGGATGCCCCACAGCGCCCCGTAGTGGGCGCCGATGAAGGCGAACGGGCCGCCGTTGCCTCGGTTTGCGGTGCCGGGCCACGAGGCCATGGTCGGTGACGCGGCGATCTCACCCCCGAACCCGTTGCGCGCCGTCCCGGCCGCGCCGTGGGCCGACCTGCCAGCAGGCGGCGCCAGCGCCCCACCCGTCGGCGCCTCGCCATCCCCACCCACCACGAACAGCGCTGCCACGGCCACGACCAGCCCAACGCCCCTGCCGGCGCGCCGCCACCCCCGCGCGGCAGGCAGGCCGGCCGCGCCGCAACGCGGGTCCGATGGTCGCGCGGTGTGGCTTCGCCGCGTCGTGTTGCATCGTTGTGTCGAGTTGCGCCGCATTTCCACCGCCTGGCTCCGTTCCATTCGACGACCTGTCGATGCCCCAGTGGGCGACGAACACCCCGAAGCGGAACCCACCGCGCGTCGCGACGCGCCCGCGGGCGCGTCGCTCCGTCGCCGACGATGTGCCCGCGGGCGGCACAGCTCGTGCCTGGCTCGGAGGCGGGCGGCATGTGTGCCGGTCTTCGCAACGGATGGCGCCCGCCTCGGAACCTGGCGGCTCGCGTGCCGCTCCTGATGGTGGCCGCCGGCCCATGGCACGGACGGTGCCTGCTTCGGAACCTGTCGGCTGGTGTGTCGCCGCTACGAGTTCGGGCTTCGTGGCGCCGACGCTTCGCCCGGCGGGTGGAACGGGTGGTGCCTGGTTCGGAGGTGGGCGTCGTGCGTGCCGGTTTCCGCCAGGAAGGGTGCCTGCTTCGGAACCTGGCACCTTGTGTGCCGCCGGAGAGGTTGGCGGGTGGTGGTTGCGTCGCCGAGGTGGGGGAGGGTCAGAAGCCGTGGACGCAGACGGTGAACGACTTCGAGTCGTGGCCGCCGCCGGCGGGGCGGAGGGCGAGGTTGAAGCCGCTGCGGATCGTGTAGAAGTCCTGCGGCGGGTTGTACGTCGTCGGCGAGGCGAAGAAGTCGGTCTCACCGTTGGCGTAGGGCGACCAGCTCACGTAGTTGAGCGTCCGGCCGGCGCCGCTGATGCGCTCCTTGGCCGCCCGCAGGTCGATCTCGGTCGTCCATCCGTAGAAGAACGGGTTGGTGGCGAAATCGTTACGGGTGGTCGCGGCGGTGACGACGAGGCACGCCTGGACGTCGGTCCACGTGTCCTGCACCGTGGTGATCGTGTACCAGCTCGGCGGGGCGGGCGCTGGAACGGGCGCGTTGTAGTCGCAGATCGTGATCAGCGCCGTTTGCGATGACGTGATCGGCGTGTTGTTCGTGCGCGGGTCCCAGCCGCCGCCGTGGGTGCGCCCGGTGATCAGGACGCTGGTCGGGCTCTCGATCACGATCGTGCCCGTGCCGTTGAGGTTGATGTGGCTGGCCGGCGTGCCGTACCAGGGCGACTGCGTCAGGTCGATCCGCAGCGCCCAGTGGCGCGGCGTCGAGTCGATGCCACTGACGTGGGCGACGGTGCACGCCTGGCGGGCTGAGTCGAGCGTCCAGACGGTGTCCTCGATGACCGTGTTCGGGTTGGCGGGGGAGATGCCGCCGCTGCCGCCCCCGCCTGGATTGGTCGGGACCGTTGTCGTGGTCGAGGTGGTCGGCAACGTGGATGTCGTCGAGGTGGTGGAGGTGGTCGATGTCGTGCTGGTGGAGGTCGTGGTCGTGGAGGTCGTCGACGTCGTGCTCGTGGTCGGCGGGAGCGTCGTCGTCGTGGACGTCGTGCTCGTCGTGGTGGACGACGTGGTGGTTGTGGACGTCGTGGTCGTGGTGGTTGTCGACGTGGTCGCCGCGCTGACCTCGGCGCTGAAGTGGATCGCATCGGTCCACGCCGCAGCCGTCGCCTGGATTCCGGCGGCCGTGGCGATGAGCCCCGCCATGGCGAGCAGCGTGGCGATGCTGCGCGCTCGGCGACGAGTCATCCGCCATGCCGCGCCGGCTCGTCGGACGGCGTCGCTGAGCACGGTCCGGCCGTTCACGTCATCACCCCGTGGCGCGGTCGCACGAGCAGCGCGCCGGCGGCGATCGCGAGCAGGCCACCACCGGCGACAGCGACCAGGAGTGTCGTGTCGACGGTGGACGTCGAGCGCGCCTCGACGATGCGCACCTGCCCGACGAGCGTGGTCCTGGCGCCTGGCGGCACGTCACCCGTGAGGGTCGCATCGACGGTGAGCGTGTGTGGTCCCTGCTCCAGTTCGAGTCCAGCGACGAGTGGCCGGCAGCCGCTGCCGACCGCATCGCAGATGGTCATGTCGACGGTGATCGCGTTCGAGTCGACGCCGTTCTGGACGATCTCGGCATCGGTGACGCGGGAGGGGACAGGGATCTCGACATCCGACGTCCGGGTCTGCATGACTCCTGGGCGGAACGTGTCGAAGTCGAGCGCGACGCTGAGCGACTCGGGTGCCCGCTTGTCGCTGGGGAGGCCGATGAACGCCAGCCCGAGCGCGACGAGAACCACCCCGCACAGCAGTGCGGTGGTGGCCCTCCTGGCGGCGGTGCGGATGTCCATCGTCGATGCTCGTTATCCGGTCAGCGTCGGTTCCCGATGCTCGCCGCCCACGGACTCAGGCTCGTCGAGCGTCTGCTCGCTGGGTGGTCGCACCTGCTCGATGGCATCCGAGGGCGGGAGCTGGAAGTCCCACAAGCCGCCGTGCCCGTCGCCTTCCGATGAGCCAAGCACCGCACCGCTCGCAGTTCGTTCATCGTCGGACTTGGCGTCGGACTGCGATGAGCCAACCGCCGCGACGGGCGTGGATCGCTCATCGTTGGAGGGCTCGAGCGACGTGCCGGTCATGGTGCTGGCGACGTCGATGCCGAGGGCGTAGAGCGCGAGGTCGAGGTCGTCCATCGCTCGGAGGTGTTCGACGTCGACACCCACCGCCGCAAGCTCCTCGTCGAGCTCGTCGACCCGGGGGTCGCTTCGGCCGAGACGGATGACGCGTCGCACGACCTGACGCTTGGGCTCGTCGAGCAGCGAGATCCCGAGCAGCGCCACGAGCGCCACGATGATCGGGATCGCCACGGCGGGCTCCATCACCTTGGAGACGACCTTGCCGCCTTGCGGGATCCGGATCCACGGCGTCAGGACCTGGTCGCCTACGACGTACGTCTCCGGATCCTCGTGTGCGTTATCGTCGCCCTTCATCCGAATGGCCCACGCGTCGTCGCCGTCAGCACCGGCCGTCGCTTCCGGATCGCCGGGATCGAGCCGTTCGATCGAGACCACACGATGCGTCACTGCCTTGTCGGTGTGAGTGCTAGCGAGCGAGAGCACGTCGCCGACTTCGACGGTTGAGGTGGCGATCCATCGATCGATGAGTAGGTCGCCGGTTCCGATCGCGGGTTGCATCGAGCCGGAGATGACCACCATCGGCTGGACGGTGTGCGCCCGGCTTCCGACCCACACGACGCCCGCCACGACACCGAGAAGCGCGCCGAGCCAGAGTACGAACGTGCCGAGGATTCGGATGGATCGCATCGATGCTCCGTAGGTCGCGCAGCGGCCCGGACGGCCGGTCATCGCTGACCAGCCATCCAGGCCGATGACTGCTCAGGGGTTGGGGTCGGCGGTGGGGGCTTCCGAGGAGCCGTTCACCACGATGGTGACCGATCCGGTCGCGCGTACCGCGCTCTGCGTCCAGTCTGAATCGCCGGTGATCGAGATGTCGATCGTGGCACTCTCACCGGCATCCAGCACGTCGTCGGACCAGATTCCAAAGCTCGGCGTGTAGCCATCCTCGACCAGACTCTCGTCCAGGGTGATGACGGGATCTCCGAGGTAGATGGGGATGTTGCCGGCGTTCTGGACCGAGATCGGGTAGGTGTCAGCGACGTTCGGGCCGACCGCATCGAAAGCGGTTGACGGGAGGACGATGGCGCTGCCGGCGCCGTCGGCCTCGACCCAACCAGCGGCGTGACCGGGGACGGCAGGCTGCCAACCCTGGAGATTGAAGTCGCCAGTGCTGGCCGAGCCACCGAACCAGACCTCATCGGACCAGGCGGCGCTGGTGAGGGCGGCGCCGATGCCGAGGACGGCGACGCCGGCCAGG
>CAZQCP010000173.1:0-5103 GCA_964592115.1 uncultured Ilumatobacteraceae bacterium
TTCGGTGATCGCTGCGCGGTCGAGCCCGAGGTTGTATCGCAGCGTCTCGCTCAGCGTCGCTCCGACCGTCAACGTCGGGTTGAGCGATCGGAACGGATCCTGGAAGATCACCTGCATCCGCTGGGCGAGCCGTTGACGTTCAGTCCGCGACGGGTGAGTGATGTCGACTCCGTCGAGCAGCACCTGGCCCGACGTCGGTGTTGCCAGCCCGACGATGGCGCCGGCCAGCGTCGACTTCCCCGATCCCGACTCGCCGACGAGACCGACCGTTCGTCCACCGAGGATGTCGAGGTCGACCCCATCGACCGCGCGGAGCACCGTGCCCGCCGTGCGGTACTCCACGACGAGCTCGCGTGTCGCGATGAGCGGCGTCTCGTTCACGGCACCTCCCCGCCAGCTCGGCACTCGAGCGTGATCTCGTCGCGGCGCCGGCATCGCACGAGGCGTCCGTCGGCGTCGGCGTCGAGTGCCACCGGTGTCGCACGACACGCGTCGACCGCGTGATCGCAGCGATCGGCGAACCGGCATCCGTTGACCTCTACGCCGGCGGCCAGCACCTGGCCGGGGATGCTCGGCAGAGTCACCCCGGGCTGCACCCCGAATGTGTTCGCCCGGAGCAGGGCGGCGGTGTACGGATGGCGCGGCGCGGCGATCACCTGCTCGACGGGGCCGTGCTCGACGACCTCGCCCGCGTACATCACCACGCAGTCGTCGCAGATGTCGGCGACGACGCCCCAGTTGTGCGTGATCAACAGCACGGCCATGCCGTCGGCCACGAGGTCGCGCAACAGGTCGAGCACCTCGGCCTGCACGGTCACGTCGAGCGCGGTGGTCGGCTCGTCGGCGACCAGCAGGTCAGGCTCACCGGCGATCGCGAGAGCGATGGCCACGCGCTGGGCCATCCCGCCGGACAACTGGTGCGGGTAGCTGGCGGCGACCCGCTCGGGGTCGGTGAGCTGCACGTGCACGAGCAGCTCGTGGCCGCGGCGTTCGGCGTCGCGGCGCGAGACGTCGGTGTGCCGGCGTACCACCTCGGCGAGCTGGCTGCCGACGGTGAAGGCGGGATCGAGCCCGGCGATCGGGTGTTGGGAGATCCAGCCGACGTGGCGCCCGCGTAACGCGGCGGCGTCGGCGTCGGAGCGGATCGGATTGCCGGCGAAGCGCACGTCGCCCGCCAACACGTGGCCGCCATCGGGCAACAAGTGCAGGGCGGAGGCGACCGTGACCGACTTGCCGCAGCCGGACTCGCCGACGATGCCGACGACGCGTCCGCGTGCGACTTGCAGGCTCACGTCGCGCACGATCGTGGTGACACCGTCGGCCGACACGAACCCGCTCGTGAGCCCGTTCACCGCGAGGAGCGCGTCGGCGTGAACATCGAGCGGCGGACCGAGCGTCGTCGCTACTGGTGCATCGAGCGCGGCGGGACCGGTTGCGGCCGATGAGTCCGGCGGCCGGCGGCGCCCACGATGGGCTCGACGGGCGCTCATGGGTGCACCGGTGAGCGCGTCGGTCAGCGCATCGCGAACGCCGTCGCCGACGAGGCCGAGCGCGACGATGAAGAAGATGATGTTCAGCCCGGACGGCACGAGGAGCCATGGCTGCACTCCGATGTAGCGCGATGCCTCGGCCACCAGGGCGCCCCAGCTCGCCCCTGACGGTCCGAGACCGAGAAAGCCGAGCGCTGTCTCCAGGCCGATGGCTGCCGCGCCGAACAAGGTGAGTTGGACGATGATCGGCCCGGCGAGCGGACCAAGTAGGTGCCGGCGCATGATCGTCGCTGGCCCGAGCCCGGAGACCCTGGCGGCGGCGACGAACAGCTCGCCCGCCACGGTGCGCGTCACCGAGCGGACCACGCGGGCCATCGACGGCGCCCCGAGCACTCCGAGGGCGATCATCGTGATCAGCTGCTGATCGGGGTAGATGGCGATGACGACGAGCAGGATGATCGCTGCCGGCGTCGCGTACAGCACGTCGCTGATCCGCAAGACGACGCGGTCGACGCGACCACCGACGTATCCGGCGACGATGCCGACGGTGACCCCGATCGCGGCGAAAGTCGACACCGCGACGGCCACGCTGGTGAGCGTCCGCCGGCCACCGAACAGCAGGCGCGACAAGACGTCCTTACCCAACGCGCCGCTGCCGAGTGGGTGGATGCGGCTCGGTCCCGAGAACGGGTTGGCCAGGTCCTGAGCGTCCGGTCCGAACGGCGCGAGCCACGGCGCGAACGCCACGGCACCGACCACGGCGACGAGGTACACGGCGGCGAGGAGCGGGACCGGCTGGCGGACGAGGCGGGTGATCGTGCCGTGCAGGGTGACCTTCATGTGCGCACCCGCGGATCGAGTGCTCGGTACACGATCTCCATCACGAGGTTCACGAACACGATCAACAAGGCGAACACCAGCGTGACCATCTGGATGACGGCGATGTCGCGCGCCTGGGTCGAGGAGACAGCGAGGCTCCCGAGCCCCGGGAGCACGAACACCGACTCGACGAGCACGGTGCCGCTCAGCAGACCGATGAACAGCACGCCGACAACCGTGACGATCGGTGCGCCGGCGTTGCGCAACACGTGGAGGAACAGGATCCGGCGCTCGCTGACGCCCCGGGCGCGCAGCATCATCACGTAGTCGCGCCGGTACTCCCCGGCGACCGCGTCGCGAGTTTGCTTGGCGATCGTCGCGCTGGATGTGATGCCGAGCGTGAGGACGGGCAGCGTGATCGAACGCAGCCACGGTCCGACGCCGTCGGCGAGCGGGACGTAGCCGGTAGGAGGGAACAGCTGCCAGTTCACGGCGAACGTGTACGCCAGCAACAGGCCGAACCAGTAGGCGGGAACCGCCAGGCCGAACAGCGACACGACGTCGGTCACCCGTCCGAGCGCGCCGCGGCTGCGGGCACTGACGATGCCGAGACCCAGCCCGAGAGCAGTCGCGACGATCAACGATCCGACGACGATCGAGACGGTGACGCCGATCCGGTCGGCGAGCTGACCGGCGACTTGCGAGCCGTTGGCTGCCGACGTGCCGAAGTCGCCGCGGATCGCGGCGGACAACCATCGCGTGTATTGACGCCACAGCGGCTGGTCGAGTCCGAGTTGCTCGCGCAACGCCGCGTACTGCTCCGGGGTTGCGTTGACGCCGGCGATCGTTCGCGCAGCGTCGCCTGGGATCAGACTGACGAGCACGAACGTGAGGGCCGTGACGAAGATGACGAGCGGGATCGAGACGGCGAGCCAGCGCCGCAGGAGCGTGATCATCGGACGGGCACGGTGGGCGCACACCGCCTCGGATGCGCGCCCACCGACGGCGTTGTCAGGCCAGCTCGTACCACTCGAGCAGCGACACGACCGGCGCGTCCGGAGACACCCGCAGCCCGCCGATCGAGTCGCCGGCGATGTAGGTGACCGGCGCGAACGCGACCGGCGCGAACCATGCCTCGTCGGTGAGGTACCGGATGATCGCTTGGTTGGCGGCGGGGACGTCGTCGACGGCTGCGCTCGCCGCGGTGGCGTACAGCTCATCGAGCTCGTCGCGCTGGGAGCCGAACCCATTGAACGGCATCGCGTTCGGCATGAACAGGCCCTGACCCATCAGGTGGACCGGCTGGGCGCCGTAGCCGACCGCGACGACGGGGAACGAATGATCGGTCATGCCGCCGACATAGCTCGCCTCGTCGGTCGTGAGGGTGATGTCGAGCGTGATGCCGACCTCGGCGAGTTGACCGGCGATCGCCTCGGCCATCACGTCGATCCCGGCGAACTGCACCGACAGCGTGCCGATCTCGAGGCCGTCGCCGTAGCCCGCCTCGGTGAGGAGCTCGCGTGCGAGGTCGGGGTCGTACGGGAACCGATCAGCGGCCTCCTGGCTCCATCCGTCGCCGCCCGGCACGGCGATCGTGGCCGTCGGGACGGCGATGCCGGGGAGCAGTGCGTTGGCGATCAGATCGCGGTCGAGCGCGTGGTTGATCGCCTGGCGCACCCGGACATCGCCGAGCGCTGGGCTGACCTCGCCATCGCGGTCGATCAGGTTGAGTCCCTGCCACACGAACGGCACGCCGATGACCTGGAGACCGGCCGACTGTGCCTGTGCGATCGTCGACAGGTCGCCGGTGATCACGTCGACCTGACCGGTCTGGAGCGCGTTGAGCGACGCTTGCGCGTCGGCGATCACCTGCAGCGTCACCGTGTCGTAGTGCTGATACAGATCCTTCGCGTAGTAGTCGGGGTTGGCGACGTAGGTGTAGTGGTCGCCAGCGACGCTCTGGTCGGGGTCGAACACGTAGGGCCCAGCGCCGTGGCTCGGGTTGTCGGCGGTCAGCGCGGCCGGGTCCTCGAGTCCCGTCGGGCTGATGATGCCGCCGATCCCGTACGCACTCGACAGCATCAGTGGCAGCGTCGGGTTCGGCGCCGGCAGACCGATCGTGACGACCTCGCCCTCCGCGGCGATCGTGGCACCGGCCAAGAAGAAGCCATTGCCGGTGGCGGTGCCCTGGGCGTGGGTGAGCGAGGCGACGACGGCGTCGGCGGTCACCTCGTCGCCGTCGGAGAACTGCACGCCATCGCGGATCGTGAGCGTCATCGACGTGTTGCCCTCGCCCATCTCCCATGACTCGGCGAGCCCGGGCTGCAGGGTGCCGTCCGAGCGGAGGTGGATCAGCGGCTCGTAGGCCGGGATGACGTAGGCCACGAACGCGGTGTTGATCGCGGCCGGATCGAGCGTCGCGGCCGGTGCGGCGACGACCACGCCGAGGGCGTCGCCGTGTGCCGCGTCGCCTGAGCGACCTTCGGTGGCGAGCCCATCGCCGGCGTCACCGCTACCGCCGTTGCTGTCACCGGTGCCGGTCGCGTCGGTCGTGACCGGGGCGACGCTGTCGGTCGGAGCGTCGTCGCTGCTGGCGTCGCTGCCACACGCGGCGATCGCCATGGCCAGGCTGACGAGCATCGCGACCGCGCTCGAGCGGCTGAATGATCTCATGTTGTCCCCCTTGCGGCACTTCGTGCCAATAGCTTTATGCAAAGCACTTTAGTTTGCAGGATCGTCGCTGTCCAGCGGCCGTCGTGACGGCGCGATCGGGTCGGCGCATTAGCGTGCGCGC
>CAZQCP010000174.1:0-5085 GCA_964592115.1 uncultured Ilumatobacteraceae bacterium
GGTCGGCCTGGCGCTGGTGCGTCGTTGCATGTGGTGTCTGACCCCGGATGCAATCCGGCCGCGCTCAGGCAGGGCGTTCCGTTGCACCCTCCGCGCGGGACGCCGAGGCGGTGTCGTGCTCGTCAGGGGGTGGGCGTCGGCACGGTCGTCGTGGTGGCTGGCGCCGGTGCCTCGGTCGTGGTGGTGGTCGCCGGGGCCTGCGTCGTCGGCGGCGCGGTGGTCGGCGCAACCGTCGTCGGCGGGACCGTCGTGGACGTGGTGGTGGTCGACGTGGTCGTGGTGGTGCGCGTCGGGTCCTCGCGGTTGAACGAGGGCAGCATCTCGTTCTTCGAGTAGCCCTCGGGCTCACGGCCGTCGTAGCCCCACACGTAGACGGCGTCGCCCTTGCCGACGAGCGTCGGGAACACGTTGGCGAGATCGTTGCTGATCCGGATGCAACCGTGGGACGCCGGATAGTTCGGCACGTTGTATGCGCCGTGGATGGCGATCCCGTAGTTGAAGTACCACGGGTTCTTCATCCCACCGAGCGGGCTCTGTCGTGAACCCTCGTGATAGCGCTGCAGCTGGAACACCCCGGGCGGCGTCTTCGCCTCGGCACAGATCGGCTTCTTCACCGGCTCTTCCAGCGGCTGGCCGTAGATGTCGGTGTCGTAGAGCGCGTCCTCGCAGAACGTCGCGTCGGTGCCGTCGGGATTGAGCTCGCCGGTCGAGATGTGGGCGACGAAGATCGGCTCGTTGTCGGCGTCGAAGAGGGCGAGAACCTGCAGCGGCAGGTAGATCTCGATGTGGCGGCCCGTGTTCGGGCGCCGCGGGCTGACGGCGAACGCGGGATCGTTCATCGCCTGCCACGTCACTTCGTCGACCGTGGTCTGGTCGTCGCGTGCCTTGAAGTCCGCCCAGTTCTCGTTGCCGAGCAGCTTCTTGAACGCCCACACCGCCTGCTGCGTTCCGTCGCCGAACGATCCGTCGATCGGGCCGGGCTGGAAGCCCAGTGCCGCGAGGCGCGTCTGCAACCTCACGACGTCGTCGTTGTGGGCGCCCTTGATCAGCGGCCCGGCGAGCGGGGCGACGGACGTGACGGGCGCCTCGGTCGATGACGGCGACGCGATCGCTGCGGGGACGGACGACGAGACGAACACGTCCGACGGCGTCGGGCCCTCGTCGGCAGCACCGCTGCCGCCACCCGCGCCGACCAACCCGACGATCGCCACCGAGCCGATCAGCGTGGCTGCGACGATGAGAGGCAGGTACTTCGACGCGGTGCCCTCGTCGCCGGTTGGACGATCGGCATCACCATCGGCGCCACGACCCGCACCACCATCTGGGTGCAGCGGATCGAGGGCGGACATCGTCCCATTCTGCCAACCGAAACGGTGATCGCCATCGCGGGTTGCCCGACGGGCCCGATGTCACGTCGCAACGAACGTTGGGGACGGGTCCCAACGTTCGTTAGTCCGCCGCCGGACGCCGACCGAGGGCGATGCGATCACGACCGGCGCTGTCCCGGCGCACGTCGACGTCGACGAAACCCGCGTCGACCAACATCGCCGACACGGCGGCGCCGAGCGACTCACCGATCTCCAGCACCAGCCAGCCGCCGGGCACGATGCGCGCCGGAGCGCCGTCGACGATCGAGCCGATGTCGGCGAGTCCGTCGGAGCCGCCGAACAGTGCCAGATGCGGCTCCCACTCGGCGACGCCGGCATCGAGATCCGGCGAGCCGTCGGCGACGTACGGCGGGTTCGACACGACGACGTCGAAGCGCACGTCGGCGGGAAGGGCCTCCCACCACGAGCCGGCCGAGAGGCGCACGTTGACGCCGGCCGGCCCGATCCCGGCCACGTTGGCGCGAGCGACATCGAGCGCGTCGTCGCTGGCGTCGGTCATCCACACGGTCGTCCCCTGTCGCGGCAGCTCGACGGCCAGCGACAGCCCGATCGCGCCCGAACCCGTACCGAGATCGGCGATCGTCCGCGTCGGCCCACATGCTGCGGCGAGCTCGATCGCCACGCCGGCGACCTCCTCGGTCTCGGGCCGTGGGATCAGCACCCGCCGATCCACGGCCAAGGTGATGTGACGGAACGACCATTCGCCGAGCACGTACTGCAACGGCTCTCCGGTTCGGCGCCGGGTGATCATGGCGTCGAGGTGAGCGACCATCCGCACCGTCGCCGGCTCGTCGAGGCGGGCCAGGAACTCGTCGCCGTCGAGCGCCGCGGACGCGACCTCGCACATCCAGCGGGCGTGCTGACGATCGCCGAGCACGGCGGTCGTCTCCGCCCACAGCTCGCGCCACGTGACCGTGCCGTCGTCCGCCGGCGCACCGCTCACCGGCCGCTCACGCTCCTTCGGCGAGGAGTCGAGCCCGCTCGTCGGCTTGCAGCGCGTCGATCACGACCTGCAGGTCACCGCCGAGGATCGCCGCCAAGCGGTACACGGTGAAGCCGATCCGGTGGTCTGTGACCCGGTTCTCCTTGTAGTTGTACGTGCGGATCTTCTCGCTGCGGCCACCGCCGCCGACCTGCGCGCGCCGTTCCGCTGACTGCTCGGCGTTGCGCTCGCGTTCGGCGAGGTCGTGCAGGCGCGCACGCAGCACGAGCATCGCCCGCGTCCGGTTCTGGAGTTGCGAGCGCTCATCTTGCATCGTGACGACGACACCCGTCGGGCGATGCGTGATCCGCACGGCGGAGTCCGTGGTGTTCACGCTCTGGCCGCCGGGTCCGCTCGACCGATAGACGTCGATGTCGAGGTCACGCTCGTCGATCTCGACGTCGACCTCGTCGACCTCCGGGAGCACCATCACGGTCGCCGACGACGTGTGGATGCGTCCCTGGCTCTCCGTCACCGGCACGCGCTGCACGCGGTGCGGACCACCCTCGAACTTCAAGTTGCGCCAAGCGGTGTCACCTCGAACCTCGAACGTCACCTCGTTGAGGCCGCCCATCTCACTCGGCGACGACGACAGCGTCGTGAGCTTCCACCCCTGACTCGCCGCGTACGACACGTACATCTCGTACAGGTCGCGAGCGAACAGGTTCGCCTCCTCACCGCCTTCGGCCCCGCGGATCTCGACGATCACGTTCTTGCCGTCGTGAGGATCGGTCGGAAGCATCAGCTCGCGCAACTCGTCGTGCAGCGACGCGACGTCGGCGTTCGCCTCGGCGAGCTCGGCGGAGAGCATGTCCCGCTCGTCACCGGTGGCGCCGTCGAGCATCTCGCGGGCGGCATCGGCGTCGGCCTGCCGCGCGGTGACGCGCCGGTAGGCGTCGACGACGGGTCCGAGCTCGCTGTAGCGCTTCGACAGTCGGCGCAGCTCGGCGGAGTCGGCGAGCACCGCGGGATCGGCGAGCTGGCGTTCGAGTGTCTCGAACTCGTCGACGACGTGGCGGAGGCGGTCCAGCATGCGATCGATCAGTCGACCGTCACGATGTCGACCGGGGTGACGAGGGTGCCGAGGAGCTCGTCGGTGATCGGGAGGCGATCACGGCCGGGGAGCGCGACGACCACCGCCGCATCGCCGCGGGCGTAGAGGTCGGCGACGTACCCGACGAGGTCGAGGTCGACGCCGGTCGAGCACACGATGGTCGATACCGCGCCGTCGTCGCGCACGCCGGCGGCGACACACGGGACGGCGTCGCGCAGGTTGGGTCGCGGCACTGGAGGTTCGGCCGGAGCCACGTCGACCATCCCGACCAGCTCGGGGTGTTGCTGGAGCCGCCACCGGAGGTAGCGCTCGCGCGCCAGCCGGTTGAGTGGATGTTGCGGCGCGCCCTCGCGACGGTGGGCGATCACCGAGTCGACGACCGACGCGAGCGCATCCGGAGCGGGGATGTCGCCGTGGATGATGCGGAAGGCCTCGCGGTCGTTCGCCCCCACCCCGACCTCGAGCAAGACGCCGTCGTCGAACTGCGCTCCACGCGCCGTGGCGAGCGCGCCGAGCTCGCCGTCGGCGATCGTGCCCGTCGTCGGTTCGGCGACGACCCGGCACACCTCGAGGCCACGCACCTCGCCGAACACCACGCCGTGTTCGACGTTCACATCGGCGCGCGCCGCGGTGATCAGCGGAGCGAGGTCGAGATGGTCCGGATCGGCGCCTGGTGGTTCGGCGAGCGGTTCGGGCACGGCGGGGAGCAGCGATCGCCCCTCCGCGAACCAGACGTCGATCGGGAACGTGACGTGCGCGGCCCGGCGGGCGAGCAGTCCCGTGTCGCGGTCGGCGACCAGATTGAGCGCAGCCGCGCCGTGGCGGATGCTCCACGCCAGCGCCCTGCCGAGCGCGGCGGACGCGTCTCCATCGACGAGCACCCACGCCGTGTCGCCCGCGACGAACGCGGCGCCGTCGGGGAACGAATACGGATCGCCGTCGCCTTCGGCGAGCGGGGTGCCGCGATGTTCGCCGACGAGCGCCCGCAGCTTGATGCCGAGCAACCGGCTGCGGGCGGACGCGCCAGACGGAACCGGGGAGGGTTCCGCGGAATCGTTCATCGCTCGTGGAGGCGCGCCGCGCCGGTGCAGCGGCGGTGCCGGATCAGGCGTCGGCCGACTTGGCGGCGGACTTGCGCTCGCCATAGCGCTTGTTGAAGCGCTCGACGCGACCACCCGAGTCGACCAACTTCTGCTTGCCCGTGAAGAACGGGTGGCACTCGTTGCAGAGCTCGACGCTGAGGTCGCCCGCGACGGTCGAGCGGGTGACGAATGTGTTGCCGCACGAGCAGCGCACCGTGGTCTCGGTGTACGCGGGGTGGATGTCGGTCTTCATGTCGGATCCTTCCAGGGATGGCTGAACGGGCGGCCCGTGTGGCCCCCGATCGTCATCCAGATCGGCGTCCCACGCTACCGGCTCGCAGATGGATTGCAGATGAGATTGCATCCGGGGTCAGACACCAAATGCAACGACACACACGGTGGAGATTGCATCCGGGGTCAGACACCAAATGCAACGACACACACGGTGGAGACCGGCATCACGAATCGTTGCTGTTGCATTTGGTGTCTGACCCCGGATGCAATCGGTGTCTGACCCCGGATGGAATCCGCGCAATCACATGCCGGGCTGCTTGGCGATCTCGTTCAGGAACTCGTCGT
>CAZQCP010000175.1:0-5083 GCA_964592115.1 uncultured Ilumatobacteraceae bacterium
CCGCGGTGCGCAGCGAGTTCGCCACGCTGTACGCCGGACGCAACTCGCGCCAAGACGCCGACTACGCCGACGAGTACGTCCGTCACCTGCTGGTGGACGAACCGGTACCGACCGCCGACGCCACCGACGAGCTCATCACCGAGATCCTCGACCGGGCGACACCGGAGACGATCGCCTACCGATTCGTCACACGGCTCGCCTCGGCGGCTCCCCACATGATGGTCGTCGTGCCGGCGTCGGAGTCGGCGGAACTGGCCGACGAGTCGGCGTTCCTCGACCAGGCGGCGACGATGCGCGAGCGCGACCTCGAGCGTCGCGAGGACGAGGCCGGCATCGACGGCGCGCTGATGGAGGCGCCCGAGCCGGTCCAGGAGGCGGACGAGTCCAAGCTCACGTCGCAGGGCTGGCCCGGGTTCATCGACCCCGTCGTGTTGCACTTCCCGAACGGCGTGGAGGTGTCGCTCAACGCCAACAACATCGTCGACGGCCAGTTCGCGATGGAGGCGCGCAGCCCCGGCGGGTCGTCGGTGCTCGCCGACGGCGACGTGGCCGCTGCAGACGCCGCGGGTGCTGTCCTCGCCCAGAGCGGCGTCGCGACGTACGACCCGGTGTCGTTGCAGGACTACCTCGCCGACAAGGACGTGTCGCTCGACCTCGGCATCGACGTGTTCACCGAGGGGATGTACGGCGGCGGTGCCGTCACCGACGCCGAGGCGTTGTTCCAGCTCATCCACCTGACGATGACCAAACCGCGGGTCGATCCGATCGCCCTCGACCAGTACGTCGACGACGAGCTGCCGTACGCCTCCGACCCGTCGATCGATCCCAGCTACGCCGAGTTCGAGGCACTCCTCGACGCCCGCTACGACGATCCCCGCTACACGATGCCGACCGTCGACTCGCTGAACTCGCTCACCGTCGACGCCGTCGAGCGCGTGGTGCGCGACCGATTCGGCGATGCGTCGGACTTCGCCTTCGCGTTCAGTGGTGACATCGACGTCGATGAGTTCACCGAGCTGGCGCGGCGGTACCTGGGGACGCTGCCCTCGACGGGTCGCGACGAGGCGGTCGATTACGTCGATCCGCCGCCGCCAGCGGGCATCGTCACCGAGCAGGTGAACGCCGGCGACGGCGAACAGGCGAGCCTCGCGTTGTACTTCACCGCCCCGGCGACGACAGCTCGCCGCGACGACGTGGCCGCGCTCATCGCCTCCGAGCTCGTCACGTCGCGACTGACCGACACCATCCGCGAAGAGCTCGGCGACTCGTACTCGCCCTACGCGTACATGGAGGTCGGCAGCGGCGGTGCTCCGTACGCCGAGACGTACCTGTCGAACACGACCGGCGCCGATCTGCTCGACGAGGTCGTTGCCGCCGTCCTCGAACAGCTCGACGACCTCCGCACGAATGGCCCCGGTGCCAGCGAGTACGCGGCAGCGACCGAGGTCGTGCGCCAGCGGCTCGACCTGTTCTACAACGAGCAGATCAACGACGAGGTCCTCGCCGTGCTGACCGACCCCGACGGCAACCCGTCGTTCGACGAGTTCCTCGGCCAGGCGCGCCTCGTCGACGAGATCGATGCCAACGACATGCGCGGCTACCTCGCCGCCTGGCTCCCCGCCACCCAGTACATCGACATCCGCGTCCTCCCGCGGGAATAAGCAACGGCTTGGGGCCCGTCCCCTTCCCGGTGCTTGTTCAGCGCATGTTGGCGGGGGTGACGGTGCGTTGGCTGACCTCGATCAGCTCGCCGCCGCGGATCTCGTAGCTCACGACGTGATCGACCGAGTGCTGGCCGCCGCGGGCCTTGCCGGTCACGACGTCGAGTTCGGTGCCATCGACGAGCGGCACCAGCGCGATCGCCCTGAACCCGTCGTCGGTGCCCGGCGAGGAGCGCTTGTCCTCGCGCAGGAGGAGGCCTGAGTCCCACACCCACGTGTCGTCGACGCTGATGAACCGGCAGCGATGGTTCGTCTTCGACTTCGCCACCATCCCCCCGGGGCAGACGACGACGCTGCCCTCCACCCACGGCAGCACCCCGAGCCCGTCGCGGCCGAAGCCGGATTCGAACGCGGCGGCGATGATCGCGTCGTGATCGCCGTTGTCGATCGCCCGCTCGATCTGCACCTGGCGGACGACCTCAGCCAGGTTGTGCAACTCGTCGTCGCCGAGCCCGCGCACCGTGTCCACGACCTGTTGCGGGTCGCCGTCGAACGTGCCGGTCGCTGTCATCGCAGCGCAGTCTGTCCGATGCGCAGCGCAATCAGAACCTGGCGTACTGTTCCCTCCATGAAGACCACGGCTGCAGTGCTCAGGGGCATCAACGAGGAATGGAGCGTCGAGGAGATCGAGCTCGACCCACCCAAAGCCGGCGAGGTGCTCGTCCAGATCAAGGCGTCGGGCATGTGCCACTCCGACGAGCACCTGGTCACCGGTGACCTCGCGGGTGCGACCTCGCCGATGCCGCTCATCGGCGGACACGAGGGCGCGGGGGTCGTGCTCGAGGTCGGCGACGGTGTCGTCGGGCTCGAAGCGGGCGACCACGTCGTGTTCGGCTTCATCCCCGCCTGTGGTCGCTGCCCGAGCTGTGCGTCCGGGCACTCCAACCTCTGCGACATCGGCGGCGCGGCCTTCCCCACCGGCCGCCAGATCGCGGACGGCACCGCCCGCCACCACACCGCCGACGGTGAGGACCTCGGTCTGATGTGCCTGCTCGGCACGTTCGCCAAGCACACCGTGGTGCACGAATCGAGCTGCGTGAAGATCGACAAGGACCTCCCGCTCGACCGGGCCTGCCTGCTGGGCTGTGGCGTGGTGACCGGATGGGGATCGGCGGTGTACGCGGCCGAGGTCGGCCCCGGTGACTTCGTCGCCGTCGTCGGCGCCGGCGGCATCGGTGCCAACGCCATCCAGGGCGCAAAGCTCGCCGGCGCACGCGTGATCGCGGCGATCGATCCGGTCGAGTTCAAGCGCGAGAAGGCGATGGAGCTCGGCGCCACGCACACGTACGCGTCGATCGCCGACGCCATGGCCGCACTCGGCGATTCCACGTGGGGTCGCGGATTCGACAAGGTGTTGATGACGATGGGCGTCGGCAACGGCGACGCGGTCGGCGAGGCGTTCCACCTCGGTGGCAAGCGGGCCAAGATCGTCGTCACGAACATCCATCCGACGGCCGAGGCGTCGATGGCGATCCCAGGCGCGTTCCTCACCCTGTTCGAAAAGCAGGTCGTCGGCTCACTGTTCGGCTCGGCCAACATCCGCAAGGACATCCCGGCCCTGCTCGAGCTGTACACCCAGGGCCAGCTCGACCTCGACACGCTCGTCACCAAGACCTACTCGCTCGACGAGATCAACCAGGGCTTCGAGGACATGCGCAACGGCAAGAACATCCGCGGCGTCTTGATCTACGACTGACATGAAGGTACGCGCAGGCGTCATCCATGGGGTCGGCCAGGATTGGCAGGTCGACGAGATCGAGGTCGGTGATCCGCGGGGCGGCGAGGTGCTCGTCGAGTGGCGCGCCGCCGGCCTGTGCCACAGCGACGAGCACATCGTCACCGGCGACATGGTCCCGCCGGAAGAGGCGTGGCCGCTGATCGGCATCGACGACTTCTTCCCGATCGTCGGCGGGCACGAAGGTGCCGGCGTCGTCGCCGCCGTCGGTCCCGGTGTCACGAGCGTCGCCGTCGGCGACCACGTTTCTGCGTCGTTCATCCCGTCGTGCGGTCGCTGTCGCTACTGCTCGACCGGTCGGCAGAACCTGTGCGATGCCGGTGCCGGCGCGTTCCAGAAGGGGATGATCACCGACGGCACGGCCCGCCATCATGCCGCCGACGGTCGCGAACTGGGGCTGTTCGCCAAGCTCGGCACGTTCGCCGAGTACAGCTGCGTCGCCGAGTCACAGGTGATCAAGGTCGACAGCGACCTCCCGTTGGACGCTGTCGCGCTCGTGTCGTGCGGCGTCGCCACGGGGTGGGGCTCGGCCACGAACCGCGCCGCCGTCCACGCCGGCGACACCGTGGTGGTGGTCGGCATCGGCGGCATCGGCATCAATGCCGTGCAGGGCGCGGCGATCGCCGGTGCCCGTCACGTCGTCGCCGTCGATCCGGTCGAGTTCAAGCGCGAGAAGGCGATGGAGCTCGGCGCCACCCACACGTTCGCCTCGATGGAAGAGGCGATGCCGGCCGTGACCCAACTCACCGACGGGATGCTGGCCGACAAGGTGATCATGACGCCCGGCGTGATGTACGGCGATCTGATGCAGCTCGGCACCGCGCTGGCGGGCAAGGGCGGCACGATCGTAGTCACGGCGGTCGCGCCGATGACCCAGACCGAGTCGTCGGTCAACCTGTTCGAGTTGGCGATGTGGAACAAGGAGATCAAGGGCACGATCTTCGGTTCGCTCAACCCCCGCGCCGACATCCCGCGCCTCTTGAACCTCTACCGTGACGGCCAGCTCAAGCTCGACGAGCTGATCACCAATCGCTATCCACTCGCCGACATCAACGTCGGCTACCAGGCGATGCGCGACGGCACGAACATCCGTGGCGTCATCGTCCACGGCTGAGATGGCCGACCTCGTCGAATCGATCGCCGCAACCGTCGTCGGTCGCCGTCGCGAGATCGAGCTCGTCGTTGCCGCGCTCCTCGCCGATCGGCACATCGTGCTCGAGGGCCCGCCGGGCACCGGCAAGTCGACGCTCCTGCGCGCCGTCGCCCACGAGCTCGGCGTCGGCTTCGAGTTCGTGGAGGGCAACGCGGAGCTCACGCCGGCACGCCTCGTCGGCCACTTCGACCCGGCCCGCGTGCTGGCCGAGGGCTACGACACCGACGTGTTCGTCGACGGGCCGCTGGCCACCGCGCTGCGCGACGGGTCACTGCTGTACATCGAGGAGATCAACCGGGTCCCGGAAGAGACGCTCAACGTGTTGATCACCGTGATGAGCGAGGGCGAGCTGCACGTGCCGCGCCTCGGCCGCCTCGCTGCGTCGAGCGGCTTCCGGCTCGTCGCGGCGATGAACCCGTTCGACGCCATCGGCACGGCGCGCATCTCCGGCGCGGTGTACGACCGGGTGTGCCG
>CAZQCP010000176.1:0-5034 GCA_964592115.1 uncultured Ilumatobacteraceae bacterium
GCACGAGCCGAGCACCGCCGCGATCTGGGCGATGCTCCGCGACGACAGCTGGGCCTGGTTGTAGAAGATCCGCCCGAAGTGCTCGCGGTCGGGGAACACCTCGTGTTGTTCGGGCAAGAACGCACCGCCCGAGTCGACGAGATAGATGCACGGCAGGTGGTTCTCGAGCGCCACCTCTTGGGCACGCAGGTGCTTCTTCACCGTGATCGGGTGATACGTACCGCCCTTCACCGTGGCGTCGTTGGCGACGATCACGCACAAGCGACCGGCGACGGAGCCGACACCGCAGATGATCCCCGCCGCAGGGACCTCGCCGCCGTACATCCCGTGCGCCGCCAGCGGCGACAGCTCGAGGAACGGCGAACCGGGATCGAGCACGGCGTCGACCCGATCGCGCGGCAACAGCTTGCCGCGAGCGACGTGACGCTCCCTCGACGACTCCGGGCCGCCGCGGCGCGCCGTCGCCAGCTCACCGCGCAGGTCGTCGACGAGCGCGTCGAGGGCGGCTGCGTTGGCGCGCGCGACCGGGTCGTGGTGATCGATCGTGGACGTCAACGCGGGAGAGATCATCGGAACCCGGTCCCGAACCTTAGTCTGCGTTAAGGTGCGGTGTCCACGCCGAGCCGATGTTTGCGAAACCGATGTCTACGAAGCCGATGTCCAGGCGCCGCGAAGAACTCCTCGCCATCGCCGCCGAACTGTTCGCGGCGCGCGGCTTCGCCAGCGTCACGGTCGACGACATCGGCGCCGCCGCGGGTGTGTCCGGCCCTGCGCTGTACCACCACTTCGACAGCAAGGAAGCCGTCCTTGGCGAGATGCTCGTGCGCATCAGCGAGGACCTGCTCGCCGACGGGCGCGCCAGGCGCGACACCAGCCCGCCCGGCAGGCTCCTCGACGACCTCATCGCCATGCATGTCGACTTCGCCGTCGACCGTCGGGCGCTGATCACCGTCCACTTCCGTGACCTGCACCTCGCCAGCGAAGCCGACCAGCGACGGGTCCGCCTGCTCCAGCGCCAGTACGCCGAGATCTGGGTCGGCGCGCTGATCGCGCAACGCCCCACGCTGGCACCATCCACCGCGCGGGCGGCCGTGCACGCGACATTCGGTCTCATCAACTCGACCCCGTTCACGACATCCGCTCGGCGCACCGACATGGTGACGCTGCTGCGGTCGATGGCGGCCGGCGCGTTCGCCGGCGTGGAGGACTGACATGCAACGCCCCTACACAGGCCGGTGGTTCGACGAGCTCGAACCCGGCACGATCATCCAGCACGCCATCCGCCGCACGATCACCGAGTCCGACAACGTGTTCTTCACGTCGGTCACGATGAACCCGGCGTGGCTGCACCTCGACTTCGACTACGCGGAGAACGAGACCGAGTTCGGTCGCCCGCTCGTCAACTCGATGCTGACACTGGCGATGGTCGTCGGCATCAGCGTGCACGAAACGACACTCGGCACGACCGTCGCCAACCTCGGCTTTCGCGAGATCACGTTCCCGGCGCCGATGTTCCACGGCGACACGCTGCACGTCGAGAGCGAGGTGCTCGAGGCCCGGCGATCGAAGTCACGACCGACGCAAGGCATCGTCACGTTCGAACACCGCGGCTTCAACCAACACGACACCATGACCGTGCGCGCCGTCCGTGACGCCTTGATGCTCGTCGCCGACCCATCAACCTAGGGCGACGATGCGGCGGGCCTGGGCGGCGAGGGGTTCGTCGACCATCTGGCCCTCGAAGCTGATCGCACCACGACCCCCGGCCTGACCCTGCTCGTAGGCAGCGAGCAGGCGATGGGCGCGCTCGACCTCCGCGGCGCTCGGACGGAAAGCATCGTTGGCGATCGCCACCTGGCGCGGATGGATGCACAACTTGCCGCCGTAACCCATCGCGTACGCCTCGGCGGACTCGCGGGCGAACCGCTCGTCGTCGCCGAAGTCGGCGACGATCTGATCGAGCACAGGCACCCCCGCCAGCCGTCCCGCGAGCGCCACGCGTCCGCGGGCGTACGCCACCTCGGCGTTGCCAGAGGTCCGCCTGCCGCCCATGTCGGCGACGAAGTCCTCTGCACCGAAGTACGCAGCGACGACGCGAGGATGCGCCAACAGCGGGCGCACGTCGGCGACGCCCAGCGCCGTCTCGATCCCCACCACCACACCCAGGCCGACATGGCCCGCAGCCGTCAGCAACCGGTCGAGCTGCTCGAGCTCGTCAAGCTGCTCGACCTTGGGCACCACGACAGCCGCGAGCTGTGACGTCAACGCTCCGTCGATGTCGCCGGCGAACCACTCCGTCGAGGGCGCATTGACGCGCACCGTCACCACCGCGCCAGCAGCAACCAAACCGGGAACCGCACGGGCCACGTGATCGCGAGCCTCGACCTTGAGGTGCGGCGGCGTGGCGTCCTCGCAATCGAGCACGACCGCGTCAGCACCACGCATGCCGATCTTGGCGATCACCGCCTCGTTCGTCGCCGGCGCGAACAGCAGGGAACGAAGACGCTCGAAGCGTCGGGCCGCAGTCACCCAGCCGAGCATATGGACCAGCCGGCAGCGGATGGCACCCGGTTCGGGCACGTCAGCACTGCTCCCCGTCAGTAATGTCGGGCGCGACAGCCACGGATTCGACAGGCAACGCCCGGGTCGATCGGGAGAGGGGAATCGATGATCGATCCGACGTTCACCACGGTCCGCAACGGTGACATCGAGCTGCGGGTCGCCGTGGCCGGATCGGGCCCGTTGATCTTGTGCATCCACGGCTGGCCCGAGCTCTGGTACTCCTGGCGCCACCAGATGTCCTACTTCGCGGAGCGCGGGTTCCGCGTCGGGGCGATGGACGTACGCGGGTACGGCGGCAGCTCCAAGCCCGACGACATCGCGTCGTATGCGTTGACGCAGCTCTGCGCCGACGCGGCGGCGGTGATCGACGCGCTCGGCGATGGCGAGGCAATCGTGTTCGGTCACGACTGGGGCGCGCCGATCGCCTGGAACACCGCCCGCCTGCACCCGAGCAAGGTCCGCGCCGTCGCCGGGCTGAGCGTGCCGTACATCCCCGTCGGCGAGACGTCGACGATCGAGCTCTGGAAGGTGCTCTACCCGGACCGCTTCTTCTACCAGACCTACTTCCAGGAACCGGGTGTCGCCGAGGCCGAGCTCAGCGCCGACCACGCCCGTTCGCTGCGGATGATCTACTACGCCGCGTCCGGCGACGCCGACCAGTCGCTGTTCGTCGACAAGCCCGCCGACGCCACCCTCCTCCAGGGGCTCGTGGATCCCGATCCGTTCCCGACCTGGCTGTCCCCCGCCGATCTCGCCGTGTACGTCGAAGCGTTCGCGGCCGGCGGATGGACCGGACCGCTCAACCGCTACCGGGCACAGGGTCACGACGCCGAGCAGATCGGTCCGCTCCCGGATCCCGACCTCACGCAGCCGGCAGCGTTCATCGGCGGCGAGCTCGACGGCGTGCGCCGATTCGTCCCCGGGGTGGACCTCTACGAGTCCGCGGGGGCGGCGTGCACGGACTTCCGCGGCACCACGATCATCCCTGGCGTCGGCCACTGGGTGCAACAGGAGGCACCCGATGCGACCAACGCGGCGCTCGACGCGTTCGTCGACTCGCTCGGCTGACCGGCGCCGCGCCCAGGTTCAGGATGCCGCACGGGTCGGAACGGGCGCGCAGTCGCTGACGCATCCCTCGACCGCGCCGCCCGACGAGGCACCCTCGCCTGCGGCAGGCCGGTGGAGAACCGCACCCGACGGCACGAACGTGATCGCGCCCTCGCCGGCCACCGACGCCACGCCGTCGACGATCAGGCTGTAGCCGCCAGCCTCGACGGGCGGGAAGCACAGCGAGATCGAGGGGCGGGCGGTGGCGTTGCGGAGCGTCGTGCGGCCGACCGCGATCGAGGCGCCGTCATCTCCCCACCGCGGTGTGGCCGCAACGAGGTGGGGCGTGCCGGCCTCGCTGACGGTGATGACGTAGGCGAAGCCGTAGTCGCCAGTGGCGGCCACGAGATCGTCGAGTTCGACCGGGATGCTCATAGGTCAAGCCTACGCCAGCCGTAATTCCGACAAACTTGACTGGCTTGGTCGGGATTATGATTGAGTGCCGGTATCGTCCGGTCCGATCACCACTCACGCTTACATGCACGCTTCCACAAGGAGTTCCACCATGGCCGTTCGTCTCGGCGACACCGCACCCGACTTCACCGCCCCGACCACGCAGGGGGACATCAGTTTCCACGAGTGGCTCGGCGACTCGTGGGGTGTGCTGTTCAGCCATCCGAAGGACTTCACCCCGGTCTGCACGACCGAGCTCGGCTACGTCGCCAAGATCAAGCCGGACTTCGACAAGCGCAACGTCAAGGTGATCGGCCTGTCGGTCGACCCGCTCGACAGCCACGTCGGGTGGGAGAAGGACATCGCCGAAACCCAGGGCACCGCGGTGAACTTCCCGATGATCGCCGACCCCGAGCGCTCGGTCGCCGACCTCTACGACATGATCCACCCGGAGGCCAGCGATACGACCACGGTGCGCTCCGTGTTCGTCATCGGCCCGGACAAGAAGGTGAAGCTGACCATCACCTACCCGGCGTCGACGGGCCGCAACTTCGACGAGATCCTCCGCGTGATCGACAGCCTCCAGCTGACCGCCGACCACAAGGTCGCCACGCCGGCGAACTGGAAGGACGGCGAAGACGTGATCATCGTGCCGGCCGTGTCGAACGAGGACGCCAAGTCGCTCTTCCCGAACGGCTGGAACGAGGTCAAGCCCTACCTGCGGGTCACCAAGCAGCCGAACAAGTGATCGGCGCCTGATCCGGCCTCAGGGCTGGGTCAGCGCAGTGGTGCGAGGGTCTCGCTCCGCGCTCCCGGCGCGGGCGAGATCCGCCAGCACGTCGACGACGGTGCGCCACCCCATCGACAACGCATGCGCGTCGTCGCGGGCACCGGCCGCGAATGCCGCCGTACACGCGGCGACGAGATCGATCGCCACGTGATCCCCCGCGTCGGCCGCGCGCAGGCGGGCTG
>CAZQCP010000177.1:0-5020 GCA_964592115.1 uncultured Ilumatobacteraceae bacterium
CGGCGGGTGATCGCCGGGAGGATGAAGTCGCAGTCGTCGGGCTGGTCGGCGGCGTTGACCCAGATGCCGCGCCCGCGGGCGGCGGCCGCCACGTCGGCGTCGACGACCGGGTCACCCGTCGCGGTCACGACGAGGCGGACTCCATCGAGATCGCGCGGCTCGAAGCGCCGCTCGCGGACCTCGGCGACGCCCGCGCGATCCACGTGGTCCGACACCTCGATCGCCACCAGTCGCACCTGCGCGCCCGCCGCCGCGAGCGCCGCTACCTTGCGAGCACCGATGCGCCCGCCGCCGACGACGAGCACGTCGACGCCGTGGAGATCGAGCGACACCGGGTACGCGAAACGCACCGAACCGGGGCGGTCTGCGGGCGGGACCGGGGCCATCGATCCAGTGTACGGACCTTGAAATCCTACAAAGTTGATCTTATTGGTCGGAATTGATTGAATGGGCCCCCGTGAGCGCCGTGACCTCCCCCACCGCCGTGTCACCGAGCATCGATTCGCCGACCGTCATGTCACCGGCAGACGCGACCGCGGACGCGTCGGTTTCCATCTCGCCGGCAGGCGTCGGGGTGCCGGTCACGGTCGCCTCGCCGTCGTCGCCGTCGTCGCTGCGCCACCTGTTCGCCGACCGGCCGGCGGAAACCGCGGACCCGATCGTCGACGCCCATCGCGTGCTCCAGTGGGCCAACCGTCGCTTCGCCGGCGGACTCGTGGTGACCGCCAGCTTCGGCGACGCCGTCCTCGCCCACGTCGCCAGCGAGGCCATCCCCGGCATCGAGGTCACGCTGCTCGACACCGGCTACCTGTTCGCCGAGACCGAGTGGTTCGCCAACGAGCTCGTGTCGAAGTACGGCATCAACCTGCGCGTGATCCGGCCCGAGGCGGGCCTCCCGACCAACGTGTGGCAGACCGACACGAACGCCTGCTGCCAGGCCCGCAAGGTCGAACCGCTCAACCGCGCCCTCGCCGGGGCCACCGGCTGGGTCAGCGGGTTGCGCCGCACCGACTCCGCATCGCGCCGCACCGCGCCGTTCGTCCACGAGGACCTGATGCGCAACGTGGTCAAGATCAACCCGCTGGCAGCGTGGACCGACGCCGATGTCGTGACCTACATCGCCGCCTACGGGCTCCCCGACCACCCGCTGACCGACCGCGGCTACCCGTCGATCGGATGCTGGCCCTGCACCCGCCCGGTCCGCGACGGCGACGACCCGCGCGCCGGTCGCTGGGCGGACTCCGACAAGGACGAATGCGGGTTGCACCTGTGAGCAACGAGGACATCAAGCTCGAGAGTCGCTATCTCGCCAGCACGATCGGCGAGGAGCTCGCCGGTGACGCCGACGCGTTCACCCACGACGCCGAGCTGATCCTCAAGTTCCACGGCATCTACCAGCAAGACGATCGCGACGTCCGCCGGGCGCGCACCCAGCTCAAGTTGCCGCTCGACTACTCGTGCATGGTGCGGGCGTCGATCCCCGGTGGCGTGATCACGGCGCCGCAGTGGCTCGCCCTCGACCGCCTCGCCGCGCTCGCCGACAACAAGCTCCGCCTCACCACCCGCCAGGGCGTGCAGTACCACGTCGTCCACAAAGGCGAGCTGCACGAACTGGTGCACGGCATCAACAGCGCCCTGCTGACGACCATCGCCGCGTGCGGCGACGTCGTGCGCAACGTCATGGCCTGCCCGCTCCCCCATCCGGAACGGCGTGCTGTGATCGAGCCGCTGCTCGCCGAGATCGTCTCCCGCTTCCGTCCCCGCACACCGAGCTACTGGGAGCTGTGGGTCGACGGCGAACGTGCCGTCACCGCCGAGCCGACGCCGGCGCTCGACCCCGTCGACGACGTCGAACCGATCCTCGGCAAGCACTACCTGCCGCGCAAGTTCAAGATCGGCATCGCCTGGCCGGGCGACAACTGCGTCGACGTGTACGCCAACGACGTCGGGATCGTGCCGACGCTGTCGGAGGGTCTCACCGGTGACGTCACCGGCTACGTCGTGCTCGCCGGCGGTGGCATGGGGATGAGCCACAGCCGCCCCGACGACACGTACCCGCTCCTCGCCCAGCCTGTCGGATGGGTCGCGCCCGAGCACGTGGTCGACGTGATCGAGTCGATCATCACCGCGCAGCGCGACTACGGCAACCGCGAGGACCGCTCGCGGGCGCGCCTCAAGTACACGATCGAAGAGCACGGCATCGAGTGGCTGCGCGACGAGGTGCGAGCACGCTCGGGCCATCCCCTCGAGCCGGCGCCCGAGCTGCCGGATTGGGAGGTCGAGACGCACCACGGATGGCACGAGTGCGACGGCGCCCACGTGCTCGGCCTGCCGGTGCAGTCCGGCAAGGTCGGCGAGGCCCTGCGCATCGCGCTGCGCCGCCTGATCGCCGACGGCACGGTCGCGTCGATGCGCGTCACCGCCCGCCAGGACCTCCTGCTCGTCGGCGTCACCGACCGCGTCGCCGTCGAGAACACGCTGCGTGCCAACGGTGTCGCGCTCGCCTCCGACCAGAGCCCGCTGAAGAACTTCGCCATGGCGTGCCCGGCGCTGCCGACCTGCTCCAAGGCGCTCGGCGAGGCCGAGCGGGTGCTGCCCGACGTGGTCGAGCAGATCGACAAGGTGCTCGCTGACACCGGCAACGTCGGCCTGCCGATCCGCATCAACATGAGTGGCTGCCCGAACGGGTGCTCGCGTCCGTACAACGCCGAGCTGAGCATCGTCGGGCGGACGAAGAAGAACTACGACGTGTTCATCGGCGGGTCACCCGCCGGTGACCGCCTCGCGCGCCGGCTGCGCGACGACGTGCCACTCGGTGACATCCCCGAGCTGCTGCGCCCGCTGCTGGAGTCCTACGGTCGCAGCGGCCGTGCGTTCGCATTCGGCGAGTGGGCGTACCGCCAGGATTGGGACGAGCTCCAGGGCCTCCTGCCGGCACCGACCGGTCGCGCCGCTCGACGCGCCGCTGCCGCGGTCGCCAGCGCGAGCTGACCAGCTCTACGGTTCGGCGATGACCGTCTTCCTCGTGGGCGCCGGTCCGGGTGATCCCGATCTCCTGACGCTGCGTGCGGCCCAGCTCCTCGCCGCCGCGGACGTCGTCGTGCACGACGCGCTCGTCGGGCAGGGCGTGCTCGACATGATCCCGCGGGATGCCGAACGGATCGACGTGGGCAAGCGACCGGGGACGCCCGTCGATCAAGGCGACATCTCCAACCTCTTGATCTCGCTCGCCCGCGAGGGACGAGACGTCGTCCGGCTGAAGGGTGGCGATCCGTTCGTGTTCGGCCGCGGCGGCGAAGAGGCGCTCGCGCTCCACGACGCGGGCATCGACTTCGAGGTCGTCCCGGGCGTGACGTCCGCGTTCGCCGCACCCGCGGTCGCCGGGATCCCAGTGACACATCGAGGCGTGTCGGCGGCGGTCACCGTGGTCACCGGGCATCGACGAGCCGGCGAACACGACGTCGATTGGCGCTCGCTCGCCAGCGTCGGCGGCACGATCGTGGTACTGATGGGCGTGTCGCAGCGGGCCACGATCGCCGCCGAACTGATCGCCGGAGGGCTGGCTCCCGACACCGCCGTCGCCTGGGTCCGCTCGGCGACCACCAGCGCCGAGACGGTGGGGCGGTGCATCCTCGCAACGCTCGCCGACGCCCCGATCGCCTCACCGTCGACGATCATCATCGGCCCCGTCGCCGCGCTCGATCTGCTCCCCCACACCGAGCGCACCACCACCCGCTGACACACCCGCTCCCGGGTGAGCGCCGGGACGTGTGGCGGGTAGCCTCGCGCCCATGGATGAGACGACGACCGCCGAAGCGCCGCCGCAGGAGCAGGACGCCGCGGCCGAACTGCTGGAAGAGGAACTGCTCGTCGAGGAGATCTCGATCGACGGGATGTGCGGCGTCTACTGACCCGCACGATGGCGTGACAGCTGACGTGACCGCACTGCTCGACCGCCGCCTGGCGCTGCACCCTCAGGTGGCGCTGCGCCCCGAGCCGTTCGGCGCGCTCGCCTATCACTACGGGAATCGCAAGCTGATCTTCTTGAAGCACCCCGACGTCGTCCGCGTCGTCCAGCACCTCGATGGCCACGACACGGTGTCGGCCACGCTCACCGCCTGCGACATCGCTCCCACCCGCTGGCCTGCGTTCGAGCGGGCGCTCGAGTCGCTCACCTCCTCGGAGATGCTGCACGACCAAGGTACGGCAGAAGGAGATGCCCGATGACGCTCGTCGACCAGCTCAAGGGCGGCCTCGACGCCCCGATCTGCCTCACGTGGGAGCTGACCTACGCCTGCAACCTCGAGTGCGTGCACTGCTTGTCGTCGTCGGGACGGCGCGACCCGCGCGAGCTCACGACGAGCGAGGCGAAGGCGGTCCTCGACGAGCTCCACGACCTGCAGGTCTTCTACATCAACATCGGCGGCGGCGAGCCGATGATCCGCCGCGACTTCTTCGAGATCGTCGAGTATGCGATCGGTCGCGACATCGGCGTGAAGTTCTCCACGAACGGCGCGTTCATCGACGCAGCCAAAGCCCGCCGGCTCACGGCGATGGACTACCTCGACATCCAGATCAGCCTCGACGGCACCGACGCGCTGACGAACGACGCCGTGCGCGGTGCCGGCTCCTACGCCACGGCCATCCGGGCGATGGACCACCTCCGCGACGCCGGGTTCGTCGAGCGCAACGGCCCGTTCAAGATCTCCGTCGTGGTCACGCGGCACAACGTCGACCAGCTCGACGAGTTCAAGGCGCTCGCCGACTCGTACGGCGCCCAGCTGCGGATCACACGGCTGCGGCCGTCCGGTCGGGGCGCCGATTCGTGGCACGACCTGCATCCGACGAACGCCCAGCAGCGCCAGATCTACGAGTGGCTGCTGGCGCATGGCGACCGCGTGCTGACCGGGGACTCGTTCTTCCACCTCAACGCGCTCGGCGAGGAGCCGTTGCCGGGGTTGAACATGTGCGGTGCGGGACGAGTGGTGTGCCTGATCGATCCGATCGGCGACGTGTACGC
>CAZQCP010000178.1:0-5003 GCA_964592115.1 uncultured Ilumatobacteraceae bacterium
ACCGAGGACATCGCCGAGGCGATCCACCGGGTCAACACCGAGGCCGACGTCGTCTGGGTGGACGGGCACTCCGACTACGGCCACGCGTTCGAGGTGTTCTGGGAGAAGTGGGGCAAAGACGTCGGCCCGAAGTCGACCGTGCTGTTGCTCGGCGACGCTCGCAACAACTATCACGCCAGCCAGAGCTGGGTGATCAAGGAGATGCAGCACAAGGCGCGCCACGTCTACTGGCTGAACCCCGAGCCGCGCAGCTACTGGAACACCGGCGACTCGATCGTCGGCGAGTACGGCACGTACACCGACGGTGTCTACGAGTGCCGCAACCTCCGCCAGCTCGAAGGCTTCGTCGAAAAGCTCGCCTGATTGCTTCCGGGGTCAGACACCAAATGCAACAGATTGCATCCGGGGTCAGACACCAAATGCAACAGATTGCATCCGGGGTCAGACACCAAATGCAACAGCGACGATTCGTGGCGCCGGTCTCCACCGTGTGCGGCGTTGCATTTGGTGTCTGACCCCGGATGCAATCTGACCCCGGATGCAATCACATGCGCTGGTAGTTGGGCGCTTCTTTCGTGATGGTGACGTCGTGGGGATGCGACTCCTCGCGCCCGGCGGTCGTGACACGCATGAAGCGTGCCCCGCGGAGGGCATCGAGCGTGGCGGCACCGGCGTACCCCATGCCCGAACGCAGCCCGCCGACGAGCTGGTACACGACGTCGCCGATCGGGCCGGCGTACGGCACGCGGCCCTCGATGCCTTCGGGCACCAGCTTGTTGCTCGCCGCGCCGACCGCCGAATCGCTCGACGATTGGCCCGTCGCGTAACGATCCTGGCTGTCGCCCGTGAGCGCGCCGAGCGATCCCATGCCGCGATAGCTCTTGTACCGACGTCCCTCGAACAGCTCCATGTCGCCCGGGCTCTCCTCGGTGCCCGCGAGCAGCGAACCGAGCATCACCGTGGAAGCGCCGGCAACGACCGCCTTGACGATGTCGCCCGAGAACGTGATGCCGCCGTCGGCGACGATCGGGATGCCGATCCGCCCGGCGTGTCGAGAGGCGTCCCAGATCGCCGACAGCTGCGGCATGCCGGCACCCGACACGACGCGGGTCGTGCAGATCGAACCGGCGCCGACGCCGAGCTTGACGGCGTCGGCACCCGCACCTGCCAGCGCCTCGACGCCCTCGGCGGTGACGACGTTGCCGGCGGTGACGGGCAGATCGGGCCACGACCCCTTGATCCGCTGGATCGCCTTGACGACGTTCGCCGAGTGGCCGTGCGCGGTGTCGATCGACACCGCGTCGACACCCATCGCCACGAGCGCCTCGACACGCGACTCCACGTCGGCGCCCACCCCGACCGCAGCGGCACACCGCAGCCGCCCCTTCGTGTCCCGCGAGGCGTTCGGGAAGTCGAGCCGCTTCTGGATGTCCTTCACGGTGATCAACCCGGCCAGGTGCCCCTCGCCATCGACGAGGGGCAGCTTCTCGATGCGGTACCGCTGCAGGATCGCCTTCGCTTCGTCGAGTGAGGTGCCGACGTCGGCGGTCACGAGCCGCTCACTCGTCATGAAGTCGGTGACCGGACGGTCGAAGTCGCTGCCCTCACAGAAGCGGATGTCACGGTTGGTGAGGATGCCCACGAGGCGGCCGTCGGGATCGGTGATCGGCACGCCTGAGAACTTGAAGCGGTTCATCAGCGATTCGGCCTCGTGGAGCAACGCCGACGGCGGCAGCGTGACGGGATCGGTGATCATCCCCGACTGCGACCGCTTGACCTTCTGCACCTCCGCGGCTTGATCCTCGATCGACATGTTGCGGTGGATGACGCCGATGCCTCCATGGCGGGCCATCGCCACCGCCATGCGACCCTCGGTCACCTTGTCCATCGCCGCCGACACGAGCGGAACCGCGAGCTCGATGTCGGCAGCGAAGGTCGCCGCGGTGTCCACGGCGTCGGGCAGCGTCTCGGAGTAGCCGGGGACGACGACCACGTCGTCGAACGTCAACGCTTCGAAGCGGTCGAAGAGGCCGTCGTTGGGATTGGTGCGGGCGCGGTCGGCAGTCATGCGTTGACCTCCATGGTGACGGGCGTGGGCGGGACGACCTGTGGTGTGGAGCAGAGATTGGCGAGGGTGTCGACGAGCAGTCGGTGCTCGGCGGCGTGGACGAGCGCCTCGAAGGCGTCGTAGCCGGCGGCGACGTCGATGGCGACGGTTGCCGTGCCGAGCACCGGGCCGTCGTCGACGCCCTCGTCGGGCACGAGGTGGATCATCACGCCGGTGGCGCTGCGGGTGCCGGCGAGTGCTTCATCCCAGGCGCGGCGGATGGCGTTGATGCCAGGGAGCTCGCCGGGCAGGGCGGGATGCAGGTTGACGACCCGCTCGGGGAACCAGCCGAGGAAGCTCATGGTGAGCACGCGCATCCACCCGGCGAGCACCACGATGTCGGGATCGAACCCGGCGACCACGTCGGCGAGGCGGGCGTCGTAGTCGGCGCGTGCCTCGCCCTCGTGCATCCCGACGTGGACGGCGGGCACACCTGCGGCGGCGGCGCGCTGGAGGGCGAACACGTCGGGACGGTTGGAGACGACTGCGGCGACCTCGGCGCGTAGCGAACCCGCGGCGCACGCATCGAGCACCGCCTGCATGTTCGACCCGTTCCCCGACACGAGCACCACCAGACGCTTGCGGCGTGGATCGGTGCTTCCCATGGGTCGAACCTAGCGGCGCCCCCGACGCAGCCCGGCCCCACCTGAACGAAAAGTCATCCGCGGTGGTGCGCCCGATGAGATTGTTGCGCGACAGGTGCGCCGGAATCTCATCGGTGTTGATGGCGCGGTGTGTGCGATGAGATTGTTGCGCGAGAGGTGCGCCGGAATCTCATCGGTGCGCGAGGGTGACGGCGCGGGGGCCGGGGGTGAGGGAGCCGATGACCCAGGTTGGCTCGGCGATCGCTGCTTGTACCGCCTCGACATCGGCGGCGGCACACACGACGACCATGCCGATGCCCATGTTGAGCGTGCGGTACAGCTCGTCGGTCGGCATCGTCGGCGTCAGTTCGTCGACGAGGCGGAACAGCGGCGATACTGGCCAGGACCCGAGGTCGACGACCGCGCCGAGTCCGTCCGGCAAGATGCGTGGCAGGTTCTCGGGCAGCCCGCCGCCGGTGATGTGGGCGAGACCCTTCACCCGCCCCGACGCGAGCACCGGCGAGAGCACGTCGAGGTACGAGCGATGCGGCTCGAGGAGTGTCTCGCCGAGGGGCCGGTCGAAGCCGTCGGGCGTGACATCCATCGGGATCCACTCGAACACCTTGCGCAGCAGCGAGTAGCCGTTCGTGTGTGGGCCACTCGACGCGATGCCGATCAAGACGTCGCCGGCGGCGATGTCGGCGCGGGGGAGCAGCTCCGATCGCTCGGCGACACCGACCAGCGTGCCGGCGATGTCGAACGCTCCGGGCCGGTACACGCCGGGCATCTCTGCGGTCTCGCCGCCGAGCAGCGCGCACCGCGCCGCGCGGCAGGCGTCGGCCATGCCGCGCACGACGTCGGCGACAAGGTCGGCGTCGAGCTCGCTGGCGGCGATGTAGTCGAGGAAGAACAGCGGGCGCGCCGACTGCACGAGCACGTCGTCGATGCAGTGGTTGACGATGTCGGCCCCGACGCCGCGGACCATCCCGAGCCGGGCGGCAAGCTCGACCTTGGTACCGACCCCGTCGGTCGAAGCGACGAGCACCGGGTCGTCGAGCGCGAGGATCGCCTTCGCTGAGAACACGCCACCGAAGCTGCCGACCCCGCGCAGCACCCCGTTGTCGTGAGTCGCCTCGACGGCGGCCTTCATCTCGGCGACCGCCCGCGTGCCTTCGTCGATGTCGACACCGGCCGCGGCGTACGTCGCCAGCTCGGCCCCCGGCGCACGCCACGCGATGTCGCGCCGGAACTGCATGCCGTCGAAACGAATGTGCGCCAGCCGTTCGTAGGCGGCGGCGCGGGCGTGGCCGAGGTCGCTCCCGATCCCGGTGACCGCCAACACGCGGCCGCCGGCGACCCGACCGTCGTCGTCGACGGCGGCGTCGAAGCGCAACGTGGTCGAACCGTCCGAGGCGATCGCACCGCTCACCGCGTCGTCGGTGATCGGCGCGCCGGTGGTCGGGACTCCCGGGTAGCCGGCGGCCGCGGCGACGACGGCGACCGCCGCCTGTGCCCGCACGACCAGCGGTAGTTCCTGGAGTGCGCCACGTGTCGCGGCGAGGGCGAGCTCGGCAAAGTCGGTCTCCACGAGCGGCAGCACCGCTTGGGCTTCCGGGTCGCCGAGGCGCACGTTGTACTCGATCAACCGGGGGCCGTCGCTGGTGAGCATCAACCCGGCGAAGATCACCCCGACATACGGCGTGCCGGCGGCTGCGAAGTGGTCGACGACCGGTTGCACGAACGTGGTGACGAGCTCGTCGGCAGTGAACGGCACGGGCGCCGGCGCATACGCACCCATGCCGCCGGTGTTCGGACCGGTGTCGCCCTCGCCGATGCGCTTGTGGTCCTGGGCGAGCGGCAGCGGCACCGCCCGCACCCCGTCACACAGCGTGAGCAGGGAACACTCCGGTCCCCACAGGCGCTCTTCGAGCACGAATCTGCCGCGTCCAGCGACCGCCCGGATCGCCGCTTCGGTTGCCGCCGCGCTGTCGGGCACCATGACGCCCTTGCCGCCGGCGAGACCGTCGAGCTTGACGACGACGTCGATGTCCGCGTCGCGCCACCACGCCAGCGCGTCGTCGACGGCCGTGTCCGAGCCCACGTTCGCTCCGTCGAACGACGCGAACCGCGGGCCGGGGATGCCGAGGTCGGTCGCCAGCAGGCGGGCGTACAGCTTCGACGACTCGAGCCGGGCGAGCTCGGCGGGCGGCCCGAAGCACGAGATGCTGCGCCTGGCGCACTCGTCGGCGATGCCGTCGACGAGGACCGCCTCGGGGCCGGGGATGACGAGATCGGTGTCGTCGGTCGTGGCG
>CAZQCP010000179.1:0-4976 GCA_964592115.1 uncultured Ilumatobacteraceae bacterium
GATGGTTTCAGGGTGGGACAACCGAGTGAGCAGTGTCTACATCGCCTGAACGGCCACACATCCGACTCGCACCGGACACCTTCGGTACCGACCGACGTCGATGTCGCTGCGTCGCCCCCCGACGCGACCACAACTGCGCCAGACACACCGTCCGTCGACGCTGGACGACCGTGCGTCGACATCGCACGACCGGTCTTTCAGGGCATCAAGAGTTCGACGAGAGATCTACGCCGCGGCCCCGCCGATACGGCCGCGCAAACGCCGAAGCCCGCTCGGCGGTGTCTGTTGAGTTGACGAATGCAGTCACAGATTCCGGTGTGGTGACACTTGATCATCTGAGGCGCACGAACAGGTCGAGCTCCGGCACGAAGGCTCGTCGGTAGGGCGCAAAGCAGTACCAATACCAATCTTGCAACAGAGATTCACCACAACACGGAGGGGTCATGAAGAAGAAGACAAGCAGTCGCATTGCGGCTCTAGGAGTTGCATGCATGTTCGCACTAGCCATTCCTGTCGGCCAAGCGGCCGCCGTAAGCACCGGCGGGACGAGAACGTGCACTGGCGGCCGGACCGTCGGTGTCTATACGAACAGCACCGGCGCGACGGCTCACTCGTATTCAGCGACGGGCCAGTCATTCTCCTGGTCCAACGGTCCGTACCTGACGCCTCGAACCTCGGTGTCGTTTGCTACGTCAACATCCTGGGGCGCAGCAGCGGCGACGTGGAACGCAGTGTCGAGCCTTTGTACCTTCTAGAGCGAACGATGAGCAGGTTGGCTCGCACGGTGCTGTTGCTCAGCTTCTTCGGCGCGGTCGCAGGTTGTAGTTCATCATCGACCGGCACTTCTGCAAACTCATCGGAGTCTGGCGAAACTACCGTTGCGACCGGTTCGGTGGCAGCGTTGCCGACTGCGCCACCGCAGGACACCTACGCTTCGACGATGATTGCTTGCATGGCGTCGAAGGGATGGACCGTTGAGCGAAACGGCGATGACGGCATCAAGGCCCAGTTTCCGCCGGATCAGTTTGAACAAGCGACGCAAGATCAACAGGACTGTGTCGACGAAACTGGTTTCGGGATTGCGCCGCTGCCGCCGAGCGAGCAGCAACTTCGAGCGGTGTACGACGCACGTGTGGAGCAGCGCCAGTGCCTGATGGACGCCGGGTTCGCTGTCAGCGACCCGCCGTCGGTTGAGGTGTTCGTGCAGTCGGGAGGAGCGTGGTCAGCGTTTCTTGTGGAGATTTCGCCTGACGAACTTGACGCACAGCGTGAGGCGTGCCCTGACCCGTTCTGATCCTCACAGACGTCGCGCTTCGCTCGGTCTGCTGCTCCTCGGGGCGGTTCTTGGGGCAGCAGTGGTGGTGTCGGTTCGTACGCTCGTGAGCGATTCCGTTGAGATCGAAAGTGCTGAACCGGTTGCAACGTACACCGCCATCGAGGGGACTGTTGGACGTTCGTTGCAGTTGACAGCGCGAACGGAATGGTCGCCGCGGCTTGAGTTGCGGAACCGTGCTGCAGGGGTGGTGACGCGAATCGCTGACGAGGCAACTCTTTCGGAGTTGGATGTTGGCGACGAGATACTCGCGATCGACGAACGTCCCGTGTTTGTTGCTGTTGGTGAGGTTCCTCGATTTCGCGATCTCAGTGTGAATATGGCCGGCCAGGACGTCGCTGCGCTTCAAGCGTTTCTCAGCTCGCAGGGCTTTGAGGTTGAGGTCGATGGGGTGTTCGGGTCCACGACACGGTCTGTGGTGAGGTCGTGGCAGAAATTGCTCGGGCAGAAAGATGATGGTGTTGTGCGTGCAGGTGACTTGTTGTTCTTGCCGGCGCTTCCGGTTCGGTTTGCGCTCGACCCGCAGTTGTCCGTCGGCGACCCGATCGCCGATCAGGCAACGATTGGCACGGTCTACGAAGCGGATCCACAGTTCGTCGTCCAAGTGCAGGCCGAGCAAGCTCAACTGTTACCCACCGGCACGCGAGCTTTGATCACGGTAGGCGACTCGAGCGTCGGGGCCCAGGTCGGCGGCACGAGCACCGACGCCGAGACGGGACTGCAGACGGTGACACTCGACTATTCGGCCCCTTGCGGTGACCCGTGTTCGGTTCTCACTGGAGGTGTCACAACGCAGCATCCAGTGGTGTTCACGCTGATTGCGGAGACCACCGGTGTCACGGTTCCTGTTGCTTTCATCTCAACCACCGCGGACGGCACCACCGTGGTGACCGGACGCGACGGTGCAACTCGCCCGGTCGAGATCGTTGCTGCGTCCAATGGCGTGGCCGTGGTCACTGGCATCGAAGCGGGCGATGTGTTGCTTCATCCCGCACAGCGATCAGCAGGGTAGCGATCGTGCTCGTCGCCCAGCACCTCACCTTCGCGTACCGTGGAACCGAGGAAATTCTACGCGACCTGTCTCATTCGTTTCCTGACGGCTCGACAACAGCCATCAGTGGGGCGTCGGGCTGCGGGAAGTCCACACTGTTGTTTCTGCTCGGTCTGCTGGCCACACCGACTGCGGGCACGGTGTCGCTCGACGGTGAAGTCATCAGTGGTCGATCCGATCCAGTCGCTGCGCATCTTCGGTCGACCAAGATCGGCTTCGTCTTCCAAGACGCCATGCTGGATGTCTCCCGCACTGTCCTCGACAACGTAACCGAGCCCGCTGTCTATGCCGGCGTCACTCGTAGCGCAGCCCGCAAGGCGGCGTTCGAACTGTTGGAACGATTCAGCGTCGAGCATCGCGCTGATCATCGCCCTGGCGAAATCTCGGGGGGCCAAGCACAACGGATTGCTCTGTGCCGTGCCTTTCTCAATCAGCCAAGAATCGTGCTCGCTGACGAGCCAACGGGAAACCTCGACTCGATGTCTGCAACGGTCGTGCTTGATGCTCTAACCGAAGCAGCACATGCTGGCAGCATCGTCGTGATCGTCACCCACGACGACTCGATCGTCGAGCGGTGCGACCGATCGATTCGGCTGTCCGCGTGATTCGCCGACACCTGCGCGTCCTCGACGAAGCAGTCCGCGACAGCGCCGCACAGCGACGCCAAGCACTGGGAGTCATTTCACTACTCGCCATTCTTTCCGCTGGTCTCCTGCTGCTGAGCAGCCGCGAACAATTCGACCGCGACCAGCTTCGCTCCCAGCTAAACAGCCCAGCAGCTCGCACGGTCACCTTCAGCATCTCCGGTGGCGCAGCAGCCATCGACGACGCAGCGGTGGGACGGATCGAAGAGCTCGGCGACGTCGAGTTCGCTGTCGGGTTCGGTCCCGCCACCGACGTGGTCAACGCGAACTTGCCGTTGGGTGACCCCGTTGCCTACCGATCGGTCGTTGGCGACCTCTCCAGCATCTTCCCCGAAGCCGACCGAGGCTTCTCGAAGCAACGGGCCCTGGCAGTTCAGCCCGCAGCCGAAAGTCTCGGATTCATCGACGGAGCAGGCTCCATTGAGAACGCCGCCCACGTGCAACGCTCCGTCATTGGAACCCTCGAACCCGCAAACGACTTCGCGTGGCTCGACCAAACGGTGCTTGGCCGCCCAGACTCGGACACTGGACTCCAGACCGTCGTGATGCGCTTGACAACGGCCGAGGCCGTCGACGCCAACGCAGCGATCGCGATCGAACTACTTGGTGTTGAGAACCCTGGATCGATCCGCCAAGAATTCGCTCAAGCGCTTATCGAGGCCAACGCAGGCGTCGCACGCCTCGCCGACCAACAACGCCAAGCGGTCAAAATCGGCACCCTCGCTGCCGTCACTGCGCTCAACGCAGTCGTCCTGACGACACTCGTCGGCGCGCGTCGGCGCGATTTCGGTCGACGCCGAGCCCTCGGTGCCAGCCGCACAGACGTCTTGACGATGGTGGTCACCGGGTTCGGGATCCTCAGCGTGATCGGCTCGAGTGGCGGCCTACTTCTCGGGGTGCTCGGTGCACTCACCGTGAACTGGCCGATCCCTGCCCCGGGCATCCTCGTCGCAGTTCTCACAGCAACGATCAGCTCAGGCATCTTGAGCACGATCCCTCCCGCCCTTTCGGCATCACGAACCTCACCATTGCGACAACTCAGACAACCATGAGTTCCGTTGCCGTGACGGCGGTCGCAACGCAGTTCGAGCCGATTGGCCGGAGCTTCAGCGGTTCATCCTGACCAGAGGTTGTCGTGCTGTGGCGTTTGTGCCGCGGTGGTCCGCTCTTGATGCACCCGTCCGGAACTGCTCCCCCGAAGGTGACCTGCCCCATCCGCACCTGCCCAGCGCTGGGTTCCGAGTGAGTCGTCGCAGGGCGTGTGCGGCGTTCGAATTAGGTTGGACTGCTTGATCGAGATTGTCGACTACGACCGTGACTGGCCGGCACGGTTTGAGCAGCTACGGCGGCTGTACGAGCGTGCTCTGGCGGGGGTCGCGATTCTCGGGATCGAACACGTTGGCAGCACCTCAGTCCCTGGTCTTGCAGCCAAACCGGTGATCGACATTGACATCGTCGTCAATGCCGACCAATCAGCCCGTGCGATCGAAGCGATGGAACGGGTTGGATTCCGCTCGCTGGGAGAGCGCGGCATCCCTGACCGATGGGCGTTGCAGGCGCCTTCCGACCTGCCGCGAACGAACACGTACGTCGTCACCGACAGCAGCCTCGCATTGCGCAATCACCTCGCAGTTCGAGATCAGCTCGGGCGCGATGTCGTGCTGCGCGATGAGTACGCAGCGCTGAAGCGATCGATCGCAGCAAGTGTCGAGGACACCGACGAATACGTCGAGAAGAAGTCCTCATTTCTGTCCGCGGTGCTGGCGAAGGCAGGGCTCACCGCCGAGGAGCGAGAAGCCATCGAAATCGCGAATCGGGCCGAATAGCGGGAGGTCTCGAATGGCAACGCCCCGCATCTCGTGATGCGAAATCGTCGTGCTCTCGTCGACGATGCACTCATAGTCGGCGCTCGATAATCCGGTCCTCACCCGTCGACGTCAGCCGCATC
>CAZQCP010000180.1:0-4931 GCA_964592115.1 uncultured Ilumatobacteraceae bacterium
GGACAGGTCGCCGACGCGCTTGCCGTGATCGGTGCCCTTGAAGTTGAAGCTCGACACGTACGCCCGGCCGTGGATCTCGCGGCCGCCGACGTCGAGCACCTCGGCGCCGCCGGTGATCTCTTCGTACACGGTCTTGTCGGCGTCGAGATCGTCGCGGTCCTGATCGACGTAGGACAGGTCGACCGTGTCGCCGATGGTGATCGAGCCCGAGTCGGGTTGGTCGCGCCCCGCGAGCATCTTGAAGAGTGTCGTCTTGCCGGCGCCGTTGGGCCCGATGATGCCGACGATGCCCGCCGGCGGCAGCGAGAACGAGAGGTCTTCGATGAGCAGCCGGTCGCCGAACCCCTTGCGCAGGTTCGCCACCTCGATCACCTGGTCGCCGAGACGGCGTCCGGCAGGGATCGTGATCTCCAACTTCGCCTGGCCGGCGTCGGCGGCTCGTGCCTCGGCGTCGAGCTTCTCGTACGCGGCGAGGCGGGCCTTGCCCTTGGCTTGGCGGGCCTTGGGTGCCATCCGCACCCACTCCAGTTCGCGGGCGAGCGAGCGGCGGCGCGATTCGTTGCCTCGTTCTTCTTGTTCGAGGCGCGCCTGCTTCTGCTCGAGCCAACTCGAGTAGTTGCCCTCGAAGGGGAAGCCGCGGCCTCGGTCGAGCTCGAGGATCCACTTCGCGACGTTGTCGAGGAAGTAGCGGTCGTGCGTGATGGCGACGACGGTGCCGTGATAGTCGTGCAAGAAGCGTTCGAGCCAGTCGACCGACTCGGCGTCGAGGTGGTTCGTCGGCTCGTCGAGGAGCAGCAGGTCGGGTCGTGAGAGCAGCAACCGGCACAGCGCCACGCGGCGCCGTTCGCCACCCGAGAGCACGCTGACGTCGGCGTCGTCGGGTGGGCAGCGCAGCGCGTCCATCGCGATCTCGACGTTGCGTTCCAGGCTCCACGCGTCGGTGGCGGCGATCTTGTCCTCGAGGGCGGCCTGCTCCTTGCCGATCTTGTCGTAGTCGGCATCGGGGTCGGCCCACTTGGCCATCACGTCGTTGTAACGGTCGATCAGCGACTGCACCTCGGCGACGCCGTCCATGACGTTGCCCTTGACGTCCTTGGCCGGGTCGAGCTCGGGTTCCTGGGAGAGGTAGCCGACGCTGAAGCCGGGGGTCAGCCGGGCCTCGCCGGAGTAGCCATCGTCGAGGCCGGCCATGATGCGCAGGAGCGATGACTTGCCGGCACCGTTGGCGCCGAGGACGCCGATCTTGGCGCCCGGGTAGAACGAGATGGAGATGTTCTCCAACACGGTCTTGTCCGGCGGGTGGACGCGGGACAGCTTGTAGGCCTGGTAGATGAACTCGTGCGCCATGGTCCGACCGAGGCTATCGGTGCCTCTGTCGACGGCTCGGGCGATCGGCTGGTCCGCGGGGGCGTGCGCGACCGATGCTCCGTTCGATCAGTGCCGCTTGACGCCGCCGTACTTCATCCGGGTGTCGCTCATCGCTGCCGGGATCGCGTCGTCGTCACGGATGGCGCCGTCGACGACCTCGCCGACGAAGAGCGTGTGGGTGCCGAGGTCGATCGTGTGGCGGACCTCACAGTCGAACCAGGCGATCGCGTCGTCGAACACCGGTGCACCGGTCGCCGCGGCGTGGACCGTCCGCCCGTTGAGCGTGTTGCCGTCGTCGACGGCGGGCTTGGAGAACTTGACGAACACCTTCGTGTCGTCGCGATCCCAGAGGTTGACGGTGAAGCTTCCGCCAGCCGCGATCAGGCGGTGGGTGACGGCGGTGTTGTCGACGCCGATCCCCAGCAGCACTGGCTCCATCGACAGCTGGGTGATCCAGCTCGTCGTCATCGCGTTGCGCTCCCCGTTGGCCGCCGATCCGACGAGCGCGAGCGCGTTCGGGATCTTCCAGGTGAGCCGATTGAGCAGTTCGTCGTCGGGGCGTGGTGGGTCGGCTGCCATGCGGTCAGGGTACGGCGACAGTACCGTCGCGGGCCATGGGCTGGGATATGACTGTCGGCGCCGACGTTCGGCGGTGTCGATGATGGATACGGTGCCGGTGTGAGACCAGCAGCCACGGGCGTCGTCGCGATGGTGTTCGTCGCAGCGTTGGTGGTGTCCGCGTGCAGCAGCGACGGCGACGACCCCCACGGTCCGGTCGACACCGACGCGCCGACGCTCGGCCCGATCGACGGTCCGGCAACGGTCGATCCGTCGTACGATCCGTCTGCCATCTCCGGCGCGACCGACGGCGGATAGGGTCGTCCGTCGACATGGCGTCCCTGCGGTTCAGCTTCGGCACGATGGGTTCGGGCAAGAGCACCTTCGCCCTGCAGATCCATCACAATCTGTCCAGCCGCCAGCTGTACGGCCTGTTGTTGACGACGCTCGACCGGGAGGGCCGCCAGGTGACCAGCCGGCTCGGCGTCGCTGCCCCGGCGATCGAGGTGACACCTGATCTCGACATCCACGCGCTGGCCGTGAGCTATTGGCCGATCCACTACATCGTGTGTGACGAGGCGCAGTTCTACACGCCGGCGCAGTGCGATCAGCTCGCCCGTGTCGTCGACGAGCTCGACGTCGACGTGTACGCGTTCGGGCTCCTGACCGACTTCCGCGGGCAGCTGTTCACCGGGACACAGCGCCTGTTGGAGATCGCCGACGAGCACATCCCCCTCCAGGTCGAAGCGCGGTGTTGGTGCGGTGCGCGGGCGACGCACAACGCCCGCGTCGTCAACGGCGACGTGGTGTACGAGGGTGACACGGTGGTGGTCGGCGACACCAACACGCCAGGTGACCCGCTGTTCGGCGACGCCGTCCGCTACGAGTTGCTCTGCCGAGCCCACTTCCGCACCGGCGACCTCGGCGAATAGGCAACGCGCCGGGGACGGGCCGCTTCCCGTTGCTCATTCACCGGTGCCGTGGCCGGTGCCCCGGTCGTGGCCGTCGCCCTTGCTCAGTCCCAGGCGCACGGCATGCGCTTGATGCCGTTGATGAACGCGCTCTGGAGGTAGTCGGGTTCGCCGGTGATGCGCAACGACGGGAGCCGTTCGCGGATCGTGTTGAACATGACCGTCAGCTCGCGGCGGGCGAGGTTCGCCCCGAGGCAGAAGTGGGCGCCGCCGGCGCCGAAGCCGATCTGCGCCGGTTGCAGCGGACGAGTGATGTCGAAGGCGAAGGGATTCTCGAAGACCCGTTCGTCGCGGTTGCCGGACGCGTACCACATGACGACCTTCTGGCCGGCGGCGATCGGCTGACCGGCGATCTCGGTGTCCTCGGTGGCCGTGCGTCGGAAGTGGATCACTGGCGTGCCCCAGCGGACGATCTCCTCCATCGCCGTCTTGGCGTGCGTGTCGAAGTCGTTGAAGAGCAGCTCGCGTTGGTCCGGGAACTGGGTCAGCGCCCGCATCCCGTGGCTGATCGCGTTGCGCGTCGTCTCGTTGCCGGCGACGACGAGGAGGATGAAGAACGATCCGAACTCCTGGGCGCTCAGACGTTCGCCGTCGACCTCGGCCGCCATCATCACCGACGTGATGTCGTCTTGCGGGTTCGCTTGGCGGTCTTCGCCGAGCGCCTGCGCGTACATGAACATCTCCAGCGCGTGCGCCATCAGATCTTCGTACGAACCGACGTATTCGGGGTCGCCGACACCGAGGATCGTGTTCGTCCAGCGGAACACCTTCTCGTAGTCCGCCGGCGGGATGCCCATCATGTCGCAGATGATCTCGAGCGGCAGTGCCGCTGCAACGTGCTCGACGAAGTCGCACTGCTTGTCGGGGAAGTTGGCCAGCAACCGGTCGATGACCTCGTTGGCCTTGACCTTCACCATCTGCTCGACGGCGTCGATCTCCTTGGGCGTGAACCCGCGGGAGACGATCGAACGAAGTCGGAAGTGCTTCGGATCGTCCATGTTGATCATCGACCCGAAGAACTCGTTCATCTCTTGGGGCAGGTCGCCGATGTTCGAGCCCTGGCCCGAGCAGAACAGCTTGGCGTTGCGGCTCACGTGCCAGATGTCGTCGTGGCGGGCGAGCGCGAAGTACCCGGGACCACGGGGGAACGGCGAGTCGGGGATCAACGCCTCCTCGAAGAACGCGAGGCCGGGCGTGTCGCGCAGCGTCTTGAACGCGCCGTCGCGGAACGAACGCGGCTTGAGCCAGAACTCGGTGTCGGACAGGTCGATCTCGGACAGGGGGACGTCGTCGAGCTCGTAGCCGCTCGTCGTGTCGGTGGTCATGCGTTCGACTGTACGAGGTCACTTCGTCCTGATCGCTACCGGCCGGTAATCGGCGCGTCTCACCCGTTCTCGATCACGAAAAGGTGAGGTGGGCGGCGCCGAGGAGGGGGCCGGCTGTGCCGAGGGAGGCGGGACGCACGGGCACGTCGGCGAGGTGGTGCTGGATCGCCGGGCCGAAGCGGGCGAACTCGGCAGCGACCGCGCCACCGATGACCACGAGTTCGACGGCGTAGTCGACCACGAGCCTGGCGAGCAACGTGCCCAGCCGTGCCCCGTGATCGCTCACGACTGCCGCGTTGGCGGGGTCGACGATCGCCTCGCGCAGCTCGGACATCGAGATGCCGAGCCGGTCGGCGAGCCCGCGCGCGGACAGCACGTCGTCGGCGCGCCCCCATGGCGTCTCCAACATGCCCGTGTGCTCGACGCCGAACCCACCGATCGTCGGTACCGGAACGGCGTGGTCGGTGACGCAGGTGCCCATGCCGGTGCCGAGCGTGATGATCATCATGCGGTCGACACCCATGCCGGCTCCCGCCAGCGCCTCGCCGGTCCCCGCCGACTCGGCGTCGCGGGCGAAGCGGATCGGCCGCTCGCCGATCGCCGTGCGCGTGCGCAGCTCGGCGCGGAGGTCGACGTCGTAGATCGGCTCGAACTTGTGCACGCCCCGCATCTTGGACACACCGGCTTCGATGTCGAACGGACCGCAGAT
>CAZQCP010000181.1:0-4926 GCA_964592115.1 uncultured Ilumatobacteraceae bacterium
GCACCTCGTGGATCGGCCCGGCGGTGACCCGGTGCGCCCACGCCGTGGTGTGGTACCCGGGGTGACGGTCGACGGCGACATCTCCAGGTGCGATGCCGTAGAGGCCGCGGAACTGACCGACCGACGTGTCGAACGCGTCGAGCGTGGCGACGCTGCCCATGTCGCCGAGGTGCTGCGACAGCCAGGCGTCGCGCCCGCGGGCGAGACAGAACGTGTTCTTCAGTTCGCCGCCGACGGCGAGCAGACCGGCCGTCGGCGCCGGGAGACGCAGCGGCATCGGTGCGTATCCCCGCGAGCGCCTGATCGGCATCGCCGCACCGTCGACGACGCGGGTGACCGAGTCGTCGCACGGCACGTGGATCGGGCGGTCGTGCGCGACGAACGCGTCCGCGATGCCGGCGAGCCGAACGCGGGCGTCGTCGTCGTCGATGCAGATCGGCTCGTCGCTGAGGTTGCCGCTCGTCATCACCAGCACATCGGGCACCGGCGCATCGGAGCCGGGCACCGCGGCGAACAGCAGGTGATGCAGCGGCGCATACGGGAGCATCGCGCCCACGAGCGGGCTGCCGGCCCCGACCTGCGCGGCGAGGCCGGACGTCCGTCGCTCGCGCAGCAGCACGATCGGCCGTGCCGGTGAGCGCAGCAGCTCAGCCTCCACGGCATCGACCTCGGCGAGGTGCTCGACGACCGACATCGTGCCTGCCATCACGGCGAGCGGCTTGTCGGGGCGGTGCTTGCGCTCGCGCAGCCCTACCACCGCGGTGGCGTTGCGGGCGTCGCACGCGAGGTGGTAGCCGCCGATTCCTTTGATCGCCACGATCGCCCCGTCGGCGAGCAGCCGCTGGGTGGCGGCGATCACGGCATCGGTTCCGTCGACGTGATCGAACGTGTCGCCCGGCGCGTCGAGCCACATCCGCGGCCCGCACTCGGCGCACGCCAGCGGTTGGGCGTGGAATCGCCGGTCGGTGGGATCGGCGTACTCGGCGGCGCAGGCTGCGCACAGCTCGAAGCCGGCCATCGTGGTGGTCGGACGGTCGTAGGGGAGCGCGGTGGTGATGGTGAACCGCGGGCCGCAGTTGGTGCACGTGACGAACGGGTAGCGGTACCGGCGGTCCGTCGGGTCGAACATCTCAGCCAGGCAGTCGTCGCACACAGCGCTGTCGGGTGCCACGAACGTGACCGCGGTGCCCACACCGCGGCTCGTTTCGATCGAGAAGCCGGTGTCGCCGACGCAGGCGACGCGAGCGCGTTCGACGTGACGCACCGCCGCGAGTGGGGGCCCGACGGCGACCTCGGCGAGGAACCCGTCGATCTCGTGCGAAAGGCCCTGCACCTCGATGAACACGCCGGCCACGTCGTTGCCGACGAACCCCGACAAGCCGCGGCGAGTGGCGCAGTTGCACACGAAGGGTCGGAACCCGACGCCTTGTACGAGTCCGCTCACGCGGATGCGTTCGCGCACGATCGCCGCGTGACCGGTGATGGTCACCGACCGAGCTCCCAGATCATGACCCGGTTGTTCCCCGAGTCGGCGATGGCCAAGCGCCCCGCGTGGAGGCACAACCCGTAGGGCCAGCACAGCGTGTCGGTAGCCACGAGGTCCCAGCGGTTCTCGCCGTTGCTGGCGAAGTCGGGCTGGCCGAGCACGTGGTCGGCGGGTCGACCCGACGCGTCAGGCACGTCGTCCCACAACAGCACGCGGTTGTTGGCGGTGTCGGCGACGGCCATCCGCGGCGTGCGCAGCTCCGCGCCCTGATCGTCGATGGCGATCGCGTACGGGAAGCGCAGCGCCGCGGCAGTCTGAGGCTGATACGGGAACTCGCCGCCGGTGACGAAGTCGCTCTGGCCGAACACGGACGTTGCGTCCCCGTCGGCCGTGGGTGGGGGCGACCACGCGAGCACCCGGTGGTTGCCGGCGTCGGCCACGAAGAGCTGGTCAGCCGTGCCCGCCACGTCGTGCACCCAGCGGAAGCTGGCCGCGCCGATCTCGCCGCGGTTCTCGTCACGCTGGCACCCGTCGGGCTGGCCCAGCACGAGCACCGGCGGCTCGCCGGGCTCGGGGATGCCGTCCCAGGCGAGCACGCGGCGGTTGCCCGTGTCGGCGACGTAGAAACGACCGGCGACGACAGCGATTCCGAACGGCCAGTAGAAGCCGTCGGGGCGGCACCCCTGGCCGCGGTTCTCCTCGACCGATGTCGTGTCCGGTTGCCCGAGCACGATGTCCGGGGCCGTACCGCAGTGCTCGGGTACCTCGTCCCACACGAGGATCCGGTGGTTCCAGGCGTCGGCCACGACGAGGCGTCCCTCGTGGACGAGCACGCCGGTCGGCAGGCGCATGCCGCTCTCGGGGCCGCGCCCGGCCGCCTGCGCGCCGTCGTCGGTGAAGTCCGTCTGGCCGAGGAGTACGTCCGCGGGCTGGTGGCTCGCGGCGGGCGGTCCGTGCCAGATCAACACGCGATGGTTGCCGGTGTCGGCGACGATCAACCGCTCGTCGTCGAGCCACACCCCGCGCGGCGCGTACACCTGGCGCGAGGTGGGCATCGCCGCGGGAAGCGCGAGACCGCCCGGAGCTTCCGCCCCGAACCACACCGACGGTCGCATCTCGCCGATGGGTCGCCGCTCGTCGAGTGCCGACGCGACGCCCGCCGCACCGGTGTGGGCGCGGGTCGGCAGACCCGGTTGCGCGCTGCGCACGCGGTAGCGGCTCTCAACGGGCACGGATCCACACCTGGCCGTCGTCGACGCGCAGCGGGATCTGGGGGAGCTGGGCGCCGGGAGCCGACAAGCACTCACCGCTCGCCGCGTCGTACCGGAAGCCGTGCCACGGGCACACGAGCACGCCGTCGTCGATCATCCCGCCGTCGAGCGTCAGACCCTGGTGCACGCACTCGTTGCGGAACACGGCAAGACGTTGATCGATGTTGGTGATCACGAAGCTGTCGTCGTCGACGTCGAAGCGCATCATGCCGCCGAGCGGGACCGCCGTGGCATCGGGTCCCTTGATCCAGCCGGTGTCCCGTCGTCCGATCGACGACAGCGGGATGAACGCCGCCGTCGGTTGGTCCTCGAGCACCTCGATGCCGGTGATCTCCTCGACCCCGTCGACGAGTGCTTGCTCGACGCCCTCGCGGAGCGTGACCGCCGACATCGAGCACCCGCTGCACGACCCGTGTAGGCGGACCTTGGCCGTGCCCGCCTCGACGCCGACGAGCTCGACGTCGCCTCCGTGCGAGCGCAGGTATGGACGAACCTGTTCGAGTGCCGTCTCGGCACGGGTGGTCAGGCTCGGGCGGATGATGCCTTGGAGCGCCAGCACGGCGTGCACCGACGGGTCGTCGACGAGCTCGAACAGCAGCTCCTTGCCGCGCGGATCGGCGCGCAGCGTCTGCACGATGTGGACGAGGGCTGGATGATGGAACTCCTCGATCGCCGCCTTCAGGTCGAGCGCCGCCTGGCGGCTGGGCGGATCGAGCGCTTCGACCGCGGCGAGCGCCTCGTCGACCCGCCGGGCGTAGCCCTCCAGTGTCGAGGTGTCCTCCAATGCTGTCATACCGCGTCCTGACGCTGGAGGGATTCCTGCTTGGCGATCTCGTCGAGCACCGACCGCACGCTGCGCACAGCGTCGCCGTCTTCGAACTCCTCGAAGATCGCCCGCGCCTCGTGGAGGCGCGACTTGGCCTGGTCGAACACGCCGAGGTGGGCGAGCGCGTTGCCCTGGTTGGCGAGCACGCGGGCGCGTCCTTGAGGGTCGCTGTGGCGATCGCGCACCACCAGCACGTCCTCGTACAGCTCGACCGCTTCGGCGATGTTGTCGGCCTGGTGGGTCGATGGCATGTACACGAGCGCGTTGGCGAGGTTGAGCTGCGTGCTCGCCCAGCGGTCCGGGTGGGTCTCGGCGGTGAACACCCGCAGCGCCTCGCGCAGCGACTGGACGGCGATCCCGGTCCGTAGCAGGTCGCTCGCCTCGTGCATCGGCGACATGAGGTAGGCGAGACCGAGATTGGCCGACGCGATGGCGAACGTCTCCGGGGCGGTCTCGATCGTGATCAGCGACAGCGCGCTCAAGTAGTGGTCGATCGCCGTCTTCATCAGTCGCGGTGCCGCTTCGGACATCTCCTGGTGCATCGCGCCGGCGGTGACGTGGAGCTCCGCCAGGCTGTGCACGAGGTCGGTGCCTTCGAGCGCTTCGATCGCCGCTTGCAACGTGACCGTGGCCCGGGTGGTGCCGCCCTCGTCGAGCTGGAGGTTGGCCATCTGACCGAGGAGCTGCCCGGCGAGCGGCAGGCTGACCGGCTTGGCGAGCCGGGCGGCGATCTCGAGCTCGTCGAGTGCCGTGCCGCGATCGTGGTGTTCCAGCGCCGCGGCGGCGTGGGAGGCGTGGATCATCGCCGCCAGCTCACCGTCGGCGGCCGACGCCGGCGGGGGCTCCGGCGCCAGGCCGACGACGTACGCGACCGTGTTCACGTGGGCCAGGAGCGGCCCCGCGGTGCGGCTGCGCAACTGCGCCAACAGATCGGGATCGGGTTCCAACGCGAAGCGGTTGGCGAGCGTGATCATGTCGTCGCCGGCGAGCTGGGCCAGCGCGCCGGGCAGGTCGCCGTCGAGAGCCATCTCGTAGTACCGCAGCGACGCCGGCAAGGTGGTCGGTCGCCGCCCTGCGACGAGTGCCGTTCTCGCCTCGTCGTGGCCAGGGCCAGGTCCGATCAGCAACGAGCCCGCGGGGAGCGGGAAGACTCCGACGGGTTGGGGTCGCGGGAGCGGTTCGGATGTGTGCTCAGTCATCGATCGGTCCTGTGATCTCGCGTCGAGCGGCTCGCCCGATCCAGCTGGCGGCGATCTGCGCCTGGCGCTCGGAGCGGTACGTTGCGATCCGCTTGCGAACGACCTCGTCGTCGAAGATCACCACGACGTCCACCGCCCACTGGC
>CAZQCP010000182.1:0-4910 GCA_964592115.1 uncultured Ilumatobacteraceae bacterium
AGACAGCCAGGTCGGCGCGCGGTTGCATGTGGTGTCTGACCCCGGATGCAATCCGGCAATCGAATGTTGCGTCGGAGTTGCCTGCGGTCTCCGGCGACCAGTAGGTTGTGCATGCGTTCACAAGCGGTGCCGACCCGGCGCCTCCGTGAGCGGATGGATCAATGAAGCTCCTCCCCACTCAGCAACGCGACAGCGCTCGCGATCCCCGCGGTGAACCGCTCGGCCTCGGCATCGAAGCGGCCGTCATGTTGGCGCTGTTCTTCTTCGCCGGTTTCGGCCTCGACCGTCTGTTCTCCACGACGCCGGTGTTCATGATCGTGCTCACGCTGATCGGCGCGGTCGGCCTGTTCGTTCGCTACAAGTACAACTACGACGAGCGGATGGCCGAGCTCGAAGCCGAGCGCGCCGCTCGCACGGCTGACCGGCGCGGCACCGGCAACCGGCGGGAGGTCACGTGACCGTGAGCACCCACCAGCCCGCCGACGCGTTCACCACTCGCCTCGAGGGGCCGTCGCCCGAGGTCCAGGTGTCGACCGACATGATCAAGCGTGGGCTGATCGCCGCGCCGCTGCTGATCGCGCTGTGCGCTGTGATCTGGGGTGGCGACGGCGCGTGGTCCGCGGCGTACGGCATCGCCATCGTGCTCACCAACTTCGCCCTCGCCGCGCTGTTCATCGCCACAGCCGCCAAGATCTCGCTCGGGCTGATGATGGCGGCCACCCTGTTCGGGTACCTCGTGCGCCTCGCGCTCATCTTCGTCGCCGTCTGGGTCGTGCGCGATGCGAGTTGGATTTCGTTTCCGGCACTCGGATCGACCATCATCGTCACGCACCTCGGTCTGCTGTTCTGGGAGATGAAGTACGTCGCCATGTCGCTGGCGCATCCCGGGCTCAAGCCGCAAGCGCCGCCGGCGTCCCAAACCACGCCCTGATACCCGACCTGCATCACCGCTCATCGCACTCGCTACACCCGCAACATCGCACCCGCCACATCCCACACACCCGCACTCACGACTGAAACGGAATCCACGTGTTCGGACTCGAGTTCCCGCCGATCAACGAGATCCTGCGTTGGCAGGACATCTTCCCGTCGTTCAACAAGATCGCTCTGATCGCCTGCGCCGCCGCGCTGATCGGCATCTTGCTGTTCGTCTTCGCCAGCAGGGGGAACCCGAAGTTGGCGCCGACCGGCGCCCGCAACCTCGCCGAGACGACCATCGAGTTCGTCGAAGAGGGCATCGTGATGCAGACGCTCGGCAAGTCCGGCCTCAAGTGGACGCCGTTCCTGCTCTCGCTGTTCATCTTCATCTTCCTCTGCAACATCCCGGGCATCTTGCCGATGTTGCAGATGCCGGCCACCGCCCGCATCGCCATCCCGCTGTCGCTGTCGCTGCTCGTGTGGGTCATCTACATCGGCACCGGCATCAAGCATCAGGGCCTCGGATACTTCGGCCACCTGTTGTGGCCCCCTGGTGTGCCGACGGCGCTCAAGCCGCTGGTGGGCCTGATCGAGTTCATCTCGACGATCATCGTCACGCCGTTCTCGCTGACCGTCCGTCTCATGGCCAACATGCTCGCCGGCCACATCCTGCTCGTCACGTTCGCGCTCTTGACCGAGGCGCTGCTCCTCGCCGAGACGAACCAGCTCTTCCTCGTCCCGATGAGCATCCTGCCGTTCGGGATGCTGATCTTCCTGACCGGCTTCGAGATCCTCGTCGCCTTCTTGCAGGCCTACATCTTCACCATCCTCGCCGCCGTCTACATCAGCAACTCGACCGCCGGTCACGGCGACGAGCACTGAGCCCGACGGTCACCACGTTCGCCCACCGATCTCCCATCTACCGAAAGCACAACAGGAGAACACATCCCCATGGAAGCATTCAGCGCCCTCGTCGCCCAGGCCGAGCCCTTGTCCGCGGCTGACCAGAAGAGCATCGCAGCTGCGGCCGGCGCCGGCATGGCCTACGGCCTCGCCGCCATCGGTCCCGGCATCGGCATCGGCTACCTCGTCGGCAAGTCCGTCGAGGCGATGGCCCGCCAGCCCGAGGCAGCGGGCATGGTCCGCACCACGATGTTCCTCGGCATCGCCTTCACCGAGGCCCTCGCCCTGATCGGCTTCGTGGTCTTCATCCTGTTGAAGTTCGCCTGATCGCGAGCATTTTCGTCCATCCGTCGATTCGTTGAGGAGATGACGTGCTGACAGCCGTCGTAACCGTCACCGGTGGAGCCGTGAAGGTGTCGTTGCTCGACACCGCAGTGGCTGCTGCCGAAGACGACCACGAAGGGGAGGAGGCCCACGAGGCCACGGGACCCGAGAGCGATCTCAACCCGATCTTCCCCGAACTGAAAGAGGTTGCCTGGGGCTTCGGTGCCTTCGTGGTGCTGGCGCTGGCGATGCGCTTGTTCCTGTTCCGCAAGGTCAGGGAGGGGATGACGTCGCGCTACGACAGCATCGAAGGTGATCTCGAGACGGCCGACGCCCTCACGGCTGCCGCCCGCGCCGAGGTCGCTGAGTACGAGGCGCAGGTCGCCTCCGTGCGTGCCGATGCCCAGACCCGGGTCGAGGCGGCCCGATCGACGCTCGAAGGCGAGCGTTCGGCCCGGCTCGCCGAGGTCAACGCCCGGATCGCCGACAAGCGTGCCGCTGCCGCTGCCGAGGTGGAAGCCGCCAAGGCTGCCACCCGCGGACAGGTCGAGACGGCGGTCGCCGACGTGGCCGGCCGGATCGCCGAGCTCGCCACCGGCAAGCAGCCGTCGGGCGACGTCGTGAGCGCTGCCGTGACCGACGCGATGAGCCAGGGGGTGTCGGCATGAGCGCCGTCGCCACCGCCAACCTGCTGGCCGCGCAGATCTTGAACGGTCAACTGATCGGCGCCGAAGGTCACGACATCCCCTTCGACGACAAGGGCTACACCACCCAGAACGCGATCTTGCCCCCGAAGTGGGAGCTGATCATCGGGTCGGCGGCGTCGCTGATCGTCTTCTTCTTGCTGTACAAGTTCGCCTGGCCGATCATCAAGAAGGCCTTCGAGGACCGCACGGCGCGCTTCCAGAAGCAGATCGACGACTCGGCGGCCGCCAAGACGGCCGCGGAGACCGAGGCTGCTCGCATCCGCCAGGCCAAGGGTGACATCGAAGCCGAGCGCAGCCGCCTCTACGCCGAGGCCGACACGCAGGCCGACGCGTTGCTCGCCGACGGCCGGGCGCGGCTCGACGCCGAGATCGCCGAGCTCGAGACCCGCGCCGACGCCGACATCGTGGCGGCCGCCGGCCGCGGCACCGACGAGTTGCGCGTGGAGATCTCCCGCCACGCCGGCGTCGCCGTCGACCGCATCGTCGCCGGCACGCTCGACGACGCCGCCCAGCAAGACCTGATCGAGGGCTTCATCGCACGCGTCGGAGCCAGTACAGGAGCGAGCGCATGAGTGACGCAATGATCGAGGGCTACGCCAGGGCACTGTTCGAGGTCGCCCGCGCCGAGGGCACGCTCGACGAGGTCGAAGACGAGCTCTTCCGGTTCGCCCGCTCGTACGAGTCGAGCGACGCCCTGCGCAACGCGCTGACCGACGAGCACATCCCCGCCGAGAAGCGCCAAGCGATCGTCGAAGACCTGCTCGGTGGCAAGACCACCACCACGACCGTCCAGCTCGTCTCGATGGTCGTCGGTTCCGGGCGATCGCGGGATCTGCCCGCCATCGTCGACAGCCTCGTCGCTCGCGCCTCGTCGGCCAAGCAGCTCGACGTCGCCGAGGTCCGTACCGCGGTCGCCCTCTCCGACGACCAGCGCGCCCGGCTCAAGGCGGCGCTCGAGAACGCCACCGGCAAGAGCCTCAACCTCAAGACCGTCGTCGACCCGTACGTGATCGGTGGCGTCGTCGCCACGATCGGCGACACGGTCATCGACGACACCGTCCGCACCCGCATCGACCAGCTGAAGAGCCGGCTCTGACGTCATCGATCGACCCCGAACGAACTCCCCTGTTGTGAACCGCTTGTCAACGTCAAGGAACGAAGACCACCATGGCTGAGCTGACCATCTCCGCTGCCGACATCGCGTCGGCGCTGAAGTCCAACCTCGAGGGTTTCGAGCCCTCGCTCGAGGCCCGCACCGTCGGCCGCGTGCTCTCCGTCGGTGACGGCATCGCCCGCGTCGGCGGCCTGCCCGACGCGGCGGTGAACGAGCTGCTCGAGTTCGAGGACGGCTCGGTCGGCCTCGCGCTGAACCTCGACGAAGCATCGATCGGCACCGTCGTGCTCGGCGACGTCGACAACATCGAAGAGGGCCAGACCGTCAAGGCGACCGGCAGCATCTTGTCGATGCCCGTCGGCGACGGCGTCCTCGGCCGAGTCGTGAACGCGCTCGGCCACCCGATCGACGGCAAGGGTGAGCTCGTCGGTGTGCAACAGCGGCGCATGGAGATCCAGGCGCCGGGCATCATGGGCCGCAAGCCCGTGCACGAGCCGCTGCAGACCGGCATCAAGGCGATCGACGCGATGACGCCGATCGGGCGCGGCCAGCGCGAGCTGATCATCGGTGACCGCAAGACCGGCAAGACGGCGGTGGCGATCGACACGATCCTCAACCAGCGCGGGCTCGGCGTGAAGTGCATCTACGTCGCCATCGGCCAGAAGAGCTCGACGGTCGCCCAGACCGTCGACACGCTGCGTGCCGCCGGTGCGCTCGAGTACACCGTGGTGGTCGTCGCCCCGGCCTCCGACCCCGCACCGTTCAAGTACCTCGCGCCCTATGCCGGTTGCGCCATCGGCCAGCACTGGATGGACAACGGCGAGCACGCCCTCGTGGTGTACGACGACCTGTCGAAGCAGGCCGAGGCCTACCGTCAGCTGTCGCTGCTCCTGCGTCGCCCGCCGGGTCGCGAGGCGTACCCCGGCGACGTGTTCTACCTCCAC
>CAZQCP010000183.1:0-4870 GCA_964592115.1 uncultured Ilumatobacteraceae bacterium
TGGCTCGAGGTCGAGTTGTTGGCAACGGAGGCGCACGCCGCGCTCGGGATCGTTCCGGCATCCGATGCGGCGGCATGTCGCGACCGTGCGCCGACCACCGACGACACGTTCGTACAACAGGTTCTCGACCGGGAGGCGGTCACCGACCACGACGTGGCGGCGTTCGTCGACGTCGTGCAAGCGGCGGTCGGCGCGCCGGCTGCATCGTGGATCCACTACGGCCTGACGTCGTCGGACGTCGTCGACACCGCGCTCTGCTGGGCCATGCGCGATGCCGCCGATCTGCTCCTCGTGGCGAGCGATGCGCTCGTCGCCACGTTGGTCCGCGTCGCCCGCGAGCATCGCGACACGGTGATGATCGGGCGCACGCACGGGATCCATGCCGAGCCGACGACGTTCGGGGCCAAGGTCGCGCTCTGGGCACTCCAAGCCGACCGTGACCGCACGCGCCTGCGAGCAGCACGCGAGTCGGTGGCGGTGATGAAGCTGAGTGGTGCCGTCGGCACGTATTCGAACATCCCGCCCGACGTCGAGCGGCACGTCGGCGACGCGCTCGGATTGCGACCGGTTCCGGCCACGCAGGTCATCGCTCGCGACCGTCACGCCGAGTACCTGTATGCGTGCGCGGCGGTTGGCGCGACGTGCGAATTGATCGCGGTCGAGTTGCGTCACCTGCAGCGCACCGAGGTGCGTGAGGTGCAGGAGGGGTTCAAGCCCGGTCAGAAGGGGTCGTCGGCGATGCCGCACAAGCGGAACCCGATTTCGGCCGAAACGATCTCCGGTCTGTCCCGTGTGCTCCGCGGCAATCTGTCGGCGGGAATGCAGGATGTGGCGCTCTGGCACGAGCGGGACATCTCGCACTCATCGGTCGAGCGAGTCATCCTGCCGGACTCGTCGCACCTCGCCTATTACGTCATGCAACGGCTGCGGCGCCTGCTGGATGGTCTCGTTGTGTTTCCCGACCGAATGCGCGCCAACCTCGACGCCAGCTACGGGTTGGTGTTCAGTCAACCCGTGCTGCTGGCCCTCGTTCAATCGGGGATGACCCGTGACGATGCGTATCGAATCGTGCAGCGGAGTGCGATGCGGGCCTGGGACGAAGGGCGCGATTTCCGCTCGTTGCTCGAGGCCGACCCGGACGTGGACAACGCCCTGCTCAGCGACGCGTTCGACCTCGATCGGTCGTTGCGCAACCTCGGTCACGTGTTCGACGAGCTCGACGCGTTGGAGTAGGGGATGTCCGGGCTGGTTCCCGGACGTGTCCCCTCTCCGCCGCTTCGCAGCTCAGTCGCCGCGGCCGATACCGGCCCGCTGGAGCACGTTGGCGGGGACGCCGACATCACGCCACGAGGCGTAGGAGATGGCTTTGCTCTCGGAGTAGCTCTTGGCGACTTCGACGAAGTCGGCCTCGCGAGCTTCCATGTCGATCGAATCGGACTTGGCGGCGAGCTCAGCTTCGAGATCGCGCCGCTCCTGGACGAGCAACAACTCGTCGAGTGGACCTGCTTCGGCGATTTCAGTCTCGATCGCTTCGAGCCGCTGCTGGATCGTCTCGGGAGTGCGCTTGCGCCCGCGCTTGGGTTTGGTCGCCCGCAAACCTTCTAGGTATTCGCGTACGATGCGGCCTTCCATTCGCCCCTTTGCGAGCGCAGCCTTGTGCTCGTCACTCATCGGGGTGCGGGTGCTTCGTTTTGCAGCCATGTCGACATACTATTGGCGAATCTGCGACCGGATGCAATAGCGTTCCCATCGTGTTCGAACTCGCCCCACATGGTGCTGACGTCTACGTGGGGACCGGTCCCCAATATCCGTGGGGCGGCCTCTATGGCGGCCAGATCGTCGCCCAGGCACTGCGCGCGGCATCGTTGTCGGTCGACACCGATCTCGAGCCGCATTCGATCCGCGCCTACTTCATTCGCCGCGGCGATCACACGGAACCGATCCGCTACGAGGTCGACCGCATACGTAACGGACGCAGCTTCGCCACCCGACGCGTCGTCGCCCGCCAGGCCGTTGGCGCGATTCTCAATGCCGAAAGCTCGTTCCAGCGTCCGGAGCGGGCGGCAGCGATCCAGACGATCGTGATGCCCGACGTGCCCGAGCCCGACAGTGCCGCCAACGACTCGTGGACGTCGACGCTGTCGCGGGTGAAGGTGCCGATCGACGCCGTCGGTGGCGCACCCCGCGACGGTGCCGGGCGCACCGTCATGTGGATGAAGGTCAACGAGGAGCTGGGCGACCCGGCCGACGCCGAAGCGCAACTCGTGCACCGCTGCTGGCTCGCCTACCTGTCCGACGATCTCCCCACCGAGTCGGTGATCGCTGCCCATCCGATCGGCAACGACGACGAGGCGCACGAGTCGTTGTTCTGCGCCAGCCTCGACCACACGATCTGGTTCCACCGTCCGCTGCGCGCCGACCGCTGGCACCTCTACGACTTCTCCTGCCATCACTACGTCGGCGGGCGCGGGCTGTCGATCGGCCACGTCTTCGTCGACGACGGCACCCACGTCGCCACCGTCGCCCAAGAGGTCCTGGTCCGCGACGCCCGCGACCGCGACTGACACCGCGAGTCCCAAATCTGTCCGACCTGTGCCGCTGAGCGTGACGGACCGGACACATTTCGGGTCGCGGCGGCTACGTTCGGCCTCGATGTCCGATGCCCCGACCACCTTGTCGCCCATGCTCGATGTATTGCGCGCCCACGTGTCCGAACACTCGGTGAAGCACGGCGAGTTCGTACTCAAATCCGGCGCGACGAGTACGTGGTTCCTCGACACGAAGCAGACCGCATGCCTTCCTGACGGGATCATCGCGGTCGCCGACGCGGTCGAGGAAGTGTTCGCCGACGTCCTCGACGACATCGACGCGATCGGCGGGCTCACGATGGGTGCCGATCCCGTTGCGTTCGGTGTCGCTGCCGTGCTCGCCACCCGCGGGCGGACACTGCGCAGCTTCAGCGTCCGCAAGGAGGCCAAGCAGGGCGGCATCACCGGTCGCATCGCTGGCGCGCTCCGCCCCGGCGATCGCGTGCTCGTCACCGAGGACACGACGACGCGTGGGACATCGCTGATCGAGGCTGCCGACGAGATCCGAGCGTTCGGTGCCGAGCCGGCGTGGATGACGGTCATCGTCGATCGAGGCGGCACCTGCGCCGCGCTCGCCGACGCCGCCGGAATCGACTACCGCCCGTTGCTCACCGCCCCCGACCTCGGCTTCGACTTCGGAAGTTGACCGGCAGGGAGATGTTCTCGGGGGCGTGAGTTCCGGAATCCGGCACGACGAGCCCCGAGAACGTGTGCCGGCAGCGGTGTAGCGTCGCGGACATGTGCCAGTCGTGTCTCAGTACGGCCGAAGCAGCGGCCGCGTTCGCTGCGTTCACGACCTACATCGTGAAGCCACCGATGCACCGGGCGCTCGCCCGCGCCGGGCTCGCTCCCGATCCCGACCCGGTCGCCCACGACGTGCGCACCGTCGCGTTCCTCACCGCGCTCGACCTCGACCCGGTGGCAGTGCTCGGCCAGGACGTCGTCGATCAGGCGTCGGCTTGGATGCCATCGACGTCCTGGGTCCCCTGGCGCGAGCGTTTGGCGCGGAACCGTGCCTCGGCGCGCCCCATCGGCTCCCACAGCCTGATCACCACGACGTAGACGAGCGCCAGCAGACCGAGCGCCACCGGGTAGGCGATCCATGGGTTGACGTGCCGCAAGGTGCGGGCGGCGATCCACCACGGCCCGGTCCACGACAGGTCCATCGGGTATCCGGCGTGCTTGACGCCGTCGATCACCGGGTTGGCCACGAGGCGCGCCCACAAGCTCCACGAGATCAAACGGCACACGCCGTAGAAGAACGTCGCCCGGTACAGCGCCAACAAGCCGCGTTCGGGTAGGACCCGACCGAACCACGCCCACACGCGGGCGTCCGACGGCACGACGTTCGTCCGCCAGTACTCGCGGGTGAGCACCCGCCACGAGATCAGCACGACCACGAGCCAGGCGAGGTCCATGACGAGGCCGAGGCTCGAGTAGTACGCAGCGGCGTCGAGGTACTTCCCACCATCGATCGTCGCCGCGTACGCCCATGTCCGCGACGTCCAATTGATGGTCGTGAACGGGAACAGGAGCATCGTGCCGACCGAGTCGTTGATGTCGGTGAGCGCGTGCGCCGCGTAACCGAGCAGGAAGCCGATCGTGAACGCCCGGTTCCGTCTCCAGAACCACCACACGAGCGTGAGCAGCACACCGAAGAACAGCGTGTGGGTGAAGCCCATCCCCGGGAAGCCGCGGTGCCACTGGTGGGGGATGTCCGAGCCGTAGTGGACGCCGTTGAACGTGAAACCGTAGACCCAGAACTTCGACAGGAAGTCCGGCGTGAAGTCACCGAGGAAGATCGCCCAGAAGCTGACCTTGCCGATCATCTTCTTCGGCAGGTGCGCTTGGATCGCGTAGACCTCGAACTGGTGGGCTGCCCAGCTCACGGCAGGTCCTTGTTCCGTTGCACCCGTCCCCGCGGGACATCTCGGCCCACGAGCGCACGTGCGCGGTCGACGAGCCATGGGCCGACGACGATGATGGTGACCAGCCAGATCGGTCCCATCAACCAGTTGAGGATCCACTTGTGCCAGAGTCCGGCGACGATGTAGGTCGCGGCGGCGAACAGGTACCAGAACCACTCCTCGACGCCAGTCAGGCGTCGCGAGCCGCGGAAGTCGACGTCGCTCACCGAGCGCGGTATCCGTCGGCAGGCGGCTCGAGCACGCCGGGGTTCAGAGTGTGCCGAGGGTCGAGCGCCGAGCGGACCGCGGCGGACGCGGCCAGTTCGGCAGGTGTGCGCACGAGATGCATCCACGCCGACTTTGCCACACCGACGC
>CAZQCP010000184.1:0-4862 GCA_964592115.1 uncultured Ilumatobacteraceae bacterium
CGACCGACACCGTCTTGGCGAACGTGACCGACGGCAGACCGAGCACCTCGGCGAGTTGCTCGGGCACCGTGCCCGTGTAGCCGTCGGACGACTCGGTACCGGCGATGATCAAGTCGACATCGCCGAGCTTCTTCGTCGCCGCCGCAAGCACCTTGGCCGTGGTCAACGCGTCGGCACCAGCGAGTGACGCATCGCTCACGAGCACCGCCTTCGCGGCACCCATCGCCAACGCCGTGCGCAGACCCGAGGTCTCGTCGTTGGGGGCCATCGAGACCAGGCTGACCTCGCCACCACCCGCAGCCGTGACGAGCTGCAGCGCCATCTCGACGCCGTAACTGTCCGACTCGTCGAGAATCAACTTGCCGTCACGCTTCAGCGTGTTGGTCGCTGGATCCAACTCGCCCGGCAACGCCGGATCCGGGATCTGTTTCACACAGACGATCACGTTCATAAGGCGCTCACGCTACCGGGGTCATCGGTCGCCGCCCAAGCCGCTGGACGCGGTGCGACGTGACGGAGCACACACGAGCGCCCGCCCGGCGTTCACCCGTCGAACGTCGTGACCCCAGCGACCATTTCGGCGATCGGAACAGCTACCCCAAGACACTCGACGGGAACGTCTTGCCAGCCGACGTCGTCGTGCCGCGACCAACCGTTCGCGACGCGGTGCCATACCTCGACGACGAAGCATGGTTGGTGCTCCACGTACTCGTCGTCGGAGGGCGAGCAGCTCACGACCACATCCGGGCAGTAGTTCGCGAGCTCGGTCTCGACCATTCGGAAGTGTAGATCTCCCGGCGCGAACCGCGCCGCCGCGCCGTCGTCCGCGGAGTTGGCCCGTTCCGGCTGATCGGAGGCTCGTCGGAGCAGTCGGCGCGCGCTCGGGGCTGTGGGCTCCCGGGGCAGCAGCACTGGCGCCTCGAGCCGACGATCGCAGCCAGCACAGTGAAAGTGGAAGTTGTACGGTCGATGGCCTTGAGGGTGTTGTTGATCGTCAATTCGTTCGCGTCGTCGGTGACCGCGCGCAACACGGTGATCGTGCACCGGCGCCTCGGGCGCGGCCACGACGTCGACGTCGTCGAGACGAATCGGCGCGGGCACGCCACCCGGTTCGCCCACGATGCGGCGCGCCGGGGCGTCGATGTCGTGATCGGCTTCGGTGGCGACGGCACGCTCAACGAGGTGGCCACCGGCATCGCCGGAACCGACACGGCCCTCGGTGTGCTGCCCGGAGGCTCGACGAACGTGTTCGCCCGCACGCTCGGCATGCCGAACGACCCCGTCGCCGCAGTCGAACACCTCGCCAACGGCATCGACGCCGCCGACCTGCGACCGATCGGCCTCGGCCAGGTCAACGGTCGCTACTTCTGCTTCCACACCGGTGTCGGCTTCGACGCCGCCGTCGTGCAACGCGTCGAACGGCACGCCTCGCTCAAGCGGTGGCTCGGCCACCCACTGTTCATCTGGGCGGGCGTGTCGACGTGGTGGCACGACTACGACCGCCACGAGCCGCACTTCACGGTGCGCGGCGATGGCGGGACCGACGTCGACGACGGCTACTTCACGATCGTCCTCAACACCAACCCGTACACGTACCTCGGCAACCGCCCGCTCGACCTCTCCCCTGCCGCGGGCCTCGATCAGCGCTTGGTGGCGATCACGTTCACGACGATGAGCGCCCGCGCGATCCTCACCTCACTCGCCGGCGCGCTGCGTGGCGGAGGGGTCAAGCCGGCGGACCACCTCGACATCCGCACCGACGTCTCGTCCCTCGTGATCGAGCACGCCACACCGTTCCCCTACCAGGTCGACGGCGACGCGTTGGGGTCGACCTCGCGGCTCGAGCTCGCGCACGTACCCGACGCGGTGCAGCTCGTGTTCCCCCGTGCCGAGCCGCCGGTCAGGTCCGCGCCGTTGGCCACCGCGGTGTGACCGCTCCCTCGTCGGCGGCACGACCGAGCGCATGGCGAGCGACATCTGGCACGTCGGTGCACACCCCGTCGACGCCCAGCGCCGCGAGCTCGACGAGACGCGCCGCGTCGTTGCACGTCCACACGTTGATGGCGACGCCCGCCTCGTGACACATGGCGACCGTGGCCGCGGTGACGGTCGGCTCCCACGGGTGGATGGCCACGTGACCTCCAGCAAGCACCTTGTCGATCAACTTCGGCTTCGCCTCCCACGTGAGCCACGCGGTGGCGAGCTCCGGCGCGTAGGTCCGGCAGGCGTCGATCGTCGGCAACGAGAACGACGAGATCAGCCATCGGTCGGCGTGGCCTCGGGACCGCATCTCGTCGAGGATCGGCGGTACCAACGCCATCGTCTCGTCGTACCACGAGTCCTCGGGCCAGTTCTTGATCTCCACGTTGATCAACAGCCGCTCGCCGCACGCATCGAGGACCTCGGCGAACGTCGGGGCGTCGAGGGCGTCGATCTCGGTCAGCGACAGAGGCAGCGGGTCATGCACTGCGAGCAGTCGGCCATCGGGCGTGATGCGCACGTCGAGCTCGACACCGTCGGCGCCCATCTCATCGGCGAGCGCGAATGCGGCGGTGGTGTTCTCCGGTGCCGCGGCGGAGGCACCACGGTGCCCGAGGATCAACATCGGCCCATCATGGCCCACGGTGCGGAGTGACCCTCCACACGCGACGCGGGGACCGGACATGCGTCCGCGGCGCATCGGGCCCGTCGGCGCACGCAGACTCGAATGTGACACTTGAACGACGGGTCAAGTTTTCCTTGCGAGCAGGAGAATTCTCGCTTACAGTCTCTGCCGGTCAGCCGCCAAAACCCCCGAAGCTGTGCGGCTTTCGAACCACGTCGGTCACCACGCGGACGATGTCCGCCGAGAACCTCGAGGAGCACCAAACGTGTCGATCCTTGCGTCCAGCCTGACCCTAGGCGCCGCGGACTACGAATGGCGCGACGACGCCATCTGTCGCGATACCGATCCTGATCTGTTCTTCCCAGTCGGCACGACTGGGCATGCACTGGTGCAGATCGATCGGGCGAAGGACGTGTGCAAGGAGTGCACCGTCGCCCAGGAGTGCTTGGACTTCGCGCTCGAGACGAACCAGGACTCGGGCATCTGGGGCGGCCTCACCGAAGAGGAGCGCCGGGTCATTCGCCGGCGCCGCGTCGCCGCCGCCCGCGCCGCCCGCGTCAGCTGAACACCCCACGCCGGCACGCTCTGTGCTGGCGCGCTCGACTCCGGCACGGCCGGCGAGCGTGACCGCCGGGATCACCCGGAACGGTCCTCGCAGCCTCGATCGGCGGAGGCCAGTCAGTCCTCGGTCGGCACCCGCAGTTCGATGACGGTGCCGCGTCCGCGGCCCCATCCGCCGTCGATGCCGGCCGCGTCGAGAACGGCCGACGTCGCCGGCTCGACCGTGATCGTCCCGTTCAGTTCGGTCGTCACGAGCGTGCGCACGATCGACAGACCGAGACCCTTCGCCTGATCGAGCTCGAACGTCGGGTCGACGCCCCGCCCGTTGTCGACCACACGCACGGTGAGATGGCCGTCGTGGTGGTCGAGGAACACCCGCACCGAACCGCCACCGCTGCCTTCGGGGAACCCGTGGTCCACGGCGTTCTGGAGCAACTCGGTGAGCACGACCGACAGCGGTGTCGCAGTGTGCGCCGGGATCCGCCCGCCCTCGCCCGACACGCTGAAGTCGATCGGCCGATCCGGTGACTGCAGACCCTCCTCGGCGAGCCGCAGCAGTGGCCGCACGATCTCGATGAACGCGATGTCCTCGCCTGGCTCGCGCGACAGCGACTCGTGCACGAGGGCGATCGTGCGGATGCGCCGTACCGACTCTTGCACCGCGGCCTTCGCCTCCGGGTTCGTCAACCGGCGCGCCTGCAGGCGCAGCAACGACGAGATCGTCTGCAGGTTGTTCTTCACCCGATGGTGGATCTCGCGGATCGTGGCGTCCTTGCTCAACAGCAGCCGATCGCGCTTGCGCAGTTCGGTGACGTCGCGCACGAGCAGCAACCCGCCGGCGACCTGCGCAGTGCCCTTGGCGTTCGTCGTGACGATCGGGACGCAACGGCACAGGAGCGTCACGTCGGCGCCCTGTTCGAACTCCTCGACGATCGGTTCGCGACGTTCGAACGCCTGGCGGACCGGCCCGTCGTGGAATCCGAGCTCGGCGAGCCGCATGCCCACCGGGTTGGCCTGGATGCCCACCCGATGGAGTGCGGAGTTGGCGTTCGGTGACACGTAGGTGACCGTGCCGCCGGCATCGAGCGTCAGGACGCCGTCACCGACCCGGGGTGCCGCACTGGAGTCGGCGACGCGACCGGGAAACGGGAACAGGCCGGCCTCGATCATGTCGACGAACTCGTCGAAGATGATCGAATAGGCGCGTTCGAGCTCGCCGAGCGGACGTCCGGCGCGCACCTTCCACTCCTTCGACAGCACGGCGATGATCTGCCCGCTGCGCCGCACCGGGATCGCCAGCATGCGGGCGTGGTTGATGCCGTCGCCGGCACCGTCGACCTCGATCGCTCCCTCGGTGCGTTGCCCCGTGCTCACCGTCTGTTCGATCAGTGTCGCCTCGTCGCCTTCCGCCCACGTCCCGACGTAGTCGGTGGCGTACATCGTCTGGTTCGTCGCCGGGCGGACCTGATCGATGATCAGCCACTTGCCGTCGGTGGCGCGCACATACAACAACAGGTCGGCGAAGCAGAGGTCAGCCAGGAATCCCCACTCGGCCGTCAGCCTGTGGAGGTGGTCGACATCGGCACGGTCGAGCGTGGAGTGCTCGCGTGCGAGCTCGGCGAGCGAGGTCACTGGTCCACCGCCATCAACGCACGTGCAGCGGGCATCACCGGTCGACCATCAGCGAAGATGCGAG
>CAZQCP010000185.1:0-4791 GCA_964592115.1 uncultured Ilumatobacteraceae bacterium
CCGAAGCCGGTCTGCGTCTCCGCGTCGTCGCCCTCGCCCTCGTCGGCGAGCGTCGACACCGCGACGTAACAGCCGTTCTCCCGCCCGGTGGTGCGGATGCCCGTTGTGGTGGCGACGGCCGATTCGCCCCACGCATCGGCGTAGTTGGCGTCGTCGACGCGCACGCGCGGGTCAGCGCCCGACGCCAGCTTCTCGAGCTCCTTGGCGAGGTCGATCTTGCGGTCGGTCGGGAACGCGGCGAGCGCGTCGTTCCACAGCACCTGGTCGGTGATGGCCACGCCGTCGGGTTCGGCGAGGCCCGCCCATTCGTCGACCGTGCCGAACTGCACGTTGTCGCGGGCCTCGGCGAGCACCTCGCGGATGGCGTCCTCGTCGAGCGTGCCGGCGTAGGCGAACCCGGTGCGCCCCTCGCGGATCACACGGATCCCGATGCCCTCGCTCTGCGCCGAGACGAAGTGTTCGACGTCACCCTCGTACACGCGCACCTCGGTCTCCCCGCCGCGGGAGGCGAACGCGTCGATCTGCTCGCCCGACCCGGCGTCGGCGACCACGCGGTCGACGATCGCTTGGAGATCGCTCATCCGCACACCTCCGGGGTCGGATTGCATCCGGGGTCAGACCCCAGATGCAATCGATCACGCACATGTCGGGCCACACGCCGCGACCCGTGCGATTGCAGCTGGGGTCTGACCCCGGATGCAATCCGTACCGCGGTCACGCTGTGCCGCCGATCGTGAGGGACTTCACGCGCAGGGTCGGTTGGCCGTCGCCGACCGGCACACCCTGCCCATCCTTGCCGCACGTGCCGGGGCTTCCCATGGCGAAGTCGTCGGCGAGCATGTCGATGTCCTGCAACACCTTGGGGCCGTTGCCGATCAGGTTGCCGTCCCGTAGCGGCTCGGTGATCTCGCCGTTCTCGATCAGGTACGCCTCGGTCATCCCGAACACGAAGTCGCCCGACGCCGTGTTGACGCTGCCGCCGCCCAGCTTGGCGACGTACACGCCGTGCGGGGTCGAGGCGATGATGTCATCGGGTGCATCCGGGCCGTCGAGCACGAACGTGTTCGTCATCCGCACCATCGGCAGGTGCTGATAGCTCTGCCGGCGCCCGTTGCCGGACTGCGGTCGCCCGTCCTTGCGCGCCCGCAGGTAGTCCCACATGTAGTCGGTGAGCACGCCGTCTTCGATCAACACGTTGCGCTGCGTGATGTGCCCCTCGTCGTCGTAGCCGAGCGTGCCCCACTCACCCGCCATCGTGCCGTCGTCGACGAGCGTCACGAGCGGCGAGGCGACCTGCTGGCCGACCTTGCCGGCGTAGACGCTGGCACCCTTGTGGATGTGATCCGCCTCGAGGCCGTGACCGCACGCCTCGTGGAACAACACGCCGCCGGTGCCGTGCTTGATGACGACCGGCAGCGCTCCCGACGGCGCGGGGCGAGCGGCGAGCTTGGTGATGGCTTGGCGAGCGGCCTCCCGGGCGAGCTCTTCGACGTCGACCGTGTCGAAGATCTCGAACCCGACGGTGTGACCCATCGACTGGTAGCCGGTCTGCATGCCCGAGTCGCCGTCGGCGACGGCGCTGACGCGCATCAGCGTGCGCACGACCTCATCGGTCGCCAGCACCCCGTCCGTGTTGGCCACCAACGTGCGCTTGCGACTGTCGCCATAGCCGGCCGACACCTGGACGATCTCGGGGCCGTAGGCCCGCGCCGCCTCGTTCATCCGTTCGAGCAATTCGACCTTGGCCGCCTTGGGCACCGAGTCGGGATCGACGCCGATGGCGTTGGGCCGGTGGGTCGGCGCCGCGGTCAGCGAGACCGTGCGCACGCCACCACCGCCCTGGCTGGCGGCGGCCGCTGCGGCGTCGGCTGCCACCGTGAGCCCGCGCTCGCTCATGTCGGAGGTGTAGGCGAACCCGGTCGTGTCGCCGCGCACGACACGGATGCCGGCGCCGCGGTCACGACCGCTCGTGACCTGCTCGACGCGGCCGTCGTCGAGGCCCGCTGACGTCGAGCGCTTGTCCTCGGCGTAGACCTCGGCGAAGTCGCCGCCGGTACGCACCGCACCCGCCAGGACCCGTTGGAGCACATCGGTTTCGATCACAGCGTCGAGCCTACGAGGATCCTGCCGCTCGGTCGCCGACGGCGGGTCCACGTCACGGCTGGGGCCGGTCCTCGACCGTGACTTGGCGGCGCAACCGCTCGCGCGGCGCTCCAGGGTTGTTAGCGTGATGGCGTGCATCTCGATACCGGTCTCCGCGGCGACGCCAAGACGATCGTCACCCCTGCCGACACGGCGGCCGCAGTCGGCTCCGGAACGGTCGAGGTACTCTCGTCACCTCGTCTGATCGCTCTGTGTGAAGAGGCGTGCTGCAACGCCGTCGACAACTCGCTCAAGCCCGGGACGACCACCGTCGGCATGCGCGTGCAGTTCGACCACCTGCAACCCACGCCCATCGGCGCCGAGGTGTTCGCCGAGGCGGTGCTCGAGAAGATCGACGGCCGCCGGCTCAAGTTCACCGTGTCGGCATCCGACTCCGGCGGGCTCGTCGCGGCGGGCAAGATCACCCGCGTGCTCGTCGACGTCGAGCGCTTCATGGCCAAGTGCTGCACCGCCTGACGTCGCGTCCGAACCGCGGCAGGTGATCGTGCCGGTCACTTCGCGTGACGTCGGCAATACAGTACGGGCCTGATGCAGGTTGCCGACGCGACCACGGCACCTGAGCGCGAGCACCGGCTGCGATGGTGGAAGGAAGCGCTCATCGTCGCCGTGTTCTACGCGGTGTACTCGTGGATCCGAAACCAGTTCGGGTCGCGCAAGATCGCCGCCGACGGCAGGCCTGAACAGGCGTTCCACAACGCCGAACGCATCATCCGGTGGGAATCGAACCTGGGCCTGTTCCACGAGCAGACCGTCCAGGCGTGGTTCCTCCCCTTCCGCGGCTTCATCCAGTTCTGGAACACGTACTACGGCACGGCGCACTTCATCGTCACGCTCGGCGTGTTCATCTTGTTGTTCGTCAAGCGAGCCGACGTCTTCCCGCAGTGGCGCAACACGCTGGCGGCGATGACGGCACTGGCGATCGTCGGCTTCGCGTGGTTCCCGCTGATGCCACCACGATTGCTCGACGAGCCGTGCCCGCTGCCGATCGAGGTCGCCGAGGCCATCGATCGCCCGATCTCCTACGGAGGTGCATGCCTCGACAGCGACCTGCGGCCGGATGGTCCCGACGGGTGGGGCTTCGTCGACACGCTCGCCGAGTTCGGCGGCCCGTGGTCGTTCGACTCCGAAGCGATGACGTCGATCTCCAACCAGTACGCGGCGATGCCGAGCCTCCACATCGGCTGGTCGACATGGTGCGCGCTGGCGGTCTGGCCGCTTCTCACGCGGCGTTGGACGAAGGCGCTGGTGCTGTTGTACCCGACGGCCACGTTGTTCTGCATCGTGGTGACCGCCAACCACTTCTGGATGGACGGCGTCGGCGGACTGATCGTGTTCGCGCTCGGCGCGCTCATCGGCTGGGGCGTGCACAGGTGGAACCAGAACCGGTTGGACCGCGCATTCCTCCGTTCGCTCGACACGTCGCCAGCGCCCGAAACGATCTCCGAGACGGACGCGTCCGCGGAGGCTGAGCGCCCCGCCGAGATCGAGACGCCCGCCGAGACGGAGACGTCGGAACCCGGCACCGTGTGACGGTTCGGTCACAGTGGCACCCTTCGTCACGCGAACCGTCCTATCCTCATCTCATACATGAGTGAGATGCGTTTGAACCCACTTAACGGGCGGTGGGTGACGATCGTCGCCGAGCGTGCCGAACGTCCCAGTGACTTCGCGCCGCGAGAATCCAGCATCGACGAGGACACCGGCCGCCCCTGTCCGTTCTGCCCCGGGAACGAAGAAGCCACGCCGCCCGCGCTCGAGACCGTCGAGGCCGACGGTAACTGGTCGATGCGCGTCGTCCCGAACCGCTACCCCGCGTTCGCCGGCAACGACCCGTTCGCCGTGCATCACCTGGGGCCGGTGCACATCATGGCCCAGGCCAGCGGCATCCACGAGGTGTTCGTCTACACGCCCGACCACGATTCGGGGCTCCACCAGCTCGACGACCACCACGCCGCCCAGTTGATGCGGGTGCTGCGCGACCGATTCGTCGAGCATGCCCACACCGCCAACGTCCGCTACACCCAAGCGATCGTCAACCACGGTCGCGAGGCGGGTGCGTCGATCGCCCACCCGCACGGCCAGCTGCTCGGCTTGCCGTTCGTGCCGGGCGAGATCCTCGACGAGGAGCGGGCGTTCACCCGCTTCGCCGGCGGCTGCGTGCTGTGCACCACCGTCGAAGCCGAGCTCGCCGCCGACGCCCGTGTGGTGTTCGCCAACGACGACGTCGCCGTGGTCTGCCCGTACTGGAGCGGCGCACCGTACGAGATGCTCATCGTGCCCCGGCACCATGAACCACACCTCCAAGACGCCCCCGATGCGAGCCTCGCCGCCGTCGGCACCGCCGTGCGCGATGCCCTCGGGCACCTCAACGCGGCGCTCGGCGACGTGGCGTTCAACGTCGGGTTCCACACCGCGCCCCATCGCCACACCGGCCAGTACCACTGGCACGTGCACGTGTGGCCGAACCTCGTCACGCAGGCCGGATTCGAGCGAGGCACGGGCGTGATGATCAACATCGTGTCGCCCGAACAGGCCTGCGACGTGATGCGCTCCGTCGGCGCCTCCGCCTGATTGCATCCGGGGTCAGACACCACATGCAACGGCGCACCAGCGCCAGGCCGGCCAGCG
>CAZQCP010000186.1:0-4275 GCA_964592115.1 uncultured Ilumatobacteraceae bacterium
CGACACCGAACCGGTGCTGTTCGTCGACGACGACGGCGCCGAGGTCATGGAACTCGACCGCCTCCTGGATCAGTGCGTGGGTGCCGATCACGATGTCCACGCCACCGGCGGCGAGTCCGGCGAGCACGTCCTTGCGCTCGCCGCCGGTCACGCGGTTCGTCAAGAGCTCGACGCGCAACGGACGGTCGCCGAACAGGTTGCCAGGATCCGGCACGGTGACGCCGTCGAGCAACGCCGCGACACCGGCCGCGTGTTGCTCGGCGAGCACCTCGGTCGGCGCCATCAGCGCGGCCTGGTGCCCACCTTGTACCGACGTGAGCATGGTCGCCACCGCCACGACCGTCTTGCCGGCGCCGACGTCGCCTTGCAGCAGGCGGTGCATCGGATGTGGCGATGCGAGGTCGTGGTCGATGTCGTCGATCGCCCGCCGCTGCGCATCGGTCAGCGGGTACGGAAGCGCATCGACGAAACGGGCGACGAGTGCACCGCCGAGGTCGTGGACGACGCCCCGCTGCTCGCGCTCCATCCGCCGCTTGCGTTGCACGAGCACGAGTTGGACGCGTAGCAATTCGTCGAACGCCAGGCGCCGCCGCGCCCGTTCCTTGTCGCCGATCGACTCAGGGAGATGGATCTCGCTGAGCGCGCGGTACCGGTCGACGAGACCGAGCCGGCTGCGGATCGAGGTCGGGACCGGGTCGTCGATGCCGCGCTCGCGGGTCCGCCGCAGTGCCTCGTCGACCCAGCCGGCGACCTCCCAGGTGTTGATCCGAGCCTTCTCGCTCTGCGGGTAGATCGGCACGATGCGCCCGGTGCGATCGCCGATCAGGTCGACGACGGGGTTCGACATCTGCAACCCGCCGCGGTACGTGTCGGCCTTGCCGTACAGGGCGACCTGCAGGCCCTCTCGCAGTTGGCGCTCGCGCCACGGCTGGTTGAAGAACACCACCTGCATCCGTCCCGAGCCGTCACCGACGTTCGCCGTGACCATCGTGCGCCGATTGCGGGTGACGCGCTTGGCGACCGAGCGCACGGTGACGAGCACGAGTGCCTCCTGGCCAGCGACGAGGTCGGCGATCCTCGCTTCGTTCGTGCGGTCGACCCAGCGGCGCGGGTAGAAGGTGAGGAGGTCGAGCAGGTCCTCGATGCCGAGTGTGGACAGTGCGGCGCGCTTGGTGTCACCGACGCCGCGCAAACGCCCGACGTCGATCGCCGCGAGGTCGCGCAGCGTGAGCGCCGTCACTCGGCCCCGAACAAGTACGGGTACAGCGGTTGGCCGCCGGGATGGACTTCCACGGCGACGTCACCGCGGTGGTCCGCGAGCCACCCGAGGACTGCTGCCGTGGTGGAGTCGTCGGCGTCGCTCCCGGTGATGATGGTGACGATCTCCGCGTTGGCGCCGACGATGTGGTCGAGCAGCGCTGTGGCCGCAGCGACGACGGTCGACCCGACGGCCACGATCCCGTCGCCGCGTACGAGGCCGATCCAGTCGCCCTCGCCGATCTCGCCGATCGAGGTCGTGGTGGAGCGAACGGCCCGCGTGATCTCACCGGTGACGACCGACTCGGCCGCGGCGCGCATGTCCTCACCGTTCGGCCCGACGTCTCCCTCCGGGTCGTAGACGACCAGTGCGGCGAGCGCTTCGGGGATCGAGCGTGTCGGCACGACGACCACGGCCTTGTCGGTCAGCGCGTCGACCTGCTCGGCGACGGGGATGATGTTCTTGTTGTTCGGCAAGATCACGACCTGATCGGCGTTCACGCGCTGGACCGTGTCGAGCAGTTCGGCTGTCGACGGGTTCATCGTCTGGCCGCCCGTGACCACCCCCTGCACCCCCAGCTGGGCGAACAAGCCCAAGATGCCCTCGCCAGTCCCGACTGCCACGACCGCCGTGGTGACCGCCGGCAACGCCACGACCGGGGGTGCGTCGCGGGCGGTCGCGGTCAGCTCGGCCTCGCGTTTGGCGTGTTCCTCGTCGACCTCTTCGAACAGGTCGGTGACGCGAATCTGCTTCGGCCGGCCGCCGAGGTCGAGCGCCACCTCGATCGCCGCACCGATGTCGTTCGTGTGAACGTGGCAGTTCCACAGGCCGTCGCCACCCACGACGACGATCGAATCGCCGATCGTGCCCCAGCCCGACTTGAACTCGCCGATGTGCTCGTCGGCGAGATCGAGGAAGTACATGACCTCGTAGCGCTGCTCGCTCACGTCGAGCTCGCCGCTGCCACCGACGACGCCAGTCGCGGCGTGCCGATGGGCGACCGCCTCAAGTGCCGCACCGACCGCTCCGGCATCGCTGTCGTCGGCCGGCGCGTCCGGCAAGGGCTCCCCGTCGACCACGTGGAGTGCGGCGTCGAGCAACAGCAAGAAGCCAGCGCCTCCGGCGTCGACCACGCCCGCCTCCTTCAGCACCGGAAGTTGCTCGGGCGTGTTGTCGAGCGCCAGCTTGCCCGCCGCCCGCGCCGCCCGCAGCACGTCGACGAGGGAGCCGTCGTCGTCGGCGGCGAGCTTGGCCGCCTCGGCGCTTTCGCGACAGACCGTGAGGATCGTCCCCTCGATCGGCTTGAGCACCGCGGCGTAGGCGCCGGTGGCCGCTGCCTGCAACGCTTCGGCGAAACGCGCTCCCCGCACATCGGCGTGCTCTTTGAACGTCGACGCGAACCCGCGCAGGATCTGGCTGAGGATCACGCCGCTGTTGCCGCGGGCGCCCATCAACGAGCCGTGGCTGATCGCGTCGCAGGTGGCATCGTGGTCGTCGTCGTCGGTGGCGTCCATCTCGGCCACCACCGCATCGAGCGTGCGGGCCATGTTCGTTCCCGTGTCGCCGTCGGGCACGGGGTACACGTTGAGGCGGTTGAGGCCAGGTGCGTGCGCCCGCACCGTGTCACGAAACGTCCGGACGGTCTCGCGCAATGCCGCCGTGTTCAACCGCTCCAGCGTGGTCACGGCCGACGAGCTTACGACTGGCGATCCGGCAGGCGAGCCCCGACATTTCAGGAGGGGATCGGGGGTTGCGCTGATACCATCTCGGGGCTGATCGAGCCGGGGTTCCCGGCACCCCCGCAGGAGAACTCCAATGGCATCAAAGTGTGAAGTCTGTGGCAAGGGCCCGTCGTGGGGCATGTCGGTGTCGCACTCGCACCGTCGAACGAAGCGTCGCTGGAACCCGAACATCCAGCGTGTGCGCGCCAGCGTCAACGGCGGCACCAAGCGCGTCAACGTCTGCACCGGCTGCATCAAGTCGGGCAAGATCGTCAAGGCCGGCTGACCGACCCGTCCGCCAGGAGGCTCACGTGCAGGGTGTCATCAAGGCCTACGACCCGGTCAGCGGCGACGGCGTCGTGATGTGCGACAGCGATCTCGCCGATTACACCCTGGCCGGCGACGCGCTCGTCGGATCGATCTTTCGGATGCTCCGGCCCGGACAGCGGGTCGTCTTCGAGCTCGACGAGGCTGGCGAAGCCACCCGCTTGCACCTCGGCTCCGAGGTCGACATGAGCACACCCGACGTCTGAGCTCACCGGCACGCGCACCGCGCTGTGGATCCTCATCCGCGGGCTCTCACCCGCGACGGTTGGGCGAACCTCACCGTCGCGCCATACGCTGAAGCCACCCCTGTACACCAGCTACCCGGAACTCGACGAGGAGTGACCAGATGAGCGGAACGACCGGCAACCAGCGGCTCAAGGATTGGGTCGACGAATGGGCGGCAGTGATGCAGCCCGACGAGATCTACTGGTGCGACGGATCCGCAGAGGAGTACGACCGGCTCGCACACGAGCTCGTCGACTCGGGCACGTTCAAGAAGCTCGACGAGGCCAAACGCCCGAACAGCTACTGGGCACACTCGGACCCCGCCGACGTCGCCCGCGTCGAGGACCGCACGTTCATCTGCTCGCAGACCGAAGACGAAGCCGGTCCGAACAACAACTGGCGTGCGCCCGACGAGATGCGCGCCGAGATGACGGATCTCTACACCGGCGCCATGAAGGGCCGCACGATGTACGTCGTGCCGTTCTCGATGGGCCCGCTCGGATCACCGATCGCCCACATCGGCGTGCAGCTCACCGACTCGGCCTACGTCGCCGTGTCGATGCGCATCATGACCCGCATGGGCCAGGGCGCGCTCGACGTGCTCGGCAACGGCGATTGGGTGCCGTGCTTGCACTCGGTCGGCGCCCCGCTCGCACCGGGTGAGGTCGACGTGCCGTGGCCCTGCGATGGCGACAACAAGTACATCGTCCACTTCCCCGAGACCCGCGAGATCTGGTCCTACGG
>CAZQCP010000186.1:4285-4766 GCA_964592115.1 uncultured Ilumatobacteraceae bacterium
CGCGCTGCTCGGCAAGAAGTGCTTCGCGCTGCGCATCGCGTCGGTCATGGCTCGCGACGACGGTTGGCTCGCCGAGCACATGTTGATCCTCAAGCTGACCAACCCGCAGCGCGAGTCGAAGTACATCGCCGCCGCGTTCCCGTCCGCCTGCGGCAAGACGAACCTGGCGATGCTCGTGCCGACGATCCCGGGCTGGAAGGCCGAGACGATCGGCGACGACATCTGCTGGATGAAGTTCGGCGACGACGGCCGCCTCTACGCCATCAACCCCGAGGCCGGCTTCTTCGGCGTCGCTCCGGGCACCGGCGACGACACCAACCCCAACGCCATCGCCACCCTCACCGAGAACTGCATCTTCACCAACGTCGCCAAGACCGACGACGGCGACATCTGGTGGGAGGGCTTCACCGCCGACACCCCCGATCACCTGACGGACTGGAAGGGCAACGACTGGACCCCCGAGTCCGGCTCCCCCGCCGCC
>CAZQCP010000187.1:0-4750 GCA_964592115.1 uncultured Ilumatobacteraceae bacterium
CGCAAGCGCTACTACGAGAACACCGAGGACGCCATCGTGATGTGGTGCAGCGACATCGACTCGCCCGCGTACCGTGCGACGCTCGATGAGATCCGAGCCGGCCTCGACGCGCGCCACACCGGGCCCGCCGACCGAGGCGGAGGAGGGACGCGCACGTGAACGTCGACGAGTCGACGCTGATCCTGGGAATCGAGACGAGCTGCGACGAGACCGCCGCGGCACTGGTGCTCGGCGGCTACGACGTCGTGTCCAACGTCGTGTCGACGCAGGTCGACCTGCACGCCGACTTCGGCGGAGTCGTCCCGGAGATCGCATCGCGGGCGCACCTCGACGTGCTCAACCCGGTGATCGCCAGGGCGATCGTCGAGGCGGGCATCGATGAAGCGCGCATCGATGCCGTCGCCTGCACGATCGGCCCCGGCCTGATCGGGGCGTTGCTCGTCGGTGTGTCGGCGGCCAAGGCGCTGGCATTGGCGTGGAACGTTCCGTTCGTCGGCGTCAACCACATGGAGGCGCACCTGTACGCGGCATCGCTCGAGGACCCGACGCTGGAGTTCCCCCTCCTGGTGCTGCTCGTGTCCGGCGGCCACACGATGCTCGTCGACATGCAAGACCACGGTCGCTACCGGCTCGTCGGCCAGACGATCGACGACGCCGCAGGTGAGGCGTTCGACAAGGTGGCCCGCTTCCTCGATCTCGGATATCCGGGCGGCCCGGCCATCGACCGCGCCGCGATGTCGGGCGACCCGGAGGCGATCCGGTTTCCACGGGCGATGCTCGACGGCGGGCACGACTTCTCGTTCAGCGGGCTGAAGACGGCGGTGGTCAACTACGTGCGCAAGCACCCGGACGTGTCGTCGCACGACGTCGCCGCGTCGTTCCAGGCAGCGGTCGTCGACGTGCTGGTCACCAAGGCGCGCCGAGCAGCCCGGGAGACCGGCGCCACCGGCATCGTGCTCGGCGGCGGTGTGGCGGCGAACTCGCTCCTGCGCGAGCAGATCCTCGACGCCTGCGCGGCCGACGGGATCCAGGGGTTCCTCCCCAGCCGCGAGATGTCGACCGACAATGCGGCGATGATCGCCGCCACCGGCTGGCACCGCTTGCGCTCCGACGGCCCGACCCCCCTCGACATCGGCGCCACCCCCAACCTTCGCCTGCCGTTCCTGCACGACTGACGAACGATGGGGCCAGACCCCATCGTTCGTCAGTCAGCGCATCACAAGACGTTGAACGTTCCGAACGCGGTGTCGAGCGCTTCGAGGTCGGCCTCGGTCACGATCTGCGCGGCGAGGATCGCCTGGTAGTTGCCGCCGCTGATCGGGCTGGCGACGAGGATGACCGTCAACGCTTCCGCGCCGGCGCACGACTCCCACACTTGGTAGTAGCCGGTGAAGACGGAATCGGAATACTCGGTCTGACCGAGATCGACACAGCTGGCATCGGTCGGCGCGAAGCCGGCAAGTGCCGTGAGGTCGTCCTCGACCGGGTTCATGATCACCGCGTAGATGATGCCGGGGACGTCGTAGTAGGAGTTGTACCCGTCGATGTCGGGCGATGCCATGATCCACGGCACTTGGCTGCCGTCTTCGAGCGACCCCGGTTCCGTGTCGAGATCTGTCCACTCGTTGGGCACGTCGATCGTGATCGAGTTGGTGTCATCGACGATCGTGCGGTACCCACTGAAGCTCTCGCCGGCGGCGACCGGCTGATCGACCTCGTCTTCGACCGCCTGGGCGAAGGAGAACGTCTGCTGGAGCGGTTGGTCGCCGTTGACCGAGCCGGAGAGGATCTCGGACGTGTCGAAGCGCAGCACCTCGATGCGGATCGGCTTGTCGCCCGCGGTGCGGATCACGTCGCAGTATCGGGTGAGCGTTCCGTCGGTGCCGACCGGCAGGCCGTTCATCGTCTGGATGATGTCGCCAGGCAGGAGCCCGACGATGTCGGCGGGGCTTCCCGGCGCGACGCCGGCAACCCAGATGCCGGCGATGTCCGACTCCCGGTCGACGACGGCTTCGCCATTGATCCCGAGGGACTCGAAGTCGCCGCCTTGCAGACGCTCGACCGCCTTGACCGCCTCGTCGCGACCGATGGCGAAGAACTGCGTCGTGCCGGTGATGTCGCGACCGCGGTAGTTGACTCCCACGACCGAGCCGTCCTGGGCCACGAGCGGGCCGCCGGAGTTGCCCGGCTGGATGTTGGCATCGTGCTCGAGCACCGAATCGATCGACGACCAGCTCGTCTCGCCCGCCGCCGCGAGCTTGGAGACGATGCCGCGGGTCAGCGTGTACTCGGTCTCGCCGAGCGGGAATCCGGCGGCGTACACGTCCATGCCGGTTGTGATGTCGCCGTCGAACCAGGACAGCGCGGGCGTCGGCTGATCGAGGTCGATCTTGATCACGGCGAGGTCGTAGCACTCCGACACGCCGAGCACGGTCGCGTTGTAGCTGTCGCTCGTGTCGCCGCCGATGAAGATCTCCAGCGTCGCCGCGCCGGTGACGACGTGGTTGTTGGTGACCGCGATGCCGTCCTCGCTGATGATGAAACCGCTCCCGCGGCCGCTGCCGTCGGTGAAGCCGACCTCGGGATCCCGGATCGTGCCGAGGGCTTCGATCTGGATCACGGCGGGCTGGACGGTCTCGATCCCACCCGCTGCTTGCGGTTCGGTGTCGTCGGGCGCTTCGGTGTTGACCGGTGCTGTCGACGACACCGCCGGGTCCTGCTCGTTGGCACCGCTGCCGCCATCGCCGCCTCCGCAGGCAGCCACCGTCAGCACGGCCGCAGCCGCGCCCAACAATCCAGTTCGTCCGACACGTGAAATCATCGGCGGGAACCTAGCGCTCGGCGCGATGGAAAACGCCAGGCAAGAGCCGGTTTTCACCCGATCGACACGTTCCGCCTGCCGCCGGCCACCCGCCCGACGATGTCTCGCGGTTCGCGCAGGGACGGGGAGGACGGAACGCACCGATACCGTTCCACCGGTGACGTTTCGTATCGGGCCCTACGCGCTGTCGGCGCCGGTGGTCCTCGCCCCGATGGCGGGGGTCACGAACGCGCCGTTCCGCGAGATGTGCCGGCGCTTCGCACCGGGGCTCGTGTACGTCAACGAGATGGTGATGGCGACGCCGGTCGTGCAGGGCAACGCCAAGACGCACCGGATGATCGCGTACGGGCCCGACGAGCACCCGCGCAGCCTGCAGCTCTACGGCAGCGATCCAGACACGATGGGCCGTGCCGTTGCGATCCTCTGCGACGCCGGCAGGGTCGATCACATCGACATCAACTTCGGGTGCCCGGCGGCCAAGGTCACGCGCCGCGGCGGGGGAGCGGCCGTGCCGGCACGTCCCGAGCTGTTGCGGGCGATCGTGCGTGCTGCGGTCTCGAACGCGTCGCCGTACGGCGTGCCGGTCACGACGAAGTTCCGGATGGGCCTGTTCGACGACTGGCTGACCCACATCCGCACCGGCGAGGTGTGCGCCGAGGAGGGTGTCGCGGCGATCGCGTTGCACGCCCGCACGGTGCAACAGCACTACTCCGGCGAGGCGCGCTGGGAGGCGATCGCCGAGCTGAAGGACGCCGTCGGTTCGATCCCGGTGCTCGGCAACGGCGACATCTGGGAAGCGGGCGATGCCGTGCGGATGATGGCGGCGACCGGCTGCGATGGCGTGGTGATCGGGCGGGGATGCCTCGGGCGGCCGTGGCTCTTCGGCGATCTCGTCGAGGCGCTGTCGGGCCGTCCGGTCCCTCCGAGCCGCCGGTTGGGCGAGGTGTGCGCGGTGATGGTCGACCACGCCCGCCTCCTCGTGGAGCACTTGGGCGAGAACCACGCGATGCGTGATTTCCGCAAGCACACCGGCTGGTACATGAGCGGCTATCCGGTGGGTCCCGAGGTGCGGCGCCGCTTCTCGATGGTCAAGTCGTTGGCGGAGCTCGAAGACATCATTGCCGGCCTCGACCCGACGGCGTCGATCGTCGATGGCGGTGAGCGGATCAAGCGCGGCCACACGAACGGCCCGATCAAGGTGAGCCTCCCCGACGGCTGGCTCGACGCACGTGTCGACGATCGGCGCCGCGAGGAACTGCTCGACGACGTGACCGTCCCTGCCGACGACGACGTGATGGCGCTGTCCGGCGGCTGAAGTGTCACGCGGCGCCAGGCACGATGTGACATCGACGCGGCCATCGCTCGTGCTCGCGTCGGCGTCGCCGCGGCGCGCCGACCTGCTGCGTGGGGCAGGCGTCGAATTCGTCGTCGACCCGGCTGACGTCGACGAGACGCCGCGGGCGGGCGAGACGCCGGCGGCGTACGTCGCCCGGCTCGCCGCGGCCAAGGCGGCCGTGGTCGGCGAGCGCCATCCGGGAGCCGTCGTGCTGGCGGCGGACACGACGGTCGACGTGGACGGAACGATCCTCGAGAAGCCGACGGACGACGCCGACCTGCGTCGGATGCTCCGCCTGCTGTCGGGTCGCGCCCACCTCGTGCACACCGGCGTGTGCTTCGCCGGCGGCGATCCTGTCGTGGTTACTACTGCGGTCGCGTTCGTCGAGCTCTCCGCTGCCGACGTCGATTGGTACATCGCCACGGGCGATGGTGTCGGCAAGGCCGGCGGCTACGGCATTCAGGGCCGGGCGGCCCGCTTCGTCGAGCGCGTCGATGGCAGCGTCACCAACGTGATCGGCCTCCCCCTCGCCGAGACCCTCACCTTCCTCAGCGAGTTGAGCCACAGCCAAGCCGCGACGAGCTGACCGCGCG
>CAZQCP010000188.1:0-4641 GCA_964592115.1 uncultured Ilumatobacteraceae bacterium
CTGGTTCCCCTGCACCGTGTTGATCTCGCCGTTGTGGGCGATGAAGCGGTACGGGTGGGCCAACGGCCACGACGGGAACGTGTTCGTCGAGAACCGGGAGTGCACGAGCAGCAGCGCCGACTCGACGCGCGGGTCGAGCAGGTCGGGGAAGAACTCGCTCAGCTGGGGCGTCGTGAGCATGCCCTTGTAGACGATCGTGCGCGCCGACAGCGACGCGAAGTACGTCTCCAGCTCGCCTTCCAGCTCGCGGCGGCTGCGCTTGCGGGCGAGGAACGCCTTGCGGTCGAGCTCGATCCCGGTGCGGCCGTGCGGATCGGCGACGAAGAGCTGCTTGAACGTCGGCATCGCCGCCCGCGCCGTGGCGCCGAGGCAGTCCGGTGCGATCGGCAGGTCGCGCCAGCCGAGCACGGCGAGGCCTTCTTCTTGCACCGCTCGCTCGGTGGCCGACATCGCCTTCTCGCAGGCCACCGCATCGGTCGGGAGGAAGGCGATCCCTGCGGCGTAGGCGCCGACCGGTGGCAACTCGAAGTCGACGACGGCGCGGAAGAACGCGTCGGGGATCTGGATGAGGATGCCCGCGCCGTCGCCGGTGTCGGGCTCGGCGCCGGTCGCGCCGCGGTGTTCGAGGTTGGTCAGTGCCCGCAGACCGGTCACGACGAGTTCGTTCGAGCGGACACCTTTCAAGTTGGCGACGAAGGAGACGCCACAGGAGTCGTGCTCGTTGCGGGGGTCGTACAGGCCGAGAGGGCCCGGAGGCTGTTGCATCGTCACATCCACGAGGGTCGAAGGCTTGAGGCGATCTCCGCGGGTCCCGGTGCAGCGTCCTTGCGGACCGGTGACACGAAGTCGCTCGAGACGACACTGGCTCGAGTGGGCTTCGCCATCATAGAGGGCGAACGTCCGCGTCGAGAAACTCCCTCGCTTCGAGACTGGCATGATCGCCACCAGGCACGGCCACCACCTGGCAGGAGTGCTCCACGCGGCATGATGAGCAGATGACGCACCAGCACACGACGCTCACCTCCGACGGCACGACGATCGCTTGGAGCCGGTTCGGAGCGGGCGCCCCGGTCGTGCTCGTCCATGGCATCACGGAATCGGCCGGGTCGTGGCAACCCGTCGTCGACCGGCTCGCTGAGACCAACGACGTCATCACGCTGGACCTTCGCGGGCACGGCGAGTCGGGCGGGGCCGCCGACTACGGGCTGGCGTCGATGGTGTCCGACGTTGCCGCGGTGATCGGGGCGGCGAGCGCCGCCGAACCACATCTCGTCGGCCACTCCCTCGGTGGTGTGGTCGTGAGTGCGGTGGGCGCCGCGCTACCGGTGCGCAGCGTCGTGTGCGTCGATCAGCCGCTCGAGCTCGCCGCGTTCAAGGATCTGGTCGTCTCGGCCGAGCCGATGTTGCGCGATCCCGACCAGTTCGAGATGGTCTTGAGCACGATGTTCGGCTCGATGAGCGGCGACCTGCTGCCCGCTGAAGAGCACGAGCGACTGGCCGCGCTGCGACGCGTCGAGCAGGAGGTGGTCCTCGGTGTGTGGGGGCTGCTGTTGACCGAGCCGGCCGACGAGATCGCCCGCCAGATCGACGAGGCCCTGGCTGGCTACGTCACCAATCAGACGCCATACCTCGCCGTGTTCGGGATCGACCCTGGCGAGAGTTACGCGACCTGGCTCGCCGAGCGCATGCCGGGCGCGCAGGTCGAGCTGTGGGCCGACCACGGCCACTACCCCCACCTCGTCGACCCCGACCGCTTCGTCACCCGCCTCCGCGACTTCTGGAGCTAACCAACGTCGGATTGCATCCGGTGTCAGACCCCAGATGCAACAGCGAGCGAGCTGAGGTGCGGTGTTGCGCGACGTGTGCCCCGTTGCATCTGGGGTCTGACACCGGATGCAATCAGCGCGACAGGACGGCGACGAGGAAGTCCGCCGACTCGGTGAACGGGCGCAGGTCCCACGTCGCGAGTCGCAGTTCCTCGCGCAACCCCGCCGCCGCGGCGTCGGCGAAGAAGTCGTCGAACTCGTAGCCGCGCCCGGCGCCGAATCCGAACACCGCCCGCCCGCCTGGGGCGAGGCAGGCGGCGAGGTTCGCAACGACCGCCCGGCGGGTGTCGGGATCGAGGAACGTCATCACGTTGCCAGCCGAGATGACGACGTCGAAGGAGCTGGCGAGACCCTCGGCCTCGGTGTCGATCGTGGCCAGGTCGCCGACGCGCCAGGACGGGCCAGGGTGATCCTCCTCGGCGGCGGCGATCAGCGCCGGGTCGAGGTCGATGCCGACCACGTCGTGGCCGAGTGCGGCAAGGCGGCCGCCGACACGACCCGGGCCGCAACCGGCGTCGAGGATGCGCGCGCCACGCGCCACCATCGCATCGACGAAGCGCGCTTCACCGTCGAGATCCTTGCCCTCCGCAGCCATCGTCCGGAACCGCTCGATGTACCACGACGAGTGGCCAGGGTTGTCCTCGATCATCTGCAACCAACGGTTCGCCGCCATGGGTTCAGATGTCGTGGTAGACGGGCGGGCGGTTGCCCATGCCCGCCATCACGGCCTCGACCTGGTTCGGCGTGCCGATCTGGGCACCGATCACCTGACGTTCGGCGGCGAACTGGTCGGCCGCGCCGTCACTGAGTTGGCGGTTGAACAGCGCCTTGGATCCGCGCACGGCGCCCGGGCTCATGCCGGCGATCTCGCGTGCAAGCGCCATCGCATCGGCTTTCGGGTCGTCGCTCAGCCGGGTCGCCAGCCCGAGCTCGGCAGCCTCGCGCCCGTCGAAGATGCGCGCCGTGAACGTCAGCTCCTTGGCGATGTCGGGGCGCGTCAGTTGGTTGAGGATGTACGTACCGGTCATGTCGGGCACGAGGCCCCAGTACACCTCGCGCACGGACATCTTCGTGTCGGGGTGCACGATGCGGATGTCGGCGCCGAGCGCGATCTGTAGCCCGCCGCCGAGGGCATGGCCGTGCACCGCGGCGATCACCGGCACCGGCACCTCCTGCCACACCCAGCACACCTGCTGGCCGAGGTGGGTGATCCGGCCATCTTTCATCGCGCCGGGATTGCCGTCGCTGCGCGCATTTTGCGACGCGTTCTCGTCCTGCCCGCCGCCAGCCATCGCCTGGAACGACGAGAAGTCGAGACCGGCGCAGAAGGATGCGCCGTCACCCGACAGCACGACCGCGCGCAGGCCAGAAGATTCCTTCAGCTGCTCACCGGCCTCGGCGATCGCCGCGAACTGGGCGTTGTCGAGCGCGTTGCGCTTGTCGGCACGGTTGAAGACGACGTCGGCGATGCCGTCGGTGATGGTGACGAGGACTCGGTCGGACATGCGCCGAGTCTGTCACCGCGGACTCACCGCGGCCGCACCAGAGTCCGGTCGATCTCGGCGATCGTGCGCACTCCCGACAACGCCATCGTGCGTTGCAGACCGTCGCGGAAGAAGTCGAGCAGGTGATCCACACCGCGCTCGCCAGCGGCGCCGAGCGCGTAGAGGTATGGGCGAGCGAGCGACACGGCATCGGCACCGAGGGCGAGCGCTTTGACGATGTCGCTCCCGCGTCGCACGCCGCCGTCGCAGATGATCGTCGTGCGATCGCCGACAGCGTCGCGCACGGGCTCGACGAGATCGATCGGTGCCGGTGCATCGTCGAGCTGGCGACCGCCGTGGTTCGACAGGGCGACCGCCTCGACCCCCAGCGAGGCCGCCTGCTCCGCGTCGGCGACGCACTGCACGCCCTTCAAGATGATCGGCCCGTCCCACACCGTGCGCAACCAATCGATGTCGGCCCAGGACAGGTCGGCGCGGAACTGGCGGGACATGTGCTCCGACAGCGTGACGGCGGTGGTGCCGTCGTCGTCGCTGAGACCGACGGCGTTGGCGAACGTGATCGGTTCGGCACGCAAGAAGTCCCACGTCCACGCCGGGTGCAGCGCGCCGTCGACGATCGTGCTCGGACCGATCTTCGGCGGCATCGTCATCCCGCGGCGCACGTCACGTTCGCGTCGTCCGAGCTGGGCGGTGTCGACGGTCAACCAGATGGCGACGTAGCCGGCGGCCTTGGCGCGGCGGAGCAACTCTTCGACCAGCCCGCGGTCCTTCCACGTGTAGACCTGGAACCACTTGTCGCCGTCGCTGACGGCGGCGACGTCCTCGATCGAGCGCGTCCCCATCGTCGACAGTGACCATGGAACCCCGGCACGGGCGCCGGCGCGGGCGACCGCCAGTTCGCCTTGCGAGTGGGCGACGCGGGTGAAGCCGGTCGGGGCGAGGATCAACGGCATCGCCGCTGGGCGTCCGAGGATCGTCGTCGACGTGTCGATGTCACTGACGTCGCGGAGGATGCGCGGCACGAACTCGTAGTCGCCGAACGCGGCGACGTTGTGTGCCAGCGACCGCTCGTCCTCGGCGCCGCCATCGATGTAGTCGAACACGCCGCGCGGCAAGCGGCGCCTGGCGATCCGCCGGAGGTCCTCGACCGATGCCGCCTTGCGCAACCGCCGGGTCACCGGGTCGAGCGTGAGCTCTTGGAACTGGACGACCGACCGGAACGTGTCCCACATCTGCATAGCCGCAGCGTAGAGATTGCATCCGGGGTCAGGGATTGCATCCGGGGTCAGACACCAGATGCAACCACGCAC
>CAZQCP010000189.1:0-4582 GCA_964592115.1 uncultured Ilumatobacteraceae bacterium
GAGCTCGAAGACCCCTTCGAGCTCGATCTCCTTGGCGATGGACACGCCGTCATTGGTGATCGTGGGGGCACCGAACTTCTTGTCGAGGACGACGTTGCGGCCCTTGGGGCCGAGCGTGACCTTGACGGCGTCAGCGAGCTTGTTGACACCGGCTTCGAGGGCGCGACGAGCTTCGTCGTCGAACTTCAGGATCTTTGCCATGGGGTTCCTTCCTGGCTTGCGATTGCGAGCGAAATGGGGGTGGTGGACGGGGGCGTCAGGACTCGACGACCGCGAGCACGTCGCGGCTGTTGAGCACGAGCAGGTCCTCGCCGTCGACTGCCACCTCGGTGCCGCCGTACTTCGAGTAGAGAACGGTGTCGCCGACCTTGATGTCGACGGGGATCACGTCACCGGTGGTCTCGGACCGCTTGCCCGGGCCGACGGCGAGCACCTCGCCCTGCTGCGGCTTCTCCTTGGCGGTGTCGGGGATGACGAGGCCTGACGCGGTCTGCGTCTCGGCCTCGTTCGGCCGGACCACGATGCGGTCATCCAGCGGCTTCAGGTTCATGTGTCAGCCTCCATTGGCTTGCTCACGTCGGGGATCGATCCCGGAACGGGTTGTCGGAAACCGGGTTCGCACAGCGAATTAGCACTCACCTCGGCCGAGTGCCAATGCTAGACCCGCGGCCCCACCGTTAGCAACCGCGACCCGAGAGTGCCAGCCACGGAACGTCCGGAGCCGCGCCGCGTGCCGACCCCCGCGATCACCACGATTGCATCCGGGGTCAGACACCACATGCAACGGCACGCGTGAGGTGGGCCGGTCTTGCGCTGGTGCGCGGTTGCATGTGGTGTCTGACCCCGGATGCAATCGTCGCACCGGCTCAACGACGCGGGGAGGCGTAGCCGAACGGGAGCTCGAGGCGGTGGCGGGCGAGCAGGTCGGCGTCGGCGAGGAGCTCGGCGATCGGTTGATCGACCACGATCCGTCCCTGGTCGAGGATCACCGCCCTCGTGCACGTGGCCAACGCGAAGGGGAGATCGTGGGTGACGATCATCTGCGTGTGGTCGAGCGTGGCCAGGAGCTCGGCCAGCTCACGGCGACCGACGGGGTCGAGGCCCGACGTCGGCTCGTCGAGCACGAGCAGATGCGGGCGCATGGCGAGCACGGTGGCGATCGCCGCGCGTCGCTTCTCACCGCCGCTCAGATGATGAGGCGCGCGATCGGCGAGATCGGCGGCTCCGACCGCGGCCAGCGCCCCCTCCACCAGCTCGTCGCGCTCCGATCCGGCGATGCCGAGGTTGGCCGGTCCGAAGGCGACGTCGGCGTGCACCGTCTGCATGAAGAGCTGGTCGTCGGGATCCTGGAACACGAGCCCGACGCGGCGGCGGATCTCGGCGAGGTTCTTCTTGAGGAGGGGAAGATCACCGATCACGATGCTGCCGGTCTGGAGTTCGAGCAGGCCGTTGAGGTGCAACATCAACGTCGTCTTGCCCGAGCCGTTCGGGCCGAGCACGGCGACCCGCTCGGCGGACTCGACGGTGAGCGACAGATCGTCGAGCACCGCCCGCGTCGTGCCCGGGTAGCGGAACGTGAGACCCTCCACATCGACGCGCGCGCAGCTCACGACATCACCATCTCATCGCCCACCGAGCACCAGGGCGCCGGCCAGTGTCAGCATGGCGATCACGGCCGGGACGGCGGCGAGTGTCCAATCACGGCCGGCGGCGCGACGTTCGTCGATCTCGGGCATCGCGCCGGTGTAGCCACGGGCGAGCATCGCCTGGTGGATGCGTTCGCCGCGTTCGTAGGAACGCACGAACAGCACGCCTGCCGATGAGGCGATCGGCCGCGCCTGCCACAGCCAGCGCGGATCGTGACAGCGAGCAGTCATCGCGTTGCGCATCCGTCGGACCTGGTCGCCGAGCACGTCGAGGTAGCGGAACATGAACGCGATGATGGCCACGAACGTGCGCGGGACGCGCAGCCGCGTGAGGCCGTGGACGATGTCGGGCAGCGGCGTGGTCGCCGACAACACGATGCTGGCCGTCGCCCCGAGCGATGCCTTGGCGACGATGTTCCACGTCGACCACAGCCCGTCGACCGACATCGACACGCCGAGCACATCCACCTGGGGCCCGGTGGCGACGAAGGGGATGAGCACGGCGAAGGCGATGAACGGCACGATCACCATCAACCGCACGGCCACGACGCGAGGCGGCAGCCGGGCGATGGCGATGACGATCGCGAGCACCGCGGCGTCGACTGCGAACGCGGCGACCGCATGGCGGGGCGTGAGCGCAACAGCGACCGCGAACAGGGTCAGCCCGGCGATCTTCGCCTCGGGAGCCACACGGTGGACCGGTGTGTCGCCCGCGACGTACAGGTGATGCAGGGAACCGGCGTGGTGCCTGGCGGACATCTACCCAGCCGCGCCGGCGCGCAGCTGTCGCGAGGCGCTGACGATGCCGTAGCCGACGAGCAGCGTGATCGCCACGCCGGCCAGCCCGGCGACCGCCAAGCTCAACGTCTCGTTGTCGATGCCGCGCGTCGCGTAGTCGGCGAACACGCTGCTGTCGAGCGCGTGGTCGCGGCCGCTGTCGATGAAGCCCTTGTCCTCGGCGACCCTCTCCAGCCCGTCAGGGTTGTCGACCGCGAACTGGCTGACGACCACGGCGAAGAACACCGCCGTCAGGACCCCGCCGATCACGAACGCCCGCGCACCCACGCGGGGGCGGTCGGCGAGTTGCTCGAACGACAGGTCCTGCGCGCCGGTGACGAGGTCGGGCCGGGTGGCGAGCACGGCGCCAACGACCAGCGCGCTGAGGATCCCCTCGCCGATGCCGATCAGCACGTGCACGCCGACCATCGCGCCGAACACGGTGTCGAACGGGATCGGTGCCGACGCGCCGAACAGCCACTCCAGCGAGAACGCCATCGCCGACAGCACGACCGAGCATCCCGCCGCCAGGCCGGTGGCGCCGATCACGCCGGCCGAGTTCGCGGGCAGGATCCGGCGGAACAGCTTGTACAGCGCCCATCCACCGAACGCCGGAACGATCGCCATGTTCAACGTGTTGTAGCCGAGCGCCGTGAGCCCGCCGTCGGCGAACAGCAACGCCTGCACGACCACGACGACCGTGACCACGAGCGTGCCGACCCACGGTCCGAGGAGGATGGCCGCCAGCGCGCCGCCCAGCAGGTGACCGGTCGTGCCCGAGGCGACCGGGAAGTTGAACATCTGCGCGGCGAAGATGAACGCTGCGGCGATCCCCGCCAGCGGCACCTGCTTGTCGTCGAGCTCGCGGGATGCGTGACGCAGCGCCAGCCACACGACCACGACGCTGATCACGCCGGTGACCACCGCGACCACCGGCTCCAAGAACCCGTCGGGCGCGTGCATCGCGATCATCACTGCGGCGATGGTAGGGCGACCCGATCGCTATTGCAAGACAGTCGCAAGACTGCTCAGGCGTCGCCAGCCGGTGCCGCCACGTTGCACGCGCGGCAGCGCCCATAGACCACCGTGCGGTGTGTGTCGAGCACGAACCCGTGTCGCTCGTACAGGTCCGACGCGATGGACGCGAGCAGCTCCGCGTCGTGTTCGACGACGGTGCCGCAGCGGTCGCACACGACGTGCACGTGGGGGTCGTCGGCGACGTGGTAGGTCGTCGTGGCCCCCGTCGACGCCAGCGGTGCGATGACGCCGAGCTCTTCGAGTCGAGCGAGAGTGCGGTACACGGTGGACTCGGGAAACGACGGGTCGATCCGGCGCACCCCGTCGACGATCTCGGTCGCCGTGACGTGATGGTCGTCGGCACTGAGCATCACATCGAGGACCATGCGGCGGGTGCGCGTGACGCGGCCACCGTCCTCATGGAACTTCTCCAGGATCTGAGCGGCGCGCGCATCGTCCACGGTGCGGCGAGCCTACCCCCGCATCGCTACGTGTGCCGGGCCGCCTTGAGGCGCTGGTAGTCGGCGACGTAGCGCTTGGCGAGGTCGCGCTTGGTCGCCGCGTCGAGGATCCGGCCGGAGAGTTGGAAGAATCCGTGTTCCTCCTCGCGGAGGTGATGGTGGACCTCGTGGGACAGGTCGCGGGCGCCGTCAGCGAACTCGTCGGTGTCGGGATCGACGCCGCGGAGCTGTTCCACCAACTCGTCGAGCTCGTGGTGTTCGGCCAACGCGTGACGGCTGACCGCAAGGCCGGCGTCGTCCATCAGCATCGGCACGTACAAGAAGCGTTCCTCAGCAGCGGCGTGCGCGGCGAGCTCGACGGCAAGCTCCCGGAACGCGGTCAGCCGGGTCTCCGGACGAGCGCGTCCCGACGTGAGCGTGCGGCACAGCGACCGCTGGATCTCGTGACTCTCGCGGAGCGCGTCGTACAGGTCCATCAGGCTCGCTCAGTTCCGTTGGGTCAGCCCGCGCCAACCGAAGTAGCCACCGACGACGAGCAGCAAGACGCCGATCAGGATCGCCCACAGCACACCTTTGATCACGCCGCCGATCCCGAAGATCAACGCCAGCAGCAAGAAGATGACGAGTACGGTCACGTTGCCCCCATTCGGTACGGCCCACCCGAACGTGACCATACCAACC
>CAZQCP010000190.1:0-4543 GCA_964592115.1 uncultured Ilumatobacteraceae bacterium
GACCTGGGATGGCCCGCGGCTTGCCGTTCTCGTCGTACTTGCCGATGCGAGCGCCGAGGAACAGCGTGCCCACGAGACCGATGATCCCACCGGTCATGTGGACGATGCCGGAGCCGGCGAAGTCGGAGTACACGGCGCCGCCGATGCTGATCTGGGAGATCAGACCGCCACCCCACGTCCAGTGGACGACCACCGGATAGATGAACGCCGTGACGACCGCCGACATGATCAGGTAGGAGACGAACTTCGTCCGCTCCGCCATCACGCCGGACACGATCGTGACCGCGGTGGCGGCGAACACGACCTGGAAGAAGAAGATCGTCGCCGTCGTCAGTCCACCACCTTCGGGGACCGCCGTGAGCGGCTCGCCGCTGAGGAAGAACTTGCTGTCGCCGATGAACTTGCCGTCACCGCCGAAGGCGAACGCGAAGCCGACGGCGAAGAAGCAGAGCACGCCGACGACGGCGTCCATCATGTTCTTGGCAAAGATGTTGACGACGTTCTTCGCCCGGGTCAGGCCCGCTTCGACGAGCGCGAACCCGGCCTGCATGAAGAAGACCAGGCATCCCGCGAGGAACACGAAGATGTTGTCGAGGTAGGCCTGGGTGTCAGGCCCCTCTTGGGCGAAGGCGACGGTGGGAACGATCGCGACAATCGCGGTCGCCCCTCCGAGGCCGGAGATGATTCGGAGTGCACGATGGCGCACGGATGTCCTCCAGACAGGTAGGTGACGGGACCGAACCAGTGGCCACGCTGCCGCCCGATTCGGGGCGCAACGTACGCAACTGCCGTTTCTCGCCGGTTGTCTGGATGTTTCGTGCTCGTGAACCTGCGCGAGCTCGCCCCGGTTCAGACGGGACGGTTGAGACGGGACGGTTCAGACGAAGGCGGGCGCGAAGATCAGCGCGACGATCGTCATCACCTTGATGAGGATGTTCATCGCCGGCCCGCTCGTGTCCTTGAAGGGATCGCCGACCGTGTCGCCGACCACCGCGGCCTTGTGGGCCTCGGAGCCCTTGCCGCCGTGGGCGCCCTGCTCGATGTACTTCTTCGCGTTGTCCCACGCGCCACCGGCGTTGGCCATGTAGATCGCGAGGCAAAAGCCCACCACGAGCGCACCTGCCAGGAAGCCACCGAGCGTGTCGACGTCGATGAACCCGATCACGAGCGGTACGACGACGGCGAGTCCGCCGGGGATGACCATCTCGCGCAGCGCCGCCGATGTCGAGATGTCGACACAGCGGGCGTAGTCGGGCACGGCATCGGGGTGACCTTCGCGCAGCCCCGGGATCTCGCGGAACTGGCGGCGTACCTCCTCGATCATCTGGTTGGCCGCACGACCGACGGCGTCGATCGTCAGCGCGGCGAACACGAACGGCACCATGGCGCCGAGGAACAGGCCGATGAACACGTCGACCTGACCGACGTCGAGCACGAGCGCGGTGCCCTCGCTCAACAGTGACGCCTCGAACGCCTTGAACAGCGCCAGCGCGGTGAGGGCAGCCGAGCCGACGGCGAACCCCTTGGCGACCGCGGCGGTCGTGTTGCCGAGTGCGTCGAGCGAGTCGGTGACCTCGCGGACCTTGGGATCGAGACCAGCCATCTCGGCGATGCCGCCGGCGTTGTCCGCGATCGGGCCGTAGGCATCGACGGCGATGACGACGCCCGTCGTGGCGAGCATGCCGATCGCCGCAACGGCGATGCCGTAGATGCCGAGCCCGTCGCCGAGCTGCTCGCCGCCCCAGTAGGCGATGCCGGTGCCGAGCACGACGAGCAGGACGGAGGCGCCGACGGAGATCTTGCCGGCCGAGATGCCCGACAGCACCGTGGTCGCGGGGCCGGTCTCGGCCTGCTTGGCGATCTGCTTGACCGGCGCGTAGTCGCTGCTCGTCCAGTACTCGGCGACCTTGCCGATGGCGAAGCCCACGAGCAGGCCGCCAACGACGGCGACCGACAGCCCCCACCACTTGTCGACGCCTTCGAGGCCGTCGAAGAACACGTACCCGAGCGCGACGACGCCGACCACCGTGATCGCCATCGCCACGTTCGTGCCGCGATGCAGTGCCGACGCGAGCTGGCTGTGTTCGAGGCTGTCGCCGGCGCGAACGGTGAACGCACCGACGATCGAGGCGACCATGCCGATCGCCGCGACCGCCAGCGGGAACACGAAGAACTCCGGCGTCACGTCGAGGGTGATGCCGGGGAGGAACGCAGCGAGCGCGATCGGGGCGATGATCGCCCCGGCGTAGCTCTCGAACAGGTCGGCACCCATGCCGGCGACGTCGCCGACGTTGTCGCCGACGTTGTCAGCGATCGTGGCCGGGTTGCGCGGATCGTCTTCGGGGATGCCCGCCTCCACCTTGCCGACCAGGTCGGCGCCGACGTCGGCGGCCTTCGTGTAGATGCCGCCACCGACGCGACTGAACAGCGCGATCGACGAAGCGCCGAGCCCGAACGCGGTCACGACCTCGAACGGCTTGTCCACTTCGAGCCACACGGCGAACACGAGGTAGCTGAGCGACAAGCCGAACAGCGCCAGGCCGGCGACGGTGAACCCCATCACAGCGCCGCCGCGGAACGCCAGCGGGAGTGCCTTGTGGGCGCCCTCGATCGCCGCGTTGGTCGTGCGAGCGTTGGCCTTCGTGGCGATCGTCATGCCGATGAACCCGGCGAGCGCCGACAAGAACGCGCCGGTGACGTAGGCGATGGCTCCCCACGGGCGCCCGTAGTCGAGGAGCACGAAGATCAGCACGGCCATCGCGACGACGAACACGGAGACCCAGCGGTACTCGCGGCGCAAGAACGCCGATGCACCGGACTGGATGGCCTCCATCAGTTCGACCATCCGGGCGTTGCCAGGCGACGCCGCGGTGACCGCGAAGTAGAAGTAGGCGGCCAAACCGAGGCCGGCGATCGCGGACAGCGCGGCTAGGTAGGGAACAGCATCCATCGTCAGACCTCCACCAGCGACGATCGCCCGGTCGAGATTCGACCGACATGGGAAGTGGATGTGCGCATCGGGGTGTCCATCGGGGGCTCCTCAGGGGTCGACAATGACGGTCGCCGACCAGACTTCCCGGCACTCCAGGCGGCGACCATAGCCGACGCCGTCGCGACATCCCAATGCCAGCGTGCCGCTCAGCCCGAGCGATCTCGGGCGCGATCATCCCGCCAACCGGGACGATTCCGACCGAGATCGACGCGAGTCAGCGGTTGCGGACGTCGCGGTACGGGGCGCCCTTGGACGGGTCTGGTTCCCGCGGCAAGCCGAGTGCCCGCTCGCCGATGATGTTGCGCTGGATCTCGTCGGTGCCGCCGGCGATCGACTGAGCGGGCACCGAGATCAGGACCTCGGCGATGATCCCGTCGAACGGCGCCGCCGGATCGTCACCGGCGAGCAGGCCCGACGTGCCACCGACCAGCGTGTGCACCCGGGCCGCCTGGCGAGCGACGTTGCTCAGCGCCAACTTGCCGATCGAACCCTCCGGACCGGGCGGCCGCCCGACGGCACGGGCTGCCTTGGCCCGCTCGGCGGTCCAGTCGCCGACGCGCTGCATCGACACGAGCCGGGCGATCTCCTGGCGCACCAGCGGGTCGCGCGCCCGACCCGCACCGCGGGCGAAGTCGGCGGCGAGATCCGGTCGGCCCGCACGCTGCGGGTACCACGAATAGACCTTGGCCGATTCGGCTGCTTCGGCCCGCGCCTCGTCGAGCGCCAGCCCGGTGTCGATGCCGTCGAGGCGCGCGCCGCGCAGTGCACCGAAGTGGCGTTCGTGAGCCAGCGTGGCGAGCGCCGCCGCCCATCCCTGATGCACCTCGCCGACCACCCAGTCGCGCGGGATGCGGGCATCGGTGAGGAACACCTCGTTGAACGACGAGTGGAAGTTCATCTGCCGCAGCGGGCGAACCTCCACCCCTGGTTGGTGCATCGGGAGCACGAAGTACGTGATCCCTTGGTGCTTCGGTGCCCCCCAGTCGGTCCGCGCCAGCAGCATGCCGAGGTCGGCATGGTGGGCGCTCGTGTTCCACACCTTCTGCCCGTTCAGCACCCACTCGTCGCCGTCGAGCACCGCGGTGGTGGCCAGCCCGGCGAGGTCGGAGCCAGCCACCGGCTCGCTGAACAGCTGGCACCACACCTCCTCGCCGGTCAGCAGCGGCCGCAGGAACCGCGCTCTCACGTGGTCGGGACCCTGCTCGAGGATCGTCGGCCCGGCGAGACCGGCGGGCACCGTGGCGACCGCGCCGCAGCGTTGGATCTCGCGACGTACCACGTCGTCGGCCCAGGCAGGCAGCCCGCGCCCGAACCACTGTCGTGGCCACGACGGAACGGCCCAACCCGACTCCACGAGCAGCTCGCGCCACGCCCGCAACGACAGCGACGGATCCCAGTGCTCGCGCACCCACGCCCCCGCCTCGTCGCGCACCGCGTCGCGCTCAGCATTCGGCGTCGCCGTCATCTCGCGGAAGGTACTCCTCGCGCGGTCAGCCCATCGATCTCGGTCGGATTGGTCCCGCCTTTCGGGACCATCTCGACCGAGATCGG
>CAZQCP010000191.1:0-4542 GCA_964592115.1 uncultured Ilumatobacteraceae bacterium
CGGAAGTCGCCCCCGAGCAGGCGCCTGCATTCGGCGGGTTCGCCCCTCCCACGCTGGACATGCGCGCCGAGGTGATCTACGCCCAGGTCGAAGCCGACTACGCCGCCGAGGCACTCGACGGCGCAACGGTCGAAGCCGTGGCCGACACGGTCATCACCGACGTGAACGATTCGGACGACACCGATGCGGTGTCGCCGTCGCTGCCGGAGGCCGGCGTGGCATCGGTCGTGTTCGTCGACGACGAGCACGGCTCCGGTGGCGACGACGAGCGCAAGTCTGCGCTGCGCCGCCTGATCGGCAGCCTGCGCCGCAAGGACCGCTGAGCCACCCAGATTGCATCCGGGGTCAGACACCAAATGCAATCGCCGCACACGGTGGACCGCTGAGCGACACAGATTGCATCCGGGGTCAGACACCAAATGCAACGGAGACGATCCGTGGTGTCGGTCTCCACCGTGTGCCGGGTTGCATTTGGTGTCTGACCCCGGATGCAATCCGATCGGCGCGAATGTTCAGCGGCGGGCGCGGAAGAACGTCCGGAGCAACTCGCCGGCTTCGTCGGCGCACAGCCCGCTCGACACCGCCACGCGGTGGTTGAGCACGTCGCCGTCCGCCAGCCGGAAGTGGCTGTCGACGGCACCCGCCTTCGGGTCGGTCGCCGCGTAGACGAGCTCGCCGAGGCGGGCGTTGACGGCTGCTCCCGCGCACATCGCGCACGGTTCGAGCGTGACGTACAACGTGCACTCGTCGAGGCGCCATTGGCCGAGCGCGGCCGCCGCGTCGCGCATCGCGAGGATCTCGGCGTGAGCGCTCGGATCGTCCGTCAGCTCGCGTTCGTTGTGGCGAGCGGCAATGACCCGACCGGCGTGGACGACGACCGCACCGACCGGCACGTCATCGTGAACGATCGCCGCCCGCGCCTCGTCGAGGGCGAGCGCCATCGCCGCTGCCGCGGTGATCGGAGCGCCATCGCCGGCTTCATCGGGCGACATGGCGGAGGGAGTGGGATTCGAACCCACGGAAGGTCTCCCTTCACACGCTTTCCAAGCGTGCCGATTCGGCCGCTCTCGCATCCCTCCCGGGAGCGACGAGACTATCGGCCCTCAGCCGGTGGCGGCGCGGAGGACGTTGATGGTTTCGAGTGCGGCGAGCGCGGCGTCGGTGCCCTTGTTGCCTGCTTTGCTGCCGGCGCGGGCGAGTGCTTGGTCCATCGTGTCGACGGTGAGGATGCCGTTCGTGACGACGATGCCGGTGTCGAGGCCGACGCGGGTGAGCCCGGCTGCGCTCTGGTTGGCGACGACTTCGAAGTGGTAGGTGTCGCCGCGCATGACTGCTCCGAGGGCGACGATGCCGTCGTAGCGGCCGGTGTCGGCGAGGGCTTTGGCGGCGAGGGCGATCTCGAGTGCGCCCGGCACCCACACGGTGTCGATGGCGTCGTCGGCAACGCCGTGTCGCACGAGCACACCGCGTGCTCCGGTTGCGAGGCGGTCGACGATGAGGTCGTTGAATCGGCTGCACACGAGGACGAAACGCAGGCCGGCCCCATCGGCGTGTCCGTTGAAGGTCGTCATCGTGTGGTCTCCAGATCGTCGTGGGTCTGGCCGTCGTGGCGGTCGTGGTGCTGGTGATGGTGGGGCACGTCGAGGGGGACCCGGTCGGTGATGGTGAGTCCGTAGCCTTCGAGGCCGCCGTAGCGGGCGGGGTTGTTGGTGAGCAGGCGGATCCGGCCGAGGCCGAGGTCGGCGAGGATCTGGGCGCCGACGCCGTACTCGCGGCGATCGACCGGCGGCAGAGCTGGAGCAGGCGTGCCGGTGGCGGTCTCGTCGAGTTCGTAGATGGGCACGGTGTGGGTGAGACCGAGGCCGTGACCTTCCTGGCCGCGCAGGTAGACGACGACGCCGCGGCCTTCGGTTTGGATGGTGCGCATGGCTGCGTGGAGCCGGTCGCGGCAGTCGCAGCCGGTGCTGGCGAACACGTCACCGGTGATGCACTCGCTGTGCATCCGCACCAACACATCGTCGACTCCGGCGACGTCACCGAGCACGTAGGCGAGGTGGGTGTCGCCGCCGTCGATGACGCTTTCGAACGCGTAGCAGGCGAAGTCGCCCCATTCGGTGGGGACACGGGTGGTGGCGGTGCGGGTGACGAGCTTCTCGTTGCGTCGCCGGTAACGGATCAGATCGGCGATCGACACCAACAACAAGCCGTGGTCGTCCGCGAACGCTCGCAGTTCGGGAACGCGGGCCATCCCACCGGACTCCAACACGACCTCGCACAACACGCCCACGGGCGCGCGCCCGGCGAGACGGGCGAGGTCGACCGCGGCTTCGGTGTGGCCGGCGCGTTTGAGCGCGCCGCCCGGCCGGGCACGCAGCGGGAAGATGTGGCCGGGACGATTGAACGCACCCGGCCCCACACCCCCGTCGGCCAAGGCCCGCAAGGTGAGGGCGCGATCGGCGGCCGAGATCCCCGTCGTCGTCCCCGCGGCGAGGTCGACGGTGACGGTGAACGCCGTGCCTTGCGCTTCGGTGTTGCCCGTCGGTGGCACCATCAACGGCAACTGCAGCTCGTCACAACGCTCGCCAGGCAACGCCGCACAGATCACACCCGACGTGTGGCGCACGAAGAACGCGATCGCATCGGGCGTCGCCAAGTCGGCGGCCATGATCAGGTCACCCTCGTTCTCGCGGTCCTCGTCGTCGGCGACCACCACGATCTCCCCACGACCGATCGCGGCGATCGCATCTTCGATCGGATCGAACAACGACGCCGCGGACGCGTCGGTCGCCATGAGTGTGGTCGAGTCGGTCATCGTGTGCTCCGTGCCGTTTCGATGTAGGGCGTGGCCAGCCGTTCGACGTACTTGGCGATCACATCCACTTCGATGTTCACGAGATCTCCCGGCCGCCGGGCGCCGAGCGTCGTCACCGCGGATGTGTGCGGGATGATCGCCACCGTGAACCCGTCATCGAGCGGCTCCACCACCGTCAGACTCACACCATCGACGGTCACCGAACCCTTCTCCACCAGATACGGCAACGCCGACGCGGGCACCTTCACCCGCAGATCCGGCACCGGATCAACGATCTCACCAACACCGTCGACGTGACCCTGCACGAGATGACCGCCAATGCGATCCCCGAGCCGCGCCGCCCGCTCCAGGTTCACCTGATCGCCCGTCTGCGCGGTCGCCAGGCTCGTCCGGCTCACGGTCTCATCGGACACATCCGCTTCCCACCAACCCTCACCCAGATCCACCACCGTGAGACAGCAACCGTTGACGGCGATCGAATCGCCGAGCTTCGTGTCCTCGATCACCGTCGTCGCCGCAACACGAAGACGACCGTCGGCGAACCGCTCGATCCGGCCGAGCTCTTCGACGATGCCGGTGAACATCAGGCGCCGCCCTGCTGGTGGGCGGTGGGGGTGTGGTTGTGCATGGCGTCGCTCCTGTGTCGTCGCGGGATGCGCGAGCACGGCAACGCCGACCAGCGGTCGAGCCAGGCAGGCGCGACCGATGGAGCTGACATCACCCTGCTCCCATCCGGACTGTGACCGTCGGCCCCGGAGTTCCACCGGGTCGGCCCGACGCCACATCGAGTGCTGTGGTGTCGGGCTCGCGGGCTGTAACCGCCGGTCGGGACTTTCACCCAACCCCGCAGAGTGTCTTGGTTGTGCGCGCCACGGTAGTGGGGGTGGCGTGGCGAGGCCCAGCCGGACTGGACCGATGGTCCGCGGTCGACGGTAAGGTGAGGCAACTTCGCCGTCGAGTGAGGTGGTGACCGGGTCCTGTGCAACGGGCGCCCGTGAACCAGGTCAGGCCAGGAATGGAGCAGCCTTCAACGGCATCGCTCGTGTGCCGCAGATCGCCTGGTCATCACCTCAGTCGACGGCGATTGCGTCTGGGGATTGCATCTGGGGTCAGACACCACATGCAACAGCACACATCACGTGAGCCGGCCTGCCGCTGGTGCGCAGTTGCATGTGGTGTCTGACCCCAGATGCAATCTGCCCCACGGCGCGATCAGGGGGCGAGGCGGGTGGCGTAGGCGGCGAGGCGGGGGGCACCGAGTTCGGCGCACACGTCGGGGAACGCGGCGGTCGGGCCGGTCCAGCGCCAGTCGTCGACGGTGCCGACGTCGATGTCGGTGACCACCGTGGCGATCGTGCGGAAGAGGAGCGCGTCGGCCATCTGGGCTTGCAGCGTCGCCGACAGCTTGGCCGCCCCGCGCAGGCCGGGCACGTCCCACTGTCCGGCTGCTGCCGGGATGTCTTCCAGGTGCTTGTATCGAGCCAGCACCGCTGACGCGCTCTTCGCGCCCCAGCCGGGCAGCCCGGGGAATCCATCGGCGGTGTCGCCCACCAGGCCGAGGTAGTCGGCGATCGACTCCGGCCCGATGCCGAACTTCGCCCGCACGCCCTCGTCGTCGATGATCTCCCGCTTGCGGCGATCGAACTGCACCACCCGGCGCCCGCGGACGCACTGTCCGAGGTCCTTGTCGGGTGTCACGATCAGCACCTGCTCGACTCGCTCGTCGGCGT
>CAZQCP010000192.1:0-3591 GCA_964592115.1 uncultured Ilumatobacteraceae bacterium
TCTCGGTCAATCTCGGTCAATCTCGGTCAATCTCGGTCGATCTCGGTCGATCTCGGTCGATCTCGGTCGATCTCGTCTCGGACGCCGGGACAGTTCCTACCGAGATCGGGTCAGTCGGGTCGGATCAGGGCGGATCAGGTCAGGTCGGGTCGGGTCAGGTCGGGTCGGATCAGGTCGGGTCGGATCGGGGCGGCGGCGTCTGGGGGTCGAGGCGCTCACGCGAGCAACACGACGACCATCGAGCCGACGGCGGCGAACGCGGTCGCCGCGGTGACCGGCCAGAGGTCCGCGAGACAGGCAACGGGACGAGTCGTTCCGCGACGGGCGGCCCGCCGTCCCGCTTGGACGCTGCTCACGGCGAACACGAACGCACCGAGCAGGACGATCATCAGGCCGAGCATGGGTCGCGCGGGGATGTCGTCGTGGACCGGGATCCCGCGTGCCACGGCCACACCGACGGCGATGACCGACACCCCGCTGCGCCGCCACGCGAGCGTTGTGCGCTCCGCGGCGAGACCGACGTCGTCGTCGCTGTCATCGCCGAGGTCATCGTCGTCGTGATCGGTCATTCGGTGGCTCCGAGCAGGCTCACGATCGCGGCCAGCACGCCGACAGCGCCGACCACGATCGCGAGGACGACCGGGAGCTTGGAACCCGGCAGTCGCTCATTGCGGCGCATCGCCCGCTCGTTCACGGCCCACTCCCGCAGCGACAAGATGGCGACCGCGCCACCGAGGATGATGAGGGGGAGCGCGATCATCCGCCGGCCCCATGCGAACTCGAATGGCGGAAGCAGGTTCGCGACCGCGAGGCCGACACCGATCAGCGCGAGGGCGGTGCGGTTCCAGGCGAGAAACGTGCGCTCGTTGGCGTAGCTGAACCGGGGATCGATGTCATCGCCGTCTCGACGAGGGTCACCGACGTGGAGCCAATCACGGAGCACGACGTCGATCAAACCAGATCCGGCGCGGTCGGCCGCGCATGTGCAGAATTATCTCGTACTGGTGTTGCATCCGTGAGGGTTCAGTAGTACTGTTGTGCGTACCGACTCCCCCTCCGTTTCAATCACTTGTTGAAAGGAGGAACCCATGCCCACCGTGCTCGAACACCTCGAGCGGTTGGTGCACGCCGACCCAGGCGTTGCCGAACGCGACGATCTCGCCGAGTTCGTCGCCACCGCAGCACGTGTCCGGGGCTGGCTGGATTCGTTCGACCTGCGATGCACGCGGCGAGGCCGTGAGCTCGCTGCTGCTGGACGTTCCGAACCTGCCGAGTCACTCCTGGGTCGATGCGGCAACCGGTCGTCGAAAGACTCCTCGGCCGTCGGTGATCGCGAGACGGTCGCCGACGCGATGACCGGGTTCGAAGACTCACTCACCCAAGGTGACGTGTCCGCCGGCCACCTGGATGCGATCGCCAACGCCACGCGCCGCCTCGAACCCTCGTTGCGCGCTGAGTTCAGCCTCCATGAAGCTGAACTGTTGGACTGCGCCCGTCGCGAATCGGTCGATCAGTTCATCCGCCGCTGTCGTGAGTTGGCCCGGTCCATCGTCGCTGCCAGCGCCACGAACGATGCCGACGAGTTGGACCGCCAACGACGCAACTCATCGATCCGTCGCTGGGTCGACCAGATCGATGGGATGCACCACACCCACCTCGCTCTCGATCCGGTCCGCGACGCCACCTTGCAGGCGGCCTTGGATCACGCCATCGCTCAGCGACGCCAAGTCGACGGCAACGCCGGCACCCTGTGGGACCAGCTGCAGGTCGACGCGTTCATCGCCGCCATCACCGGTGGCGTGATCGCCGAGGATGCCAACTGCACGTGCGACACGGACGAGACGCACGCCGTGGGCGACATGGACGGGGTCGACGACGTCGACGATCCCGCGGCGAGCGAGCGGACGAACGCTCGGATCGACGCACGAGTACCCGAGGTGACCGTGCTCATCGACCTCGCCACGTTGCTCGACGGCCTGCACGACCACTCCATCTGCGAGACCGTCGATGGGATCTCCGTCCCGGTGTCGACCGTGCGCCGATTGTGTTGCGACGCCGAGATCATTCCGGTCGTGCTCGACGGCCATGGCCAAGCGCTCGACGTCGGGCGCTCGAAACGGACGGCCAACCGCGACCAACGCCGAGCGCTGCGGGCGATGCATCGCACCTGCGGGCATCCCGGCTGCACCGTGCCGTTCTCCCAGACCCGCGCCCACCACATCAGATGGTGGACCCGAGACACGGGCCTCACGGACATCGAAAATCTCCTCCCGCTGTGCGAACGGCACCATCACCTGGTGCACGAGGGCGGCTGGAGCCTCACGATGACGCCCGACCGGGTCGCTACCTGGACCCGACCCGACGGCACCGTCCACCACACCGGCACCACGATCGACCGCCCACCGACCCGCCGGCCCCAACAGCGGCACGCCGTCCACGCACACTGAACACTCTCGGACGTGTCAGGATCGGGTGGGCCGCACGCCTCCGGGCACGGTCCACCGCGTCGGGCTCGGAGCCTGGCGCGCCGTGTTCCATGCTCCCTGTGGCACGCGCCATGCGCCTCGTGGCACAGGCCGTGCGCCACAACGGCAATGCTGGCTGTGTGAGAGGACAACGCCGATGAACGACATCACCATCGAGCACGACGACGACATCACGATCGTCACGATGAATCGACCCGAGCGGCACAACGCCGTCGACGGAGCCATGGCCGCCGAGCTGGCCGACGCGTTCAGAGCATTCGAGGCGGCCGACTCCCCCGTCGCCGTCCTCGCGGGCAACGGCCCGTCGTTCTGCGCCGGCGCCAACTTGAAAGCGGTCGGTACGCCCGCCGCGAATCGCGTGTCACCGACCGGCGACGGTCCGATGGGGGTCACCCGGATGGATCTCCGCAAACCTGTGATCGCCGCGATCCACGGACACGCTGTCGCCGGCGGCCTCGAGCTCGCCGCATGGTGTGACCTGCGCGTCGCCGACGAGACCGCGGTGTTCGGGGTCTTCTGCCGACGTTGGGGCGTGCCGCTGATCGACGGCGGCACGGTTCGTCTCCCGCGCCTGATCGGCCACAGTCGCGCCATGGATCTGATCCTCACCGGCCGTGCCGTCGACGCACGCGAAGCGTTGGCGATCGGGCTCGCCAACCGGGTCGTCGCCCCGGGCAGTGCTCGTGGCGAGGCGATCGCGCTCGCCAAGGAGATTGCCCGCATGCCCCAGGAGTGCATGCGCAACGATCGCCAGTCCGCCCGCGAGCAGTGGGGCGCACCGAGCGAAGCTGCGGCGTTGGCCCGCGAGTTCGAGCTCGGCCTCACCTCGCTGCGCGCCGATGGTGTCGCTGGCGCGGCACGCTTCGCCGCCGGCGCCGGCCGCCACGGCACCTTCGACGACATCTGACCCTCCCACGGATCCAGATCCTCACGCCGCCCCGGTCCCCGGTCCCCGGTCCCCGGTTCCCGGTTCCCCCGATCCCCCGGTCCCCCCCCGGTCCCCCCCGGTCCCCCCCGGTCCCCCGATCTCCCGGGCATGGGCTGGCTGGCCACTGGTGGTGCGCACCCTCGACATTCGCGCGTTCGTCTTGCCGCCGCCGTCGAG
>CAZQCP010000192.1:3601-4530 GCA_964592115.1 uncultured Ilumatobacteraceae bacterium
CCCCGGGCATGGGCCGGCGGCGCACCACCAGTGGCCAGCCATCAACGTGCAGCAACCGGCCGCCAGCGATCGGTCACCAGCGATCGGTCACCAGCGATCGGTCACCAGTCACCGACCGGCAGCTATCGGACGTGATCAGTGGGCGGGGAAGACCGGATCCCAGTCGTTCTGCATGCTGACGACGATCCAACCGAGGCGATCTGCGACGGTCGTGATCGGCTCGTCATCTTCGAACGTCGCCGCCGCGCCCTCGTAGGCGAACTCCCGCTCAGCGTCGTCGTGGTTCACGAGCACAGCAAGTCCGCCGTGAGGGTTCGCCTGCGCCCACTCGAGCATCTCGCGATCGCCACTCGAGTTTCCGACCGCGAGCAACGGGGCGCGCCCGATCTGCGACTGGATGTGCTCGACCTTCGCCCCACCCTCGTTGGCGGTGCCGAGATGCGCCGTCGATCGACGTACGACCGGATGACCGTCGTCGTCGCGGTCGAACGTGTAACCGATCAACGTGCCGACGACCATCCCGGGCTCGACGCCATAGCAGCGCTTGCTGACCTGGCGCACGAACTCGGTGCCACCTCCGGTCACGATGCCGATCGTGAAGTCGCAGGCGCGCAACTCGTCGAGCAGCTCGAGCATCGGTTGATAGATCACGCCGTCGAGTCCGACGTCGAGCGTGCGATGCCGGAAGCGACTGAGGAAGTCGTCGACCGCGGCACTGAACTCGATCGGCGTCTGGCCGTCGAAGAGCGCGGTGAGCGCGCCGGCGACCTTCTCCAATCCGATCTCGCCGACCGCGGCCATGTCGCCGCTGAGGACGGCGGCAAACTCGGGCCGCTCGGCGAGCGAGGGATCTTGCTGTGCCCGCTGCGCCAGTGCGTCGACGAAGAAGTCGAGCTGCACGTACGTCGGCTTCTCGCACCACATCGTCC
>CAZQCP010000193.1:0-1982 GCA_964592115.1 uncultured Ilumatobacteraceae bacterium
TCGGCGTACTGCGTGTCCATCAACGTGTACGACCCGGCCTGGATCTCGGTGCACCACGTGTTGACGTCGAACGTGCCCGTGCCACCTCCCGACACGATGTCGCCACCGACCTCACCGTGCGCTCGGAGCAGGATGGCCATCGCCTCGTCGACCTTCTCCCGCTTGCGGGCGACGTCGTGGACCATCATCAGATGACCCTCGTAGCCCATCACCCCACGCACCTCGAGACCGGCGCGGCGGGCGGCGTCCGCGAGGCGTCCGGCGTCGTCGGGGTCGCAACCGCACCGCGGCAGGCCGACGTCGACGTCGATGAGCACCGCGCGCACGCCACCACGGACGGCTGCCGCCAGCGTCGCCTCGGAGTCGATCGCGACCGTGATCGCGGCGGTGTCGGCGAGCGCACCGAGACGTTCCGTGTCGAGCGTCTCGTTCGCCAACAGCAAGTCGTCGCCGAGCCCGGCCGCGGCGAGGCCTTCGATCTCGCGCGGCGTCGCCGCACACAGCGCGCGGTGGCCGTCGTCGACGAGACGACGGGCGAGGGTCGTGCACTTGAACGCCTTCACGTGGGGACGCAGACGCGGGCCGGGCAGCACGGCATCCATCGCCGCCAGGTTGGCGTCGAGGTTGGCGCGATCGATGACGAGTGCGGGCGTCGGCAGCTGATCGATCGAGTCGGGCTCGGTGGTGGTCACGGGCCCATCTTGCACGCTCGGTAGCGTGACCCGGTGCCACTCGACCACGCCTCGTCGCTCGACATCGACTTCGTCCGCTCACAGTTCCCCGCGTTCACCGAGCCGATCAACGCCGGCCAGTCGTTCTTCGAGAACGCCGGCGGCTCGTACGCCTGCCGGCAGACGATCGAGGCGCTGACCGATCACTACACGCGTCTGAAGGTGCAGCCTTACAGCGAGTTCACCGCGTCGGCGCAAGCGGGCGCGGCGATGGACCGCTCGCGGCAGCGGTGGGCCGACGCGCTGGGCGTCGACGGGCGCGAGGTGGTCTTCGGACCGTCGACGTCGGCGAACACCTACGTGCTCGCCCACGCGTTCGAGGCGACGCTGCGACCGACCGACGAGGTCATCGTGACGAACCAGGACCACGAGGCCAACACCGGCGCCATCCGCCGGGCGGCGGAGCGCGTCGGGTGCGTGGTGCGTGAGTGGCGCACCGATCCGGTGTCGGGATTGCTCGACGTCGCCGTGCTGGAGTCGTTGCTGTCCGAGAGGACGGCCCTCGTGACGATGCCGCACGCGTCGAACATCATCGGGCAGGAGAACGATGTCACCGCTGTCGCTCGTCTCGTTCACGGCGTCGGCGCACGCCTCGTGGTCGACGGGGTCTCGTTCGCTCCCCACACGCTGCCCGACGTCGGCGCGATCGGGGCTGACGTGTACCTGTTCAGCCTGTACAAGACGTACTCGGTGCACCAGGGGCTGATGGTCGTGCGTTCCGGGTTGATGGCCGAGCTGCCGAACCAGAGCCACTACTTCAACGACGGCGTGGCCGACAAGCGGCTCAACCCGGCCGGTCCGGACCACGCCCAGGTGGCTGCCGCCGATGCGGTGCTCGACTACGTCGAACTGTTGCACCGCCACCACGGCGGCCAACCGACCGACGACCTGTACGCCGCGACGCGCGCCGTCGGAGCGTTGTGGCGCGATCACGAGGACACGTTGACGCCGCGCCTGCTCGACGCACTGTCGGGGCGCGACGACGTGCGGTTGCTCGGTCCGGCGACGCTCGGCGATCGCGGGCATCGCTGCCCGACCGTGGCCTTCGTGCCGCTCGCCGCCGAACCGGCCGATGTCGCCGCCACCCTCGTGGCCCGCGGCGTCCAGACCAGCGCCGGTCACTACTACGCGGCACGGGTGCTCGACGGTCTCGGTGTCGACCCTGATCGCGGCGTGGTGCGGTTGTCCGCGGTGCACTACACGTCGTCCGCCGATGTCGATCGCGCCCTCGACGCCCTGCTCCGTTCCTGA
>CAZQCP010000193.1:2082-4524 GCA_964592115.1 uncultured Ilumatobacteraceae bacterium
GTCGATCGGGCATGCTGTGCGCCGTGACGGTCATCGCCGAGCAGCCCGCAGCGTTGCTGCGCGAGTCTGATCGTCGCGACTGGCAGCGGCACCCGGTCGACGTCGCCCGGCTCGTCACGCGCCTGGCACTCCTCGCGCTGATCTTGATCCTCACCGCGGCGTTCCCGAATGCGCTGACCCGCGCCTCGGCAGATCTCGTCCGCTTGTTCAACCAGATGCCCGCCGCCGTGCGATACGGGCTGGTCAGCATCGCTCAGCTGTCGATCCTCATCGTGCCGATCGTGCTCGTGACCTGGCTCTTGGTGCGGCGAACGCGGGCTGCAACCGCGCTCGTCGTCGGTGCCGGTGTGCTGGGCGCCGCCGTCATGGCGCTCCTGACCGACTGGTTGAACCGCGCGGCACCGCCGACATCGATCACCGATTTGCCGTCGAGCTCGTTCATCCCCACCGACTTCCCGTCGGCGTCGTACCTCGCCGCGCTCGTCGCCGGCGCGACGGCGGCGTCACCGCTGATCGTCGGGCGCTGGCGCGGTGTGGTGTGGACGGCGGTCGGCGTGTGTGCGATCGTTCGCGTGCTCAGCTCGACGCAGGCACCGGTGAGCATCGCGGTGACCTACGCGCTCGGCGCGTCGATCGGATCGGCGGTGCTCGTGGCGTTCGGTTCACCGCAACGCCGCCCCGGCTCGGCCACGCTGCGGGCGGCCCTCGCGACCGGTGCGTTCGACGTCGACGATCTCGCCGACGAGGCGGCTGCGCGGGGCGTGCGCACGTATCACGGCACGTCCGGCGGTCGATCGGTCGACGTGACCTACCTCGACCGTGACGATCGTGACGCCGAGCTGTTCTCCCGTGTCGTCCGCTCGATCCGCGTGCGCGATGTCGATGAGCAGACCATCTCGGCTCGGCCGCGCCAACGCGCCGCCTACGTCGCGATGGTGACCTCGCTGGCGCAACGCACGGGAGCGCGCGTGCCTGACGTTCTCGCCGTCGTTCCCTCCGAGGGCGACAGCGCGGTCTATGTCACCGAGACCCCGGCCGGTCGACCGCTCGGCGAACTTGGCGGCGGCGATGTCCGTGATGCCGCACTCGACGACGCCTGGGCCCAGCTGGGGCTCTTGCATCGCGCCCGGATCGCCCACCGCTCGCTGTCGGCTGGGAACATCGTCGTCGACGGCGACGAGGTGACCTTCACCGGACTCGACACGATGTTGCTCGCGTCGACGGTCGATGCCCGGTCGATCGACCGGGTCGAACTGCTCGTGGCGACCGCCGTGGTCGTCGGCGTCGATCGGGCACTCGATGCCGCGACCCGCAACGTCGATCGCGATCAGCTGGCCGCGGCGCTGGCCTACGTACAGATCCCGGCACTGCCCGCTCACGCGTCGAAGCTGCTCGGCAAGCAGCGCAAGCAGCTCATCGACGAGTTGCGTACCGGGCTCCAGGAGCGACTCGGTGTCGAGGCGGTCGAGCTTGCCGAGCTGGAGCGGATCAGCATCGCCAAGGTCATCTCGTGGGTCGGCTTCGCCGTCCTCGGCTACTTCCTCTTGTCGATCTTCGGCAACTGGGCCGACATCACCGAGGCGATGCGTGGTGCCGACTGGCGGTGGATGATCCCGGTGCTGGTGGCGACGCTGCTCGGCACCGTCGGTGGGGCGATGTCGCTGTCCGGCTGCGTGGTGAGGCCGATCGCGCTCGGCGAGGCGACGGTCGTCATGTTCGGCCAGTCGTTCCTCAACCGATTCACCCCCATGAATGCCGGCGGCATGGCGATGCGCATCCGCTACCTCCAAAAGGGAGGTACGGACGGCACGGTGGCCGCGGCGGCGATCGGGTTGACGTCGGCGGCCAGTGGTGTCGTGCAGGTCGTCTACCTCGCGCTGTTCCTCCTGTGGAGCAGCAGTGACGCCACCGAGGGTCTTACCGGCGGTGACGATTCAGGTGGGGCCGACCTGACGCTCGTGTTCGTGTTCGTCGGGGCGATCGTGGTGGCGGCGCTGGTGATCGCGCTCACACCGAAGTTCCGGCGCTGGCTCGTCGGCTTCGTTCGGTCCACGTTGGCCAAGATCAAACGCGACTTCGGCGAGCTCGCCCGCCGACCGTCGAAGCTCGGTCTGCTGTTCGGCGGCGCGGCGCTCGGCAAGATGTGCACGATCGTCGCCTTCGTGAGTGCGTGCCGGGCGTTCGACATCGATCTGTCGTTCGCGACGCTCGGCGCGCTCTACATGCTCGCCAACACCGTGGCATCGACGGTGCCGACTCCCGGTGGTGTCGGCGCGATCGAGGCGGCACTCGTGTTCGTGCTCACGAACGCCGGTGTCGACGACGCGACGGCGTGGGCGGCTGTGCTCCTCTTCCGGTTGATCAACTACTGGTTCCCGACGATCCCCGGCTACGTCGCCCTGCGGATCTCCGAGCGCCGAGCACTCATCTGATTGCATCCGG
>CAZQCP010000194.1:0-4513 GCA_964592115.1 uncultured Ilumatobacteraceae bacterium
CGACGATGATGCCGGTCCAGCGCATCGTGCGGCTGGCGAAGTTGGCGACCTCGTAGTCGCGTGCCGACTGGTACTTCACCGGACGGGCCTTGCGGTTCATCACCGTCAGCGAGTAGGCGGCGTGGATGTGCAACAGCACGGCGCCGATCAACACGAGGCGCATGATCCACAAGAAGTACGTGCGCGGCAGGATCGGCACGAGGATCTCGCGCAGGAACTCGCCGTAGATGTCGATGTCGTAGACCTGCGCGCCGCCGTGCTCGATGACCCCGAGGTACACCTTGAGGTTGCCGATCATGTGCGAGACGACGAACCCGATGCCGATGAGGCCGGTGATCGCCATGACGTACTTCTTGCCGACCGCCGTTGAGTAGAAGTCGATGAGGAACGGCTTCTTCTTCGGCGCTTTGACCGCCGTGCCGGAGACCGGCCCGCGGTTCAACGTCTGTGCCATGGTTTCGACGCTAGTCCCCACACGCTGGCGCGGAACCAATCCGTGGCGACACCGAGATCGATGTTGACTTCAAGTTTGGTTGAAGTCGTACCGTCGGACACATGACCTCCCGGACCGCTCACCCCGCTCCTGCTCCGGCGGCTCCACCCGCCGCTCACCCCGTCCCTCCCCCTGCCGATCCCCCCGTCGCTCACCCCGCTGCTCGACGTGCCGCGGACGGCGCGGCGATGACGCTGCATCGACTCCTCGACGACGAGTTGCGGTTCTCGCCGAGCTTCCGCGGCGTCTACAGCAACCATCTCGCCATGGAGCTCGTCGCCCTGCACCGGCTCGGCGCCGATGAACGCGTCCTCGCCGACGCGTTCGACCGACATGCCACGAACGAGTCCGAGCCGCGCACCGACCGCGACGATCTCGACGCCGTCATCGCCGACGTACAGCGTGACGGCATCGAGACCGTCGTGCGCGCCCGCCTGCCGATGCTGCTGCACGGGCCGGGGACGGCGCTGTTCCATCCCGCCATCCGGCTGGCGTACGGCCTCGCGGCGCGTCACGAGGGTCAGGTTGCGGCCGCGTTGTTGGACTGGGAACGGCGGTTGCACGTGCTGCCGCTCGCGGAGCCGGCCACGGGACACAATCAGCACGGCGCCCGGCGGCTCACCGCAGTGGCTGCCGACCTCGCCCGTGCTGGCGGCGGGCAGTGGCGTCCGACGTTCGACCTCGACGAGGTCGCCCGGCGACCCGAGCTCGTCGATGCGCTCGACGGTCTCGCGGTCGACGACGCGACGCTCGACGACGTGTCCGCGTTCGCACTCGCCGCGCACGCGACTGCCGACGCCTTCGTGACGCTGCACCTCGTGACCGGCGCGCAGGCCGTGCGAGCGATCGCCGAAGTGCTGGATGCGGCGGATGCCACGGCGCTCGCCGGCCACACCGCACGCACGATGGCGGTGGCCTACGCCGCCGTCGGCGCTCCACGGCTCATCGACCCGGCCCAGCTCGACGCACTCCGGTCCGCGCCCTGGCCACAGCCAGAGGTGATCGCGGCGCGGGCCATCGTCGACCTCGACCCCCACGTGGTGAAGCTCGCCGACGTCGCCCTGGTCGAAGATGCACGAACCGGTGATGCCGGCTACCGCTTCCTCGCCGCACGCGTCGTCGGCCTGGCCGGCTGACGCTCCGACGCGGCCCAGCGACGGCGGCGAACCTCGCTGGGTCGCACGCTGGCACGGTCGCACGTGGGCTCGATCAGGGTGCGAGGCCACCTTCGAAGGTCGTGCACCGTTCGGGGTCGCCGGTGGTGAAGCCGCGCTCGAACCACATCCGGCGTTGCGCCGCGGTGCCGTGTGTGAAGTTCTCGGGGTTGACCCGCTGACCTGCCGACTCCATGATCCGGTCGTCGCCGACCGCTTCGGCCGCGTCGAGTGCCTCGGCGATCTCGTCGGGATGGTCGAGCTGCCCGCGCTCGGCCGCCGACGCTGCCCATGCACCCGCGAAGCAGTCGGCCTGCAACTCCATCGCGACGCTCATCTCGTTGGCGGAGCCGGGGAAGCGCTCCTGGGTGGCGCGCACGCGGTCGGCGATGCCCGTCACGTTCTGCACATGGTGGCCGTACTCGTGGGCGACGATGTACTGGGCGGCGAGATCACCCGTCGCTCCGAACTCCGCTTGGAGTTGCACGAGGAAGTCGAGGTCGAAGTAGACGAGCTGATCGGCGGGGCAGTAGAAGGGGCCGACCTGGGCCGTCGCTCGCCCGCATCCGGCCGTGTCGGTCGATCCGGAGAAGAACACCGTGTCGGTCGCGGGGAACGCCCCTTGGAACGACACGGGGAACTGGCCGTCCCAGTAGCCGACGACGTCGTCCACCGCGCCACACACGATCCGCTCCATCTCCGTCTCGCAGACGACATCGCCGCCCTCGTCCTGTACCGCGCCGAAGCTCGTGCTGTTGTCCGAGCCATCGCCACCGAAGAGCTGCGGCAAGAAGATCACCGCCGCCACGACCAGCAAGCCGATGATGCCGCCGCCCGCGCCGAGACCCATCGGGAGCCCGCCGCCACCACCACCGGCTCCGCCGAATCCGGGGATCGACAGGCCTGACCCGCCGGCGCTCCCGCGACGGTCGCGCACGCGGCTCGTACTGCTGGACCGGATCTTCGTCATGGTGCGGTTCTACCCCACCAGCGCGTGAACAAGCCACGGCTGGGGCCCGTCCCCTCCCGGTGCCTATTCGGCGACGAAGTCGATCAGGCGCTCGACAGCGCCGACGAGCTCGGGGCGGAGGTCGGCGAAGGAGTTGACCTGGTTGCGCAGGCGGGGCCAGAACCCCTCGAACGGCACGCCCAGCGCCGCGCAGAGCCCCTGCTTCCACTCGACCGGGCGGCCCGCCGCGTCGACCCGCGGCACGTCGGGCCAAGCATCGAGTCCGACGACCTTCGGCCGGATGCCAGCCCACACGTCGACGAACGGGTGCCCCGTGATGAGGACCTGCGGCGAGGTGACGGCGGCGGCGATGCGCGACTCCTTCGATCCATCGACGAGGTGGTCGAGGAGGACACCGAGCCGCCGGTCGGGTCCTGGGCCGAACGCGCCGACGGCGGCCACCAGATCGTCGGCGCCATGGAGCGGTTCGACGACGATCCCGAGCTCGCGCAGGTCGTCGCCCCACACGTGTTCCACCAGTTCGGCGTCGTGGCGCCCCTCGACCCAGATGCGACTGGCGGCGGCGACCCGCGCCCGGCCGTCGCCGGCGATCGAGCCCGACGCCGTGATGCGCTGCGTCGCAGTCGACACCTTGGCCGGCCGCACGAGCGTCACCGGCCGACCCTCGATCAGGAATCCGCCGGGCTTCCACGTGAAGTGACGGACGTACCCACCGCGCTCTTGCAGCGTGACCCCCTCCGCACTCCAACGCACGACGTCGCCGCAAAAGCCGCTCGCCCGATCCTCCACGAGCATCCCCATCTCGACGGTCACATCGGGGTACACCGGCCCGCGTCGCATCGCCTCGAAGTCGTCGAGGATGTCGCTCGAATACGCCACGCTTCGAGTGTGGCAGGACGACACCCGCCGCGCCGTGCATCCGGCTGCAGACACGACGGCGCGGTGTGCCACGATGCCGCCCATGCAGAACTTCGAGGGGAAGATTGCCGTCGTCACCGGCGGTGCAAGCGGGATGGGACGCGAGCTCGTGCGCCAGCTCGCCGCGGACGGTTGCCACGTGGCCTTGTGCGATCTGTCGGTCGAGGAGATGGAAGAGACGCGCGAGCTGGCACTCGCCGACGCACCCGCGGGCACCATCATCACGACGCACCGCTGCGACGTGTCCGACGAGGCCTCATGGCAAGCGTTGCGCGATGCCGTCGTCGAGCAGCACGCCACCGATCACATCAACCTGCTGTTCAACAACGCCGGCATCGGTGGCGGCGGTTCGGTGATCACCGATCCACGCGAGCAGTGGGAGCGCACGTTCAACGTGTGTTGGGGCGGCGTGTACCTCGGTGTGCGGACGTTCCTCGCGCTCCTCATGGCGTCCGACGAGGCGCACATCGTCAACACGTCGAGCGTCAACGGGTTCTGGGCGAGCATCGGCGCGGACCGCCCGCACACCGCCTACTCCTCGGCGAAGTTCGCGGTGAAGGGGTTCAGCGAGGCCCTCATCACCGACCTGCGCGTCAACGCGCCCCATGTGAAGGTGTCGGTCGTGATGCCGGGCCACATCGGCACGTCGATCGTCGAGAACTCGCTGCGCCACGGCGGCGTCGAGCTCGACTTGGAGAGCGCCGAGATGGTGAAGGCGGTGTCGGACATGTTCCGCGACTCGGCGCCGATGAGCGCTGCGGAGGCGAGCGCGGAGATCCTCGACGGGGTCCGCAACGACCGCTGGCGGATCCTCGTCGGCGACGACGCCCGCGAGATCGACGCCGCGGTGCGTGCCGATCCCGAAGGCGCCTACGACGGCCTCTCGCTCGGCGACCTCACCTCAGGCGACGGCCCCCTCGACCAACTCACCCAGGAGTAGCCCGCGATTGCATCCGGGGTCAGACACCAAATGCAACG
>CAZQCP010000195.1:0-4491 GCA_964592115.1 uncultured Ilumatobacteraceae bacterium
CTGTCGGCGTTCTGGGTCGGACCGTTCCTGTTCAACCACGAGTTCATGACCGACATGAAGTACGGGTTCCGCCCCGAGGGCGCCGACGACTCGTTCTGGGACATGTTCTTCCCGTTGACCGCGCCGCTCGACTTCACGATCACGGCGCTGGCGATCGTCGGCTTCGTCGCTGTGATCATCCGGCGCAACCTCACCGGCACCGCGCTCGGGATCATCTGCGTCACGTTCGTCGCGCTCGTCTACCTCACCCGCGACAGCCTGCCGCTGATCGGTCTCTTGTGGAACCCGCGCCTGTTGCCGTTCGTCTACCTCACCCGCTACCTGCTGATGATGATCGGCGCCTACGCGGTCGTGGCCTGGTTCGTGAACGCCGTGCGCGACCGGCGGGTGACGAGCCCGATGAGCGCGGTCGAGAGCGCGATCGCTGCCGGCGCGATCACGCTGTCGTGCCTCGTCGTATTCGGGTGGATGTACGAGACGCTGCCGCTCGACGGCCGGGTCTCCGACGGCGACACGACCGTGTACGCGTGGGGTCCGTTCCGCAAGACGTCGACGGGCACACGCGCCCTCGGCGACAGTTGGACCCGGTACAACATGCTCGGGTACGAGGGTCGACCGCAGTACCCGACGTACCACGACCTCGTCATGACGATGGACGACATCGGGGCCGAACGCGGGTGCGGCCGAGCGGTGTGGGAGAACAACTCCGACAACGGCGAGTACGGCACCACGATGGCGCTGATGCTGCTGCCGCACTGGACCGACGGGTGCATCGCGTCGATGGAGGGCTTGTTCTTCGAGGCATCGGGTACCACGCCGTACCACTTCCTCATGGCGGCGGCGGTCTCGGAGCAGTCGTCGAATCCTGTTCGCCAGCTGCGTTACGTCAACAACAACGCGGGGGTCGGGGTGCAGCACATGCACGACCTCGGGGTGCGGTATCTGATGGTGCGCACGGACAAGGCCAAGGCGCAAGCGGAGGCGCAGGACGACTTGGAGCTGATCGCCACGTCGGGCCCGTGGGAGATCTACGAGCTGGCGTCGGCGCGCATCGTCGAGCCGCTGACCGTGCAACCCGTCGTCGTCGAAGAGCGCGCCGGCGACCAGCGCGAGCGCAACTTGGAGGTCGGAACGAGCTGGTTCCAGCGCCGCGACGACTGGCCGGCCGTACCTGCCGACTCCGGGCCGGACGAGTGGCAGCGGATCCCCGTCGAGATCGACCTGGACGCGCGCATCGGCGAACCGGGCGAACGCAGCCGCAACGTCGACTACGTGGTGCCGGCAGAGCAGATCGACGTGGTCGAGCTCGATCCGGTCACGGTGTCCAACGTCGAGGTCGACCAGCAGTCGATCAGCTTCGACGTCGACCAGATCGGCGTGCCCGTGCTCGTGCGCGTGAGCTACTTCCCGACCTGGGACGCGAACGGGGCCGACGGGCCGTACCGGGTGGCGCCGAACTTCATGGTCGTGATCCCGACCGCCGAGCACGTGACGTTGGAGTACTCGAAGACGACGCTGGACCTGTTCTTCTACGGCTTGTCGCTCATCGGCATCGGACTGTGCGTGTACTGGTGGCGACGTGGTGACGTGGAGTACGAGAGCGAACGCCCATCGTGGGGATTCCGGGTGGCTGCCGGAGCTGACCGGTAACCTTGCGCCGGTCATGTCTGTCCTCGACCAGATCGTCAAGGCATACGACATCCGTGGCACGGTCCCCGATCAGCTCGACGCTGACGTGGCCCACGCGCTCGGTGTCGGATTTGCCCGCTTCGTCCTCGACCGCCGTCAGGCCCGCGTCGTCGTCGCCCGCGACATGCGGCCGTCGGGTCCTGCGCTCGTCGACGCGTTCTCGCGGGGCCTGCTCGAACACGGCGTCGACGTCGTCGACGTCGGTCTGGCATCGACCGACCTCTTGTACTTCGCCTCGGGCAGCCTCGACGTTCCGGGCGCGATGTTCACCGCGTCGCACAACCCCGCCGGGTACAACGGCATCAAGCTGTGCGGCGCCGGGGCCAGGGCGATCGGCGTCGACACGGGGCTGCAGGAGATCCGCGCCGTCGCCGAGCGGGTGCTCGACGGATGCGGTCCAGCCGCGGCACCGAGGGCGGGCGGAAGGTCCGAGATGGATCTGCTCGATCGCTTCGCCGACCACGTCGTGTCGTTCATCGACCCGTCGCAGATCGGCCCGATGCGCGTCGTCGCCGACACCGCCAACGGCATGGGCGGACTCGTCGTGCCGGCGGTGTTCGAGCGTCTCCCGCGCGTCGAGCTCGAGGTGATGTACGGCGAGCTCGACGGCACGTTCCCGAACCATCCTGCAGATCCGCTCCAGCCGGCCAACCAGCGTGATCTGCGCGCCCGCGTGACCGCCGGCAACTTCGACCTCGGCCTCGCGTTCGACGGCGACGCTGATCGCGTGTTCGTGGTCGACGAGACGGGTTCGGGGCTCAGCGGCTCGACGACCACGGCGTTGCTCGCTGCGGCCACCCTGCGTCGCCATCCGGGCGCCACGATCCTGCACAACCTCATCTGCTCGCGGGCGGTACCCGAGGTGGTGAGCGAGCTCGGGGGCACGCCCGTGCGTACGCGGGTCGGTCACTCCTACATCAAGCAGGTCATGGCCGACACGAACGCCGTGTTCGGCGGCGAGCACTCGGCGCACTACTACTTCGCCCGCAACTACAACGCCGACTCCGGCTTGATCGCCTCCCTGATGGTCATGGCGGAGATCGCGACCGCCGAGCAGCCGCTGTCGATCGTGCGCAAGCCCTACGAGCGTTACGCCGCGAGCGGCGAGATCAACACCCAGGTGGACGACGCTGGCGCGGTGATCGAACGGATCGCGGAGGCCTACGCCGACTCCACCCAGGACCGCCTCGACGGGCTCACCGTGGATTGCGGTTCGTGGTGGTTCAACCTCCGCCCATCGAACACCGAGCCGCTCTTGCGTCTCAACCTCGAAGCGAACGACCGCGCCGCATGCGACGAACACGTGGCCGAGCTGCTCGCCCGCATCACCAGCTGACCAGTCGAAACGGAGTCTTCATGGCCCTCTCACCCAGCCTGCTCGAGATCCTCGCCTGCCCCGAGGACAAGGGCCCGCTCTACTACGTCGAGTCCGAGTCGATGCTCTACAACCCGCGCCTGCAACGGCGCTACGCCGTGCGCGACGACATTCCGGTGATGTTGATCCCCGAGGCCACGACCGTCGACGACGCCGAACACAGCCGGATCATGGCCCTCGTGGCCGAGCGAGCGATCGCCCCGACGTTCGACGCGCCCACCTCGGAATCGTGAAGACTCGCTCAAGTCGTCGGCGATCGTGGCCGATGTCGTGACGTGCTGCTGCCGACACAGTTTGTGACGAAATGATTACGGTGGACGAGATGAATCGCACCCCGCCATCCCGCCGACGCACGCGCGGTGCGCTCGTCGCCGCCGCCGTCACCGCCGCCACGGCGCTGGCGGTCGGCGCAGTCGGGCTCGCGCCCGCACCGTCCAACACGGTGCACGCGCAATCGTCCGAGCTTGGATCGGGCGGCGAATACCACCCGCTCACACCCGCGCGGGTGCTGGACACGCGCACCGGGCCCGCCCGGGCAGCGAGTCCCGCCGGCGCCGGGTTCGACGTCGACCTCCTCGGCAAGGGCGGCATCCCGGCCAACGGCAACGACGTGTTGGCGGTCGTCCTCAACGTCACGGTCACCGAGCCGGGTTCGGGCGGCTATCTCGGTATCCGCCCCGCCGGGTCCGCCAGGACGGAGACGTCGCTGGTCAACTTCGGGGCCGGAAAGACCGTGCCCAACATGGTCATCGTCGGCGTCGGCTCCGGTGGCAAGGCCACGATCACGCTGACCACCCCCGCGGGGAACAGCTCGGCACATGTGCTGATCGACGTGTTCGGGTGGATCTCCAAGAGCGCCTACCCGGATCCGTCCGACTCCGGCAGCCGGATCGTGCCGGTGTCGCCGTCGCGCATCCTCGACACCCGCTCGGCCCCGGTCCCGTCAGGATGGGGCAGCGGCCAGGCGATGGGGCAACAGCAACAGCTCAAGCTGCAGGTGCGCGGCCAGGGTGGTGTCCCCAACAGCGGCAACGTCACCGGCGTCGTCGTCAACCTGACCGGAGTGAACATCGGCGGCGGCAACACCTACCTGGCGGCGATGCCCGACCAGATGCCTGCCGGCGCCGAAGCCCCGACGTCGGTCACGAACCTCGAAGCCGGGCAGGTCAAGGCGAACACGGCGATCGTGCCGATCGGTGCCGACGGCAGCATCCGCATCTTCAACCGGATGAGCGCGACGCACGTCATCGTCGACGTGCTCGGCTACCTCGAAAAGGGCCACGCCGCCACGACCACGGCCGGTCGAGTCGTGCCGCTCGACTCGCCGTTCCGTGCCTTCGACACCCGCCAGGACGCGTTCGCCAAGGTGCCCCTCGGCGCCAACGCCACCGAGGACTGGAGCTTCAAGGCGTTCGCCGACTCCGTGC
>CAZQCP010000196.1:0-2875 GCA_964592115.1 uncultured Ilumatobacteraceae bacterium
GCCGGTCTGACGCTGGTGCGCGGTTGCATGTGGTGTCTGACCCCGGATGCAATCGACGTGCGCGACGGTCAGTCGGCGGCGCTGGCGGGCGCGCATCGGGCAGTGACTGCGGCCGACTGCAACTCGCGGGCCGCCCCGAGCCAGCGCCACTGCCCATCGGACCCGCGCCGGAAGATCCCGGAGACGATCCGTGACAACCGGGTGACGCCATCGCGCTCGGGCGTCGACGGCGTCGGTTCGGCCTCCATCGAGAACATGATCTGGATCAGATCGGGCGTCGCTTGACGAATCCCATCCGCGCAGATGCGCACGGACACGTCCGGCGCAACGACCGGCCGTTGCTCGGTGGTGCCGGCGACGATGCCCGCGTATGACCCCGAGCGGATGTCTTCGACGACGGTTGCCGCGTCGGGATCGCCCGATCCGATCGCGGGATGCTCGGCAGCGACGAGCGCGGGAAGCCACGTCGACGGGTCGTCACCGGTGAGCGTCGGATCGACCGCTCGTTCGAGCCCGGCGTCGGCGGGCGAGTCGTCTGCCAGGAACACGACACCGTCCAGTCTGCAGTCCACCTGCGGAGCCGGTTCGTACGCGTAGGTGCCCGACAGCGGCACGGTCTCGCCAGGTGCGATCCGCCAGAGCACGAACGCGTCGTCTCCCGTCACGACCAGCCGCCGGCTGAGGTTCCACACGAAGCGCAACGTCAGGTGGACCCCCACGGCATCGTCGCTGCGATTGGTGGCGTTGGCACGGAACCCTCCGTCGAAGCACGAGAAGTCGGAGAGCTCGACTGGTGTCTCGAGCGCGAACAGCGCCTCCCGGCGAACCTCGATGGCCCGCGCCGCTTCGACCCGCGCGAGGTCGGCAGCGCACTGGGTCCGCACCTCGACGAAGGCCACGTCGCCCGACTCGGCCGCGTAGTCGTCGAGCACCGTCTTGCGTGTCTCGTAGCCGTCGGTGCGCAGGACCTCGCACGTACCCGCGGCGTCGGGCGGGCGCGTCGTCGGCGGTAGCGGGTCGAGCGACGGCTCGCTCGGCGCCGGCGGCGCCACGACCGGAGCGCTGGGGGTCGTCGTTGGCGCCTCGGTGCTCGTCGCAGTCGTGAGAGCCGACGACTCCGTCGCCACGTCGGCGCCCGCGCTGTCGTCGACCGTGATCGTCGATGCGGCGGAGCGTTCACCATCAGCGGCACAACCACCGAACGCGAGCGCGACGACAGCACTGAACAGGACCCAGGAGTGAATCGATCGATGCCTCATGGCTCCCAGTGGGCGGCGGGAGGCACCGAGCGGAAATCGTCGCCTCAGGCCCGGCCTGCAGTGCGGGTCCGATACGGCGATGCGATGCTCAGCGGGAGATGAGCTTGCGGTTCTTGAACTTCGACTTCAGGTAGTCGGCGTTCATGATCGCGATCGTGTCGATCGAGATCTCCTTCGGGCACGCCGCTTCGCACTCACCGTGGTTCGTGCACGACCCGAAGTACGCGTCCATCGTCTCGACCATCGCCTCGGTCCGCTTGAACCGCTCGGCCTGGCCCTGCGGCAACAGGTTGAGGTGGACGAGCTTGGCCGACGTGAACAGGTTCGCCGCCCCGTTCGGGCACGCCGCCACACACGCACCGCAGCCGATGCAGGCCGCGGCGTCCATCGCCGCGTCGGCGACCGGCTTGGGGATCGGGATCAGGTTGGCGTCGGGCGCGCCACCCGTCGGCGCGGTGATGAACCCGCCGACCTCGACGATGCGATCGAACGCCGAGCGGTCGACCATCAGGTCCTTGATGACCGGGAACGCGGACGCCCGCCACGGTTCGAGCACGATCTCGCTGCCGCTCTCGAACACGCGCATGTGCACCTGGCACGTCGCCGTGCCGCGCTGCGGGCCGTGGGCCTTGCCGTCGATCATCAGCGAGCACGTGCCGCAGATGCCCTCGCGGCAGTCGTGGTCGAACACGACCGCTTCCTTGCCCTCCTCGATCAACCGCTCGTTCAAGATGTCGAGCAGCTCGAGCAGTGACGCTTCCTCGCTGATCTCGGGGATCTGGTGGGACTCGAAACGCCCCTGGCCGTCCGGCCCGTCCTGGCGCCAGATCTTCAGCGTGATGTTGGTGAGGCTGCTCACTTGTAGCTCCGGGTCTGGAAGTGCACGACTTCGTACTCGAGTGGTTCCTTGTTCTCCTCGGGCTTGGCCGGATCGCCGGTCCACTCCCACGCACTGACGTAGGCGAAGTTCTCGTCGTCGCGCAACGCCTCGCCCTCGTCGGTCTGGTGCTCGGAGCGGAAGTGCCCGCCGCAGCTCTCCTCGCGGTTGAGGGCGTCGGTGCACAGCAGCATCGCCAGCTCGAAGAAGTCGTCGACGCGGCCCGCCTTCTCGAGCGTCTGGTTGATGCTCGTGTCGGCACCGGTGACCTTCAAGTCGCTGCGGAACTCGTCGTGCAGCGCCGGGATCTCGGACAGCGCCTTTTGTAGTCCGGCGGCGTTGCGGTCCATGCCGCAGTAGTCCCAGATGATCTTGCCGAGCTCGCGATGGAAGTGGTCGGGGCCGCGGGTGCCGCCGATCGACATGTAGCGCCCGAATCGCTCGCGGGCCTCACCTTCGACCTTGCGGAACTCCTCGTGGCTCGTGTCGGGGATCGACTTGTTGAGCCAGCCCGACAGGTAGCCCGAGATCGTGTACGGGAGCACGAAGTAGCCGTCCGACAGCCCCTGCATCAGGGCGGACGCACCGAGGCGGTTGGCGCCGTGATCGGAGAAGTTCGCTTCGCCGGCGCAGTAGAGACCGGGGATCGATGTCATCAGCTCGTAGTCGACCCAGAGCCCGCCCATCGTGTAATGGCTGGCGGGGTAGATGCGCATCGGCACGTCGTACGGGTTCTCGC
>CAZQCP010000196.1:2885-4488 GCA_964592115.1 uncultured Ilumatobacteraceae bacterium
TCTCGCCCGTGATGCGCTCGTACATCTCGAACAGGTTCCCGTAGCGCTCCTCGATCGTGTCGCGCCCGAGCCGGCCGATCGCATCGGAGAAGTCGAGGTACACGCCGTTCTTCAGCGGTCCGACACCGTTGCCAGCGTCGACGGCCCGCTTGGCCGCTCGCGACGACACGTCGCGCGGGGCGAGGTTGCCGAAGCTCGGGTAGATCCGCTCGAGGTAGTAGTCACGTTCGGCGTCGGGAACCTGGTCGGGGCTGCGCGTCTCGTCGGGACTCTTCGGGACCCAGATGCGCCCGTCGTTGCGCAGCGACTCCGACATCAGCGTGAGCTTGGACTGGAAGTCGTCGGCCTGGGGGATGCACGTGGGATGGATCTGCGTGTAGCACGGGTTGGCGAACGCCGCGCCCCGGCGGTGCGCCCGCCACGCCGCGGTGACGTTGCACTGCATGGCGTTGGTCGACAGGTAGAAGACGTTGCCGTAGCCGCCGGTGGCGAGCACGACAGCGTGGGCCGAATGCGAGGAGATCTCGCCGGTCATGAGGTCGCGGCACACGATGCCGGCGCAGCGGCCGTCGATGGTGACGACGTCGACCATCTCCATGCGGTTCCAGAGCTTGACGTTGCCGAGGCCGATCTGGCGGGCGAGCTGCTGGTAGGCGCCGAGCAGGAGCTGCTGGCCGGTCTGGCCGCGGGCGTAGAACGTGCGGCTCACCTGGGCGCCACCGAAGCTGCGGTTGTCGAGCAGGCCGCCGTACTCGCGGGCGAACGGCACACCTTGGGCGACCATCTGGTCGATGATGTTCACCGACACCTCGGCGAGGCGGTGCACGTTCGCTTCGCGGGCGCGGAAGTCGCCGCCCTTGATCGTGTCGTAGAAGAGGCGGTGGACGCTGTCGCCGTCGCCTTGGTAGTTCTTCGCCGCGTTGATGCCGCCCTGGGCGGCGATCGAGTGGGCGCGGCGGGGCGAGTCGTGGAACGTGAACGCCTCGACCTGGTAGCCGAGCTCACCGAACGTCGCCGCCGCGGACGCGCCGGCGAGGCCGGTTCCGACGACGATGATCTTGAACTTTCGCTTGTTGGCCGGGTTCACCAACTTCTCGTCGGCGATGTAGTTCTGCCACTTGTCCGCGAGCGGACCTTCGGGGATCTTGGAGTCGAGCGTCAGCGCCATCGGTCAGTCGTCCTCTCCAGGGGTGTCGGCGTGGGTGTCTCCGTGCGTCGCCGTGACCGCATCGGGGTCGTAGTCGATGATCCCGGCTTGGACCATGATCGGGAACGAGCAGTTGCCGACGACCACGAGTGTCGCCACGCCGACCGCCAGCCCCCGCCGCCACTGGTTGAAGCGTGGGTTGTTCCAGCCCATCGACTGGAACAGCGACCAGGTGCCGTGGAACAGGTGGATGCCGAGTGCGATGTTGGCGACGATGTACAGCGCGGCGACCGGGAGGCGTGACAGCGACGCATCGAGGTTGCGGTACACGGCACCGCGGACGAAGTCGGGGTTGGCGAACCCCCACGTGAGATCGGCGAGGTGCCACAGGATGAACAACACGACGATGATGCCGGTCCAGCGCATCGTGCGGCTGGCGAAGTTGGCGACCTCGTA
>CAZQCP010000197.1:0-4443 GCA_964592115.1 uncultured Ilumatobacteraceae bacterium
CCGACCGTGCCAGTGGCGGGTGGGGCATGGACGGCGACCGCATCTGGATCACCGTCCACGAGACCGACGACGAGGCCGAAGCGATCTGGCACGACGTCGTCGGCGTGCCGATGGAGCGCATCCAGCGCCTCGGCGACAAGGACAACTTCTGGCAGATGGGCGATACGGGGCCGTGCGGGCCGTGCAGCGAACTGCACATCGACCGTGGGCCGGCGTTCGGGCCCGACGGCGGGCCGCTCGGCGACCCGGCCGGTGACCGGTTCATGGAGTTCTGGAACCTGGTCTTCATGCAGTTCGATCAGGCCCCCGACGGCACGCGCACCCCGCTGCCGAACCCGTCGATCGACACCGGCGCCGGTTTGGAGCGCATCTTGGCCCTGCTCCAGGGCGTCGACTCGGTCTGGGAGACCGATCTGATGCAGCCGCTGATCACCGAGGCCTGCTCGATCACGGGCAAGTCGTACCGCGTCGGCGACTACGACGACCGCGACAGCTTCGCCATGCGCGTCCTCGCCGAGCACGCCCGATCAGGAGCGATGCTCGTCAACGACGGCGTGTTCCCCTCCAACGAGGCCCGCGGCTACGTGCTGCGCCGGATCATCCGCCGTGCCGTGCGGTACGCCTACCTGCTCGGCACGGAGCAGCTCGTGATGCCGCGCCTCACCGAGGTGGCGATCGATGTGATGGGCAACGCCTATCCCGACCTGATCAAGAACCGCGACTTCGTGGTGTCGGTCATGGCCCGCGAGGAGGAGCGGTTCCGTCAGACGTTGCGCAACGGCTTGTCGATCCTCGACACCGAGCTCGCCGAGCAGCCGGCGGAGCTGTCGGGGTCGACCGCATTCTTGCTCCACGACACGTACGGCTTTCCGCTCGAACTGACCCAGGAGATCGCCGCCGAGCGCGAGGTGGCCGTCGACCTCGCCGGCTTCACCGCCGACATGGCCGCGCAGCGTGAGCGGGCCAAGGCCGGCCAACGCGAGGCGGGCGCGGGCGACGACCTCGACGCCTACCGCGACGTGGTCGAGCAGTTCGGCATCACCGAGTTCGTCGGCTACACGAGTGACGAGAGCGAGAGCCGGGTGCTGGCAGTGGTGCCCGTCGAGGGTTCCGATGCCATCGACATCTTCCTCGACCGCACGCCGTTCTACGCCGAGTCCGGTGGACAGATCGGCGACACCGGCACGATCGTCACCGACACGGGCCGCGCCGAGGTGCTCGACACCACGTTCGCCCTGCCGAACCTGCGCCGGCACCGGTCGCGGATCGTCGAGGGCGCGATCACAGCGGGGCAGACGGCGTCCGCGGCGATCGACGCCGAACGCCGTGCCGCCATCCGTCGCAACCACACCGCCACCCATCTGTTGCACCACGCGCTGCGTCAGGTGCTCGGAGACCACGTCAAGCAGGCCGGATCGATGGTCGGCCCCGATCGGCTGCGCTTCGACTTCTCCCACTACGAGGCGGTGAGCGCCGAGCAGATCACCGAGATCGAGCGACTCGCCAACGCCGAGACGCTCGAGAACACGCCGACGCGGGTCTTCGAGACCACCAAGGACGAAGCCGAAGCACTCGGCGCGATCGCCTTCTTCGGCGACAAGTACGGCGACATCGTGCGCGTCCTCGAAGCGGGCTCGTCGATCGAGCTGTGCGGTGGCACCCACGTGCGAGCGACTGGTGACATCGGCACGATCAAGGTCATCAGCGAGTCGTCGATCGGCTCCAACCTGCGCCGCATCGAAGCCATCACGGGCGCCGCCAGCGTCGCGTTGCTCCAGCGCGACGAGGAGTTGCTGGCCAGCGCCGCCCGGCTCGTCGGGTCGACCGCCGACGAGCTCGTCAGCGGCGTGCAGCGCAAGCTCGACGAGGTGCGTTCGCTGCACGACGAGATCAAAGCGCTGCGGGCCCAGCTCGCCGTCGGGCGGGCGTCGGAGATCGCGGCGATCGCCAACGACGGCGTCGTCGTCACCCAGGTCGACGGTCTGGCCCCAGGCGACTTGCGCGACCTCGCGATCGCCGTGCGTCAGCGGCCGGGCGTGGACGTCGTCGTGCTCGTCGGCGAGACACCCACCGGTGGTGTGTCGCTCGTGGCCGCCGTCGAGCCGGCGACGGGGATCACGGCCTCCACGCTGCTCAAAGACGCGGCCCAGGCCGTCGGCGGCGGTGGCGGAGGCAAGGGCGACGTGGCCACAGCCGGGGGCAAGGACGTCAGTGGCATCCCCGAGGCGCTGCAGCGCGCGGCCCGCTCGGCCGGCGAGGCGCTCGCGCCGGCGGGCTGAGCTCGGGCCGCGTTGGCATGGCGCAGGTGCGCGTCCCCGGCGTGCGGGCCCTCGGGATCGACCTCGGCTCGAAGCGCGTCGGCATCGCCGTCAGCGATCTGTCGGGCACGATCGCGTCGGCGTTGACGACCGTGCACCGATCGAAGTCGCGACGTCACGACCACGCCACGATCGCCGAGTTGGTGGTGCGCGAGGAGGCTGAAGTCGTCGTGGTCGGGCTCCCGCTGTCGCTCGACGGCACGGATGGGCCAGCGGCGCGAGCTGCCCGGAGCGAGGTGAAGCAGCTGGCTAGCGTGGTCGGCGTGCCCGTGGAGATGTACGACGAGCGCTTCACCACCGTCACCGCCGAGCGAGCGATGATGGAAGCGGGCCTCGACGCGCGCCAACGCCGTACCGTCGTGGACAAGATGGCAGCGGCGGTGATGCTGCAGAGCTGGCTCGATCGCCGGCGCGAGCAGTTCGCTATGGGTACCGGGGACCAGGCATGAAGCAGCTCGATCCGCTGCTGCCCGAAGCGCAGATCGACCCGGACTCACGTCCGGCCATCGATTGGCCGACCGACCCCTGGGACGACACCGACAGCACGAGCGCCGTGGAGCGCCTGCGACGCCAGAGCCGGTCGTTCAAGTGGGTCGTGTGGACGATGATGGTCATCGCCGTCGTGATGGTGCTGATCGCCGGCGCCGTCGGGTGGTGGTACCTCGGCAAGATCAATCCTCCGGGCGCGCCCGGCGCCGTGACGAGCTTCACCGTCAACGACGACGACGACCTGGAGTCGATCGCCGCCCGGCTCGAATCGGGCGGGCTCGTCTCCGACGCCGGCGTGTTCGAGTGGTACGTCGAGCGTGAGGGCGGGCTCGACATCATCCCCGGCTACTACCAGATCCGCCCCAACGATCACATGGGCAACGTGCTCGGCCGACTGCGCACGCCGCCGGGTCAGACGTACACGAAGGTGACGTTCCCCGAAGGTTTCACCGTCGCCCAGATGGCGACCCGGCTCGACACGTCGGTCGATCGGCTCACCGCCGACGGATTCCTCACCGCTGCCGGCGACGGTTCGCTGCGTTCGGCGTGGCAGCCCGCCGGTGTCTCCTCGCTCGAAGGCATGCTGTTCCCCGACACGTACCAGGTGTCCAACGCGGAGAGCGAGGGGCAGGTCATCGAACGGATGATCGCGTTGATGGAGCGCGTCGGCGACCAGGAGGACATCGTCAACCGCTCGGCGGCCAACGGCGTCACGCCCTACGAAGCGCTGGTCATCGCCTCGATGATCGAGCGCGAGGCGAAGGTTCCGGAGGACCGGGCGAAGATCGCCCGGGTGATCTACAACCGGTTGGGGATGGCGTTCTTCGGCCAGCCGATGATGCTGCAGATCGACGCCGCCGTGCTCTACGGCCGCGACCAGCAGGGGCTCGATCCCGACATGCCGTTCTCGCAGCTGCGCCAGATCGACACGCCGTGGAACACGTACATGCACTACGGGTTGCCACCGACACCGATCGCCAACCCGGGCCGCGCCGCGATCCACGCCGCGCTCAACCCGGCGCCGAACCCGCCGGCGGGCGATCCGATCTGTCAAGAGCTCGGTCGGGGCAGCAGCTGTGCGTACATGTACTACGTGATCGCCGACGAGGACGGCGGCCACGTGTTCGCCGCCGAGGAGTGGCAGCACGAGCGCAACGTCGAGCTCGCCCGTCAGGCCGGGCTGCTGTGACAGCGCCGCCGATGCGGCGGCTGGCGGCCGTGATCGGTTCACCGGTCGCCCACAGTCTGTCGCCGGTGATCCACCGCGCAGCGTTCGATGCTGCTGGCGTCGACTGGACGTACGTGCCCTTCGAGGTCGCCCCGGGGTCGGGCGCCGCCGCGGTGGAGGCGATGCGCGTGCTCGGCATCGCCGGTCTGTCGGTGACGATGCCGCACAAGACCGATGTGTTCTCCGCCGTCGATCGAGTCGATCCGGCGGCCGCCGCGTTGCGCTCGGTCAACACGGTCTCGTGGGACGGCGACGAACTGGTCGGGTCGAGCACCGACGGCGCCGGGTTCGTCGCGTCGCTGGCAGAACACGGCGTCGACGTCACCGGAGCCTCGTTCTGCGTGCTCGGCGCGGGCGGTGCGGCGAGATCCGTGATCGACGCCCTCGGCCGGGCTGGGGCAGCGTCGA
>CAZQCP010000198.1:0-4422 GCA_964592115.1 uncultured Ilumatobacteraceae bacterium
GTACGCGGTGTACGTGGCGCAATACCGGGGCGCGCTCTCGTCGGTGATCTCGACGAAGCGTGCGTCTTCCATGCCGTGCCACTCGATCGGCGACTGCGGCCACAGGACGCGCTCGGAAAGCGTGCTGGAAGCGGCGAACTCGGCCCGGTACGAGCAGCGGGCGAGATCTTCGAGGTGGGTGATGGTGGCGCGCGTGTGGCGGCGGGTGCTGGCATCGTCGGCGAGTGCGTCGATGCGGGCGGCGAGTTGGTCGTCATCGAAGCTGGCGGGAAGCTGATCGAGGACGAACGCGGCGTTCTCGTGGTCGTCTCCGATCTCGTCGAGCTTGCGGTGCAGCACTCGACGGTGGTGCACGCCGGGCGTGATCGTGGCGGTGTGAGGATGTGGACCGGCGCGATCGACCGTGACGCTGCCGTCGGGCCCGATGGCCCCGGTGCGGAACCCGATCGACGAGCGGTGACCTTCGCCGATCCCACGCAGGCTGAGCACGAACGCGACGCCGTCGCCGGCCTGCACCGGGTGGCGCACGATCGACGGGTTGCACAGCGCGGCCCCTTCGATCGAGTACTCGTGCGAGAACGCTGCGCCGAGCAGGCTGCGGCGCGCAGGGCTGATGTCGGGGGCATCGCCGACACCACGCAGCACCATCTCGGCGTGGTGTTCGAACACGGCCGACACATCGGGGTGGCGGTGGGCGATGCGGCTGTGCAGTTGCTCCAGGGTGTGCACGACGTCGCCCTCGTCGAGGTCGAGGATGCGTTCGATGACGGGACCGGCGCGCGAGTCGCCGGGTCCGACGTCTTCGTTGCCGGGGAGGAAGAAGCGCACGATCGTCCGGCCGGGGTCAGGGGCGAGCGACACGAGGTCGTCGTCGATGTACGGCGCGTCGATGCGGGGCGCGTCGGGGCGCGCGGTGCGATTCACGACGTCGATCCGGTGATCGGGGTGCAGGTGAACGGGATGCCTGTGAACGGGATGCCGGTGGTCCGGGCAGTTGTAGGCATGCTGACCTCCTCGATGAGGGATCGAGGCGTCGAGCCTGCACGGGGCGACAGACCAACGGTCGTCCTACCCAAGCGAGGCGACTCGGTCAAACGGGAGCGGCCACCTTACCGGCGGCCCGGCGAGCGGGAGCGCCTCGGCTTCATCGGTGCCGCGCCGCCGCGCGTGCGACTCCGCCGAGCACCGAGCGGTACACGGCCACGTACTTGTCGATCATCGTCGAGACGTCGAACCGGTCGACCGTTGCGTCGCGAATGCCAGGTCGGTCGAGCTTCGCTGCGTCGCTCACGGCTCGTACGGCGCCGTCGATGTCGTCGACGAGGAAGCCGGTGCGCTGATCGTCGATGATCTCCGACATCGACCCGCGGTCGAACGCGATCACCGGCGTCCCGCACGCCATCGCTTCGACGACGCTGTAACCGAACGGCTCGTCGAAGTCGATGAGGTGCAACAGTGCGTGCGCGTCGCTCAGCGTCCGCGCTCGCCGCGCCGCGTCGACCGATCCGAGGTAGCGGACCTGCTCGCCGTCGATGTGCGGTTCCACCTCGCGATGGAAGTAGTCGTGGTCTTGCACGATCCCGGCGATGTCGAGCCGGCGCCCGCTGCGCCGGGCCACGTCGATCGCCTGCGCGGTTCCCTTGTCGGGGTGGATGCGCCCGAAGTACAGCACGTGCTCACCGGGTGTGTCGGCAACGAAGAAGTCGTCGGTGGCGATGCCGTGATGGATCGTGGCGGCGTAGTGCAGCCGTGGGTGGCGATCGCTGTCGCTGATCGCCACGTAGTGGGTGGTGGCGTCGTAGCGCTCGTAGACCGGCACGATCCGCTCCGACGAGAACCCGTGGATCGTCGTGACGACGGGCGTGTCGACCAAGCCGGAGTACGTGAGCGGCAAGAAGTCGAAGCTGTTGTGGATGATGTCGAACTCGTCGGCTCGTTCGAAGAGGGTGGCGATGCTCGTGCACTCGGCGACCTTGGGATCGATCGTGGCGTCGTCGGACCATCCGCGTGCGCTGGTTCCGACCAACGTGGCGTCGGTGATCGAGTCGGCGGTGGCGAACAGCGTCACGTGATGGCCGGCGGCGACGAGCCCCTCGGTCAGGAGCGAGGCGAACTGTTCCCACGGCCCGTAGTGGCGGGGCGGGGTTCGCCAGGCGAGCGGGGCGAGCACTGCGATGCGAAGCGGGACGCCGTCGACGCGTGCATCGTCAGGTTTGGTGGTGATCCCTCGAGCCTACGGCGCCGGACGCGCCGATCGCTCGGTATGGTGAGCCCATCCCTCTTGGATGAGTGCGCCTCGCTTGGCTGGACGACCGTGCGGTCTGTCGCCTCTCGCAGGCCGGTCGCCTCGGCCGAGCCAACGTGAGGAGTAGACGGTGTACCACCACCCCACCATCGCCGACCGGCCGACCGCCGGCGGCACGAGCGCCCGAGTGTTCGGGATGCTCTCGACGTTCCCCCCGACCCCCTGCGGCATCGCGACGTTCGCGGCGGCGCTGAGCGCCGGCCTCATCGCCCACGGAGCGACCGTCAACGTCGTGCGCTGCGGCCCGTCGCCGGCGCTCGAGGACCCGCTCGTGGTCGCCTCGCTCGCCGGCGACGCCGCCGCGGCGGATCGCGCCGAATGCATCGCCGCACTCAACGACACCGACGTGGCGATCGTGCAACACGAGTACGGCATCTACGCGGGGCCCGACGGCGACGCCGTGCTGGACGTGCTCGACGCGATCACGGTTCCCGTGCTGCTGATCGCCCACACGGTCGTCAGTGAGCCGACGGCTCGCCAGCGGTCGGTGCTCGAGCAAGCCTGTGCCCGCGCCGACGTCGTCGTGGTGATGACGGCGACCGCCCGCGAGCGACTGCTCGCCGGGTTCCAGGTCGCGGCCGGCAAGGTCGTCGTGATCCCCCACGGTGCCGCCACTCCACCGCCCTCGTCCACGCGGCGTGCTGCGGTGCGCACGCCGTCCGCGTCGATCGCGGGACCGGGGACGCATGCCAGCATCGACCACCCGCGTCTGTTGACGTGGGGGCTGCTCGGGCCAGGCAAGGGCATCGAGTGGGCGATCGACGCGTTCGCCGATCTGCACGACCTTGATCCTGCGCCGAGCTACGTGATCGCGGGGGCGACCCATCCGCGGGTTCGTGAACACGCCGGCGAGCGTTACCGCGAGATGCTCGTCGAGCGCGCTCGACGCAGCGGGTCGGGGTCGAGGATCAGCTTCGACGACTCGTACCGATCCCTCGAGTCGCTGACCGCCTTGATTCGCTCCGTCGATCTCGTGGTGCTCCCGTACGACTCCGCCGATCAGGTCACGTCTGGCGTGCTGGTCGACGCCGTCGCCGCGGGTCGTCCGGTCGTCGCGACGGCGTTCCCGCACGCCGTCGAACTGCTCGCCAGCGGTGCGGGGATCGTCGTGCCCCAGCGCGATCCGGTGGCGCTGTCGCGCGCCATCCGCTCGGTGCTGGAGGATCCGCACCGGGCGCGGGCGATGGCGGCAGAAGCACGCCGGTTGGCGCCAGGGCTGTCGTGGGCGGCGGTGGCTGCCCGGTACGACGCGATCGGCGCCGACCTCGCTGGCGCCCAGCAGGACCCGGTCTCCGCGTGAACGTTGCCGTGCAGCGGTCGCCGCTGACCCCGGTCCCTCGCGCACCGCTTCTACCGGCGTGGAGTCACGTGTTCGCCATGAGCGACGAGATCGGCATCTTCGAACACGCCGACCATGCCGAGCCACGGCTGCACGAGGGCTACTGCGTCGACGACGTGGCGCGGCTGCTGATCGCCATCGTCCGCGAGCCGGTACCCCGCCGCGATCTCAACGAGCTCGCCTGGACGAGCTTCCGCTTTCTCGTCGAGGCCCAAGGCGTGACCGGGCGCGTGCGCAATCGTCGGAGCGCGAACGGCCGCTGGCACGGCCGGCGCGGCGTGGAGGACTGTTGGGGGCGCAGCGTGTGGGCGTTCGGCACCTCGGCCCACCTCGCCCCCGAGCGGTCGATGCGTGAGAGCGCCGTGGCGTACTTCGAGCATGCGGTCGGGCAGCGCTCGCCGCATCGCCGGGCGATGGCCTTCGCGGCGATCGGTGCAGCCGAGCTGCTCGCCGTGCGGCCGCATCACCGCCGCGCCCGCCAACTGCTCGCCGACGCGGTCGTCACGATCGGGCCGCTGGGCGACGATCCCGGGTGGCCGTGGCCGGAACCGCGATTGGCGTACGCCAACGCGGCGGTTGCCGAAGCGTTGATCGTGGCTGGTGACTGCTTGGGGCGCGACGACACGCTCGCCGCCGGCCTGCAGCTGTTGCGATGGCTGCTCGCGCGGCAAACCGTCGACGGCCACCTGTCGCCGGTGCCCGTCGGTGGTGCCGCACGCGACGACGTCGCACCGGTGTTCGATCAACAGCCGATCGAGGTCGCCGCGCTCGCCGATGC
>CAZQCP010000199.1:0-4386 GCA_964592115.1 uncultured Ilumatobacteraceae bacterium
GGCGTGAGGCGCGCCTGGCTCTCAGGAGGCAGGCGATCGCACACGAAGTCGACGGCCTCGTCGAGGATGTACACGGCGCGGGGAGCCACCGAGTCGAGGCGGCGGGCTTCACGACCGATCACGCCGGCGGCGATGGCGAACACGGCCAGCGCGGCGACCACCGCGAACACGATCGTGATGCCGTCCATCGCGCGGAGTCTACGAACGCAAACGGGCCGCGCCCCGAAGGACGCGGCCCGGTGAGCAGTAACGAACGTTGGGACCCGTCCCCAACGTTCGTTACATCAGATGCCGATGCGCTGCGCGAGCTGCTCGCGGTGGTACGTCGGGTCGCCGAACAGCAGCTCGGAGCTCTTGGCGCGCTTGAAGTAGAGGTGCGCCGGGTGCTCCCAGGTGAAGCCGATGCCACCGTGGATCTGGATGTTCTCGGCGGCAGCGTGGAAGTACGCCTCCGAGCAGTACGCCTTGGCGAGCGACGCCGTCGAGGGCAGCTCGTCGTTCATCTCGCTCGCGCACCACATGCCGTAGTAAGCGGCGGACTTGGCCGACTCGACCTCGAGCAGCATGTCGGCGCACTTGTGCTTGATCGCCTGGAACGAACCGATCGGGCGACCGAACTGCACGCGGACCTTGGCGTACTCGACAGCCATCTCGAGGACCTTCTGGGCACCACCGACCTCTTCGGCCGCGAGCGCCACCGCGGCGAGGTCGAGCACCGTGGTGAGCGTGTCCCAGCCCTTGCCGTCCTCGCCGATCAGCGTGGCGGGCGTGTTGTCGAAGTCGAGCTTGGCCTGCTTGCGAGTCTGGTCCATCGTGGCCAGCGCGGTCTTCGTGAGACCCGCGGCGTCGCCGTCGACGGCGAACAGGCTCGTGCCAGCATCGGTCTTGGCGGCGACGATGATCAGGCCGGCGGTGTGGCCGTCGAGGACGAACGACTTCGTTCCCGACAGCGTGTAGCCGTCACCCGACTTGGTGGCCTGCATCGTGATGCCCGACTCGTCCCACTTGCCCGAGGGCTCGGTGTAGGCGAGCGTGGCGATCGTCTCGCCGGAGGCGATGCCCGGGAGGTACTTCTGCTTGGCGGCTTCGTCGCCCGACTGGAGCAGCGTGTTGGCGGCGAGCACGGCGGTCGAGAAGAACGGCGCGCACAGCAGGGCGCGACCCATCTCTTCGAGCACGATGCCGAGCTCGACGAAGCCGTAACCCGACCCGCCGTACTCCTCCGGGATCGACAGGCCCTGCAGGCCCATCTGCTCACCCATCTGCGACCAGACGGCGGTGTCGTAGCCGTCCTCGGTCTCCATCTGCTCGCGGACCGCTTCTTCGGAGCTCTTGTTCTCGAGGAACGAGCGCACGGTCTTGCGCAGCTCTTCCTGTTCATCGGTGAAGGCAAAGTTCATGGCGACGATGTTGGACGACTTGCACCGATCCGCACAAATCTGGTTGTGTACACGCGTGGACACAAATTCAGAGATGCGGCGCGCCGGCATCCGCGAACTGCGCGCCGGGCTGACCGAGGCCGTCCGCCGAGCACAGGCAGGCGAGCGCACGATCGTCACCGCGTCCGGCAGGCCTGTCGCCCAACTCGGGCCGCTCGACGCCGATGCCCCCGGCCTCGAACGGCTCATCGACGCCGGTGGCGTGATCCCACCGCGCCGCACGAGCACCTGGCGCCCGCCGGCCGCGGTGGCGGTGTGGGCCGGTGTGCGGATCGACCAGGTGTTGCGCGAGTTGCGCGGATGACGGTCTTCCTCGACACCAGCGCGCTGCTCGCCGTCGCCGTCGAAGGCCCGCAACGAGCGGTCGCGCTCAGCGCGCTCGTCGACGGCGACGTGTGGGCGGCGTCCGCGATGGCCATGACCGAGGCGCTCCCGGCGATCGACCGGATGACCGACGAGCCGATCCTGCGCCTCGATGTGGAAGATGCCGTTCGGCTCGTGTGGGACCACCTCCACGTGGTGCCCGTCGACCAACGCTGCCTCGACCGCGCTGCGGCGCTCGCCCGCAGCCAACCGGTCCGGCTCACCGACGCGATCCACTTCGCCGCCGCCGAACGGCTCCCGGACCCCGTGCGATTCGTGACGTTCGACCCGAGCCAGATCGGCGTCGCCCTCGGCCTCGGCTTCGACGTCGTCAGCACGTGAATAAGTAACAGAGGGGCCCGTCCCCACCGTTACTCATTCGCTGCCTACCTGGTCGGTACAGTCGGCACGATGAGCGCCGCCGCCTACGACGAACGGGTTCTGTCCGTCGTGATCCCGTGCTACAACGAGGAGCGGACGGTCAAAGAGATCCTCGACCGCGTGTTCGAGTCGCCCCACGTCGGTGAGGTCATCGCCGTCGACGACGCGTCGAGCGACAGCACCAAGTCGCTGCTCGACGCCTATGACGATCCTCGCCTGCGCGTCCTCGGCCACCCGGTCAATCGGGGAAAGGGTGCAGCGCTACGCACCGGGTTCACGCACGCCACGTTCCCGTACGTCATCGTGCAAGACGCCGACCTCGAATACGACCCGAACGAGTACCCCCGGCTGCTCGCGCCGCTGCTGGCGGGTGACGCCGACGTCGTCTACGGCTCGCGGTTCGTCGGCGGCGATGCCCACCGCATCCTCTTCTTCTGGCACACGATCGGCAATCGGCTCCTCACGCTCGCCTCGAACATGGCGACCAACTTGAACCTCAGCGACATGGAGACCTGCTACAAGATGTTCCGCCGGGAGATCATCCAAGCGATCGACATCGAGGAGGACCGCTTCGGATTCGAACCCGAGGTGACCGCCAAGGTCGCCGCCATGCGTTGTCGTGTGTACGAGGTCGGGATCAGCTACCACGGCCGGACGTACGAAGACGGCAAGAAGATCGGCTGGCGCGACGGCCTCCGCGCCGTCTACTGCATCGTCGCCTACTCACCCATCGGGCTGCGCCTTGGCGTCAAGCGCGCCGGCCCGCTCGTCGCTCGCCTCACGGGTTCGTGACCCGCCGCCGGACTCAGCGCGGCGTACGGGCGATCAGCAGTACGGATTGACCGAACGGCATCCGCAGGCGGTTCTCGATCCACCGCACGACAGGCACGATCGTGCGATCGAAGATGGCGATGAGGTGCGGCGACGTCGGTTCGCGCCGCAGCAGGCGCACGAGCAGGAACCAACTGAACCAACCGGGCAGGTTGACGTACCGGCTGTCAACGACGTCGAGCCCAGCTTCGCGGGCCACCGCCTCGACCTCGGATCGCCGGTAGCGCCGATGGTGCCCCAAACGGCGGTCGAACGGGCTGTAGAGCAACATGAACGCCGGCACCCAGATCACGACGCAGCCGCCGGGAACGACGAGTCGTCGCAACGTCTCGAGGGCGTCGCGGTCGTCGTCGATGTGTTCGAGCACGTTGATCATCACCGCCGACCCGAACGGACCGCCCGACTCGTCGTTCACGTCGTCGAGGGTCCCCGTCACGACGTGCACCCGTGGGTCATCGGCGTACCGCTCCCGGAGGACCGCCGACGACGCTCCGTCGGGCTCGACCGACGTCACGGCACCGACGTCGATCAGCACCTCGGTGAACGTGCCGTGTCCGGCACCGACCTCCAAGACCGGGGCGACCAGGTGATCGCGGGCGAGTTCGACGATCCAGTCGCGGTAGTTCACCGCGTCGTCGAGCGATTCCAGGCTCGACGCCAGTGTCGACGCGACCTCGCCCTCGTCGAACCGGTCGGCAGGGCCAGTCGGGGCCGTCATGGCGCGGAGGCTAGCCAGCCACCGGCGGCAATCGTCGCCCGCCCGTGACTGGCATACTCGTGACATGAGCACCGGCACCGAGGCCTCCGGCACGCTGCACTGGTCGGATGCCGACGTCGAGGTCCACAAGGTCGTCGTCGGCCCGTACGACAACAACGTGTTCGTCGTGCGCTGCCGGGCGACCGGCGACGCGGTGTTGCTCGATGCGGCGAACGAGCACGAGCAGCTCTTGGAGCTGTGCCAGCAGCTCGGCGTGCGGCGGGTGCTCGAGACCCACGGCCACTGGGACCACATCCAAGCCGTGCCGGCGATGCGCGAGGCGGGCTACGAGGTCGCCGTCACCGCCGCCGACGCACCGAAGCTGAAAGACGTCGGCTACGACGTGTTCATCGACGACGCCGAGGTGATCGAGGTCGGCCGTCTGCGCCTCCACGCGATCCACAATCCGGGCCACACCCCTGGTTCGATCTCGTTCCACGTCGCTGACACGCCGCTGTTGTTCACCGGCGACACGCTCTTCCCCGGCGGTCCCGGCAACACATCGTTCGACGATGCCGACTTCGGCACGATCATCGAATCGATCACCTCCAAGCTGTTCACGTTCCCCGATGACACGATCGTGCTGCCCGGCCACGGCCTCGACACCACGATCGG
>CAZQCP010000200.1:0-4298 GCA_964592115.1 uncultured Ilumatobacteraceae bacterium
GCGGCGAGCACCGTGATCTCGCCGAGCGTGTCGAACCCGCGGAAGTCGACGAGGATCACGTTGACGACGTTCTTGCCGCCCCCGTCGGGCAGCGCGTGCTCGACGTAGTCGTCGGACGCAGCAGGGTCCGGGCTGCCGGCGTGGGCGGCGAACGCCAGCACGACGACGCTCGTGCCGATCAACGCCGACACGAGCATCCGCACCGACTTGCGCCACATCGGCACGCGGGTCGCGAACTGGTCGGGCAGGCGCCGGAGCACGAGCACGAAAAGCACCGTGGTGAGGCTCTCGATCCCCACCTGGGTGAGCGCCACGTCGGGGGCGCCGGCGATCACGTAGATGCCCGACATCGCGTATCCGACCACGCCGAGGAACACCGCGGCGGTGAACCGCCGGTGCACGATCGCCGCGGCGAGCCCGCCGCCGACGATCAGGGCGACGAACGGCACGACTGCCCAGTTGCCGACGATCGGTAGGCCAGAGCGGCTGAGGCCCTCGGAGGCGAGGAAGATGCCCGGCACCACGGCCGCCACGGCGAGGATGATCCCGAGGTAGATCGGCAGCGAGCCGGGCTGCACCACCCGTGTCACGCGGTTGGCGACGACGCCGAGCGAGCGGATGACCAAGCGGTAACCGACGCTGCTCGGCTCGACGCGCCCGAACAACACGGTGAGCCAGGACTGGAACGTGCGGCGGAAGGCGAACACGAGCCCACCGAGCGCGAACGCGATCAGCGACGCCATGAGGGCGGCGTTGGCTCCGTGCCAGATCTGCAGGTGGGCGTGGATGCGCTCGCCACCGAGGCTCTGCGCCGCCTCCTCGACGAGCGCGTCGAGGAGGCCAGGCACGAGGCCGACGGCGACGGTCACGGTGGCGAGTGCGAGCGCGGGCGCGACGAGCCCCGGTGTCAGCCGGCGCCGCACATCGAGGCTCGCGTCGGGACCCGACAGCATGCCGAGCGCCCCGCAAGCGAACTTGAGGCTGTAGGCGACGGTGAACACGGAACCGATCACGGTGGCGCCGACGACCAAGATCGCTCCCTGCAGCGAGCTGTCGATCATCGACTCGAGCGCGGCTTCTTTGGCGATGAAGCCGAACATCGCCGGCAGACCGGCCATCGACGCGGCCGCCACCACCGTCGGCACGACGATCGTCCACTCCCGGCGCGCGGCGCGCGGCAAACGCGTGACGTCGCGGGTGCCGTATCGCTGGTCGACCGTGCCGACGACCATGAACGCCGACGCCTTGAACAGACCGTGAGCGAGCAACAGCGCTGCCCCGGCGACGAGCGCCTCGTCGGTGCCGAGACCGAACACGGCCACGAGCAAGCCGAGCTGGCTGACGGTCCCCATCGCCAACATCAACTTGAGGTCGTGCTGCAACAACGCCCGCGCGCCACCGATGATCATCGTGACCAGACCGACGGTCACCACCACCGGGCGCCAGAACTCGAGTTCCGCGAATGCTGGAGCGAGGCGGGCGATGAGGTACACGCCCGCTTTCACCATCGTCGCCGCGTGCAGGTAGGCGCTCACCGGCGTCGGCGCCGCCATCGCGCCTGGCAGCCACGTGTGCAACGGGAACTGGGCCGACTTGGCGAACGCGCCGAGCAGGATGCACAGCAACGCCACCTCCACCGCCGTGCCCGACGGTGGGTTGGCGACGATCTCGCTCAGGCGGAACGTCCCGGCCTGGTGGCCGAGCACGAGCAGGCCGACGAGCATCACGAGCGCGCCGGCGCTCGTGACGAACAGCGCCTGCAGCGCGGCGGCGCGGGCGCGAGCATCTTCGTCGCGGTAGCCGATCATGAGGAACGACAGGACCGACGTGAGCTCCCAGCAGCCGTACAGCACGATCACGTTGTCGGCGAGCACGAGGCCGAGCATCGAGCCGCTGAACAGGATCAAGAGGCCGGCGACCCGACCCACCCGGGCATCGCTGCGTTCGAAGTAGGCGTGCGCATAGGCGAAGACCGCAGCGCCGATGCCCGCTACGAGCACGACCATCAGCGCCGAGAACCCGTCGAGGCGCCAATCGAGATCGATGCCGAACGCGGGCATCCAGTCGACGTGCTCGTCGGTCGCGGCTCCATCGAGGACCGAACCGATCTGGGTGAAGAACCACGCCCACGTGACCGCCAAGCACACGCCGCCGATCAAGAACACACGCCGACCGAGCCGGCTCGAGAACGCGAGACCCAGTCCGCCCGCAACCGCGTGCAACAGGAGGACTGCCGACATCAGCCGCCGTGGCGCGCGCGACGCGCGACGGGGCCAGGACCCGGCGGGCCGGCATCGGCCCTCCGGTGGTCAGAGGTGGTGGGCGTGGTGTGTGTGTCGGTCATTCAGGCCGGCGAACAGGCGCGATCTCGGGGTGCGAGATACGGAAGGGAGACGCACCGGACGGTCGGATCCTAGTCGGAACGACCGCTTCGTCCCTGCCCACGCCGTTCTCGGCGATCTCGGTCGGATCCGTCCCGGATAGCGGGACGACATCGCCCGAGATCGGGGAACGCCGCCACTTTTCGCTGTTGCCGCAGGTTTAGCGTCTTTCGCTAATCTCGTGGCATGTCGGTCGAACCTCCCTCGTTCGCCAGTGACCGGATCGTGTATGACCCGATCGCCAACCCGTACGCACCCGGCGCGGGGACGCCGCCGCCCACGCTCGTCGGGCGCGACCGCATCCTCGACGGCGCCACGATCGCCCTCGCCCGACTGCGGGCGGCGCGCAGTCACCAGCACCTGCTCGTCACCGGCCTGCGCGGCGTCGGCAAGACCGTGCTGCTCGGCAAGCTCGCTTCGCTCGGCGAGCACCAGGGCTACCGGGTCGTGCGCCTCGAAGCCGTCGGAGGCGACGACACGATCCGCTCGCTCATGCGGCAGTGCCGTCGCGTCGCCGAGAGCCTCGAACACGGCGGCGGCAAGGTCGCTCGCGCGCTGCGCTCGATCGACTCGGTCTCGCTGACCGTGCTCGGGACCGGATTCGGCGTCGATCGCACGGACGCCTCGGCGGTCGCCGACCGCGAGTCGCTCGCCGACGTGATCGTCGACCTCGCGGCAGCGGCCGCCGACGGCGACGTCGGTGTGATGCTCGCCATCGACGAAGCACAGCTCATCGGCCGACACGACCTGCGCCGCATCCTGTCGGGCGTGCACCGGTGTGGGCAAGACGGCCTCCCGTTGTACTGCGTGCTCGCCGGCCTACCGAACCTCGTGGGAGCAGTGGCCAAGGCGGCGACATACGCCGAGCGCATGTTCAGCGTCGCCGAGCTTGGCCCGCTGTCACCCGACCAGGCCGCGCTGGCCATCGTGGAACCTGCCCGCGAGCTCGGCGTCGAGTGGTCGAGCGAGGCGACCGATGCCGTCGTCGAACGTTCCGACGGGTTCGCGTTCTTCGTCCAGACGTGGGCGTACCACACGTGGAACGTCGCCGCGGACGACCCGATCTCGGCGGCCGATGTCACCCGGGCCGCGGCTGCGGCCGAACACGCGCTCGACACGGCGTTCTTCGCCGCTCGCATCGCTCGCATTCCGTCGTCGGAGGTCGCCTACGTGCGGGCGCTCGCCTCGCTCGGTCGAGGCCCTCACCGTTCGGGGACCGTCGCCGAGGCGATGGGGATGACGACCTCGCAGGTGGGCGCGTTCCGCGACCGGCTGATCGGCGAAGGGCTCGTGTACGCGCCGCGCTACGGCTGGGTCGAGCTCGCCATCCCTCACTTCGACGAGTACATCCGCCGGACATTGCCCCTGTCGGACGACGGGGGTCGAGGACGATGATGGCTGCATGAGCGTCAACGACATCAACGTGCATCCGATCCATCTGGGCCTCGGCGCAACCGCTCAGGTCGAACCCGAGTTCACTGGCGATCCGGCCTGGTACGGCGCATACGGCGAACGTCACGCCGACGACGGTGCCGAAGGCCGCATCGTGTCGATGTTCACGTTCACCGAACCGTGGGACACGTGGGAGGTGCACCCCCACGGCCACGAGGTCGTGTTGTGCACGGCCGGCACGATGACGCTGCACCAGGAACACGCCGACGGCTCGACGGCCACCGTCACGCTGCGACCCGGCGAGTACGCGATCAACGAGCCGGGTACGTGGCACACCGCCGATGTCGACGGCGAGGCGACCGCCGTGTTCATCACCGCCGGGCAGGGAACCGAGCTCCGCCCTCGCTGATCCGCCTGCTGTTCCAGATCAAGCGCCACGCGAACCCCAACTGGCACACAGGTCGAGTCATCACTGGACACGTTCATCCGCCACTTCGCGCCGTCCGGCTAACCCTGTAACACCCC
>CAZQCP010000201.1:0-4279 GCA_964592115.1 uncultured Ilumatobacteraceae bacterium
CCTCGAGCTGGTGCCCGACGTGTTGCACTTCTTGCGCGAGTTCGGTGTGGACGCCCCCGTCGTCGTCGGCGGCATCATCCCCGAAGACGACCGCCCCCGCCTCGCCGCACTCGGCATCGCCGCCGTCTACACGCCCAAGGACTTCCAGATGGCCACGATCATGCGCGAAGTCGCCGACCTCGCGCAGCGCCACCGCACCCCCTGACCCCGTTCCACCCGGTCGTGGGTTTGTGTGAGCGATTCCACTCGATTCGCGCAGAATCGCTCACACAAACCTGGTCGTCAGCGGAACCAGCGTGTGAACCGGCGAGGTCCAGGTACGGCCCTGATGAACTCAGTCAGTGCTGCGGCGGTCGTCGCGACCACCTCGGCGGGTTGCTCCACCACCTGCTCGTACGTGAACTGGAATGGACGCATGCCCTCGCCGACCAGGGCGTTCATCCGCTCGGCATCGCGTCGCATCTCGTCTTTCGTGCGGTGGAATCGGTAGCCGAGCAGCTCGACGACGACGGGCGTGTCGGGAAAGTGCACGTCGACGCGCACGCATCGCTCACGGCAACCCTGCCCGACGCGGGCCAGGACGACCTGCGTCGTGGGACGAGGCAAGCCCGCCGAAGCGATGAGGTGAAGGTACTCCCGCTCGAGCCAGCTGTGGCCGCCGCGCCGGGCATCGACACCTTCGATGGCTTCGAGCAGGCGCGGGATGCCGTACCGACCGCTCGAGCGCAGGGCCACGATCCGTCGGTGGACCAGCGTTTCGTTGAACCGCCCGTCTCGCAGCCCGGAGTCGAATGCGACCGTCAAGCGCTCGATCGATTCTGTGCGGGCGAGATCGATCAGCGTGCGCGCCCCACTGGTGGTCGGGATGCCGCCGATCGTGGCTCGGTCGATGAGATCGAGCGAGTTCGTCGTGTGGATCCGGTGACCGAGGCGACGCACATTGCGGTCGCGGGTCGTCGTGACGTCGAAGGGAGGTCGCAAGGCGAACCCGTCGAACGTCTGCAACGCACCAGCGGTGGGGCCGCTCGCCCACACCTCGCCGCCGATGTCGAGCACCAGCGCGAGGAGTTCGGCGTGCGCCGTCGTCGGCGCACCGGGCAACCGGAACGTCGAGGTACCAACTTGGATGAGGGTGCCGCTCGTGACTCGGCTCCGAAGCTGTGCGTCGGTCAGTCCGACGCCGTTCGCCTGCTCACGTGTGAACAGACCCAGCTGACCGTTGGCGACCGCGATCACGCGGCGTGTGCTACTGGTCATCCCCCCATCATGAACAGGGGGTGCCACAGTGCAGCGGGGTGCCGATCCGCGGTCGCCCGCTCCTCGAAAGTGTGAGCGGGTTTGTGTGAGCGATTCCGTTCGATTCGCGTGGAATCGCTCACACAAACCCGCAGAACGCCGCACCGGGGGCGCGGATCAGACGGGGGATGGCTGCTTCTGCTCGCGGGCGATCCAGTCCTCGAGGACGTCGCCGGACTCGAAGCTGGTGATCAACGCGTAACGGGGGGCGTCGCCGTTGTGGACCACGACGTGCCACAACCGCTGGGTGTCGACGACGAAGCGGGCGCCACGGTGCAGCGGCACGCGCATCTCGGTCGAGGGATCGGGCAGACCGTCGGCGTCGTTGTCCATCAACAGCATGTAGCTGTCGGGGTTGTCGGTCAGCTCGACCCACGAGCGCACGACCCAGCCCTCGTGGTCAGGGTTGAAGCGGTTGTTGTCGTCGCGGTGGATCGAGCGGATCGCCGCGTCGCGGTCTTGCGGCTCGAGCTTGATGATGCGGACGCGCCCGAAGTTGGCACCGACGCCGTCGACGTATCGACGAATCGTCGGTGCGACCTCGGCGTTGGACGTCCACAGCGCGTCCTTGTCGGTCTTGCCCTTGTCCCAGAAGCCGCGGCAATCGAGCTCGCCGTCGGCGGACGCGATGGGGGCGAAGTTGGTGTCGCCACCTGACTTCCAATCCATGTACTCGAGCGACGTGTACTCGTGCTCGGGTACCTCATAGGGGAGGTCGGTGAGGGCGACGAAGCCCGTCGGGGCAAGCGCCTCGATGCGGTGGTGCGGCGTGTCGAGGGGGATGGACACGCTCCAGTGCTCGCGGGTCGGCCAAAAGCTCATGCATTCAGTGTACGAATCGACCGTCGCCGTGACAGGGCACAAAGTCCCACCGCCGTCGCGCCAGCAGGCTCACGGCGGCGAGGTCGGCGGACCTTCGGGGAGGTCGGTGATCAGCACCACCCCGCTGGGGATCTCGATCGTTTCGCCGGCTCGGATGGCATCGGGACTGGCAAGCTTGTTGAGGTCGACGATCGCCTGGATCGGCACCTCGAAACGTTCGGCGATCTTGCCCAACGTGTCGCCAGACTTGATGGTGTAGAAGCGTTGACCCTCGGGGATCGTGGTCGAAGTTGTCGACGTCGACGCGATCGTGGTGCGGATCGGCGGGAGCGTCTGTCGCGACGCCTCGTCCGTCGTGCCGCACCCCGCGGTGACCAGCGCGACGACCGTGACGCTCGCCGCGGCGGAGATCCAGCATCGACCCATGGTCCGCCATGCTATGTGGCCGTTCAGGATCGCACCCATCACGAGCTGGCGGCGTACCCTCGGCGGCGTGAGCGACCATCCCTTCGGCGACCCGGCCGTCGAACTCCCCTACCCCGGTGCCGAGCATCCGGCGCGTGAGTACCGGGTCGACTCGAACGGGCTCGGGATCGCCCTCCACGAGTGGGGCGACGCCGATGCCCCACCCCTCATCCTCGTCCACGGGGGATTCGACTTCGGCCGCACCTACGACCAGTTCGCCCCCAAGCTCGCGGCCGCCGGCTGGCGCGTCGTCGCGTGGGACCAACGCGGGCACGGCGACAGCGAACACCCTGAGCTGTACTCGTGGGACGCCGACATGCGCGACGCGTTGGCAGTCTTCGACCACGTGAGCCCGGGCCGTCCGCTCCCGGTCATCGGCCACTCGAAGGGTGGCGCGCTGATGACCCAGCTCGCGGACGCACAACCGTTCCGATTCACCCATCTCGTGAACATGGACGGCATCCCGTACAAGCGGCGGGTCCCCGACATCGCCGAGCACGAGCGCACGAAGATGGTCGCCGACGATCTCGCCGCGTGGCTCGACCACCGCCGCACGACCGCCGACGCGCAACGCAAGCCGGGGACGATCGACGAGCTCGCCGCCCGTCGCGGCCGCATGAACCCTCGCCTGACGTCGGAGTGGCTCAAGCGGCTCGTCACCGTTGGTGGCTACGAGTCCGCGGACGGTTGGCGGTGGAAGATCGACCCGTCGATGCGCTTCGGCGGGTTCGGGCCGTGGCGCCCGGAGTGGACGCTGATGCGCCTGCCGGGGCTGCCGATGCCGTTCCTCGGGATCCTCGGGCGAGAGATGGAGGAGATGGGCTGGGGCACGCCTCCGGAGAAGGTGCTGCCGTTCATGCCGGTCGACGGTCGGTGCGAGATCCTCGACGACGTCGGCCACTTCGTCCACATCGAACAGCCGGATCACGTCAGTGGGCTCGTGCTCGACTTCGTCGGGGCGCCGCGATGAGCGAAATCGACCGTGCGGGCGACGTGACGATGCTCCGTCACGGCAAGATCCGCCTCGCCCTCCACCATCTGCGTGCGGCACGCGACGCCAACGCCCGCCCGCTGCTGATCCTGCACGGGCTCGGCGAGCAGTCGCCGACGGTGGTTCCCGTGTGGGCCGAGGCATGGCCAGGCGAGGTCGCCGCGCTCGACTTCACCGGCCACGGCGCGTCTACGGTCCCGCACGGAGGCGGCTACACCGCCGAGCTGCTGCTCGGCGACGCCGATGCGGCGCTGGCACTCCTCACCGCGAGCGACGCGACGAGATCGATCACCGTCGCCGGGCGCGGGCTCGGCGCGTACATCGCCCTCCAGCTCGCAGGCGCACGCCCCGGGCAGGTGCACGGCGCGGTCCTCGCCGACGGGCCGGGTCTCGCCGGTGGTCCGACCGGGCCGTCGTCGCAGAGCTACTTCGTCTTGCCCACCGATGGCACGACACCCGATCCGTACGCGCTCGTGGAACTCGGGCGCGACCTGCGCCCGCCCGACTACGCCGCGTTGTTCGTGCGACTCGCGATCGCCGGCTCGCACCTCGACGAGCCGATCGCGGTCGCCGCGGTATTCCAGCCGGAGTGGTTGGAGGCGGTCGGACGAGAGCATGGCGTGATGCACACGACCATCGCCGAGGCGTTTGCGATCTACGCCGAGGGAGCGGAGCACAGCGGCTGACCGCTGGCTTGCCTGTGGA
>CAZQCP010000202.1:0-4265 GCA_964592115.1 uncultured Ilumatobacteraceae bacterium
CTACCCAGCGACGCCGCTGCTCAATCCTCGTTCCGCCCACCCGATTGCATCCGGGGTCAGACACCAGATGCAATCGCGCACCAGCGCGGCGGGTACACCGGACGCGTGTCACGGTTGCATCTGGGGTCTGACCCCGGATGCAATCAGTCGCGGAAGTTCTCGAAGTAGCGACTCGGGGTGGGGCCCTGCTGGCCCTGGTACTTCGACCCGCTGGCGCCGCTGCCGTATGGCCGGTCGGCTGCGGTCGTCATCCGCATGAAGCTGACCTGGCCGATCTTCATGCCCGCGTACAGCGTGATCGGCAGGCTGGCGACGTTGGCCAGCTCGAGTGTGATGTGGCCGTCGAAGCCGGCGTCGATGAACCCGGCCGTCGAGTGGATGAGCAGCCCGAGGCGCCCGAGCGACGACTTGCCCTCGACCCGCCCCACGAGGTCGTCGGGCACGGCGACGCGCTCGAGCGTCGAGCCGAGCACGAACTCGCCAGGGTGGAGCATGAACGCGTCGGTGCCGGCGGGGTCGATCTCGACCAGTTCGGTGAGGTCGACCATGTCCTCCTTGACGTCGATCACGCCGCGGGTGTGATTGCGGAACACACGGAACAGGTGCGAGATGCGCACGTCGATCGACGACGGCTGGATCAGCGCGTCGTCGAACGGGTCGATGACGATGCGGCCCGCTGCGATCTGTTCGCGCAACGTCCGGTCCGAGAGGATCACGGCCGGTCACGCTAGCCAAGCAACGGTTGGGGACGGGCCCCAGCCGTTGCTTGGCCCGTCCGATCGACCACGCCAGTAGCGTTGCATCATGGAAGAGGAGGGTCTGCCGTGCATCGCCGTGTTCGCTCCGGCGCTGCTGCTCACGGTCGAGATCCACACGGCCGCGGACGACTGCGACGAGATCCACCTCCATCCCGGCGGGCAGGGCTACTGGATCTCGAAGATGATCCAGGCGCTCGGTGCGACGCCGATCCCATGCGTCGCCGCCGGTGGTGAATCCGGACATGCGCTGGCGGCGTTGATCGCCGCGGACGGTCTCGACCCGTGGCTCGTGCAGATGACCCACGGCAACTCGGTCCACATCGTCGATCGCCGCGACGAGCAGTTTGCCGAGGTCGCCGACACGCGCATCCCGTCGCTCGACCGCCACGAGGTCGACGAGCTGTACAGCGCGATCGTCGGCGCCTCGATGCGCGCCGGTGTGTGCGTACTCGCCGGCACGCAGTTGGCGCCGATGTTCGACAACGACACGTTCCGGCGCCTCGTCGCCGACCTCCGCAAGAACGACGTCACCGTCGTCGCCGACCTCAGCGGCGAACCGCTCGACGCCGCGCTCACGAGCGGGCTCGATGTCGTGAAGATCAGCCACGAGGAGCTGCGCGCCGGCGGGTGGACCGACGGCGACAGCGTGCCGGCGATGGTGCGCGGGATCGCCGCGCTCCAGAAGGCCGGCGCATCGACAGTCGTCGTCTCCCGCCAGGAGCGCTCCACGGTCGCCGGTCGGGACGGGGAGTTCGTCGAGGTCACGTCGCCGTCGTTGGAGGTGCTCGACGGGCGCGGTGGAGGCGACTCGATGACCGCCGCGCTGGCCGTCGGCGTCGCCCAGGAGCTCACGTTCGAGGCCTCGCTGCGCCTCGCCGCTGCGGCGGGCGCACTGAACGTGTCGCGCCACGGTCTGGGCACCGGCCGACGCGATGCGATCCAAGAGATCGCCGCCCGCGTGCAGGTGCGGCCGGTCTCGTCGACGTCGCGGCGGCGGCAGGTCAGCGAGTCGACCAGCGTCGCCGAGCTGCGCACGATCGCGGCGCGCCTCGAGATCCCCGGCCGCTCGTCGATGAACCGTGCCGCGCTCGTGGCCGCCATCCAGGCCCACCGTTGAGCCGATTCCGCTCCGGCGACCCCAAATCTGTCCGAATCCTCTCGCCAGGCGACACCGACCGGACACATTTGGGCGCGGACGGGGTAGACAGTGAGGCAAGCCCCGACCCCGGAAGGACTGACGACGATGGCTGCAACAGCGTTGATGGTGTGGATCGACCAGGATCTCTGCACGGGTGATGGCATCTGCTCGGAGATCTGCCCCGACGTGTTCGTCGGCCGCGACGACGGTCTCTGGGTCGTGAAGGAAGAGGCCGCGCACTTCGGCGAGACGATCGTCTTCGACGGCGTCGAGGGCCCCGGGCACGGCCCCGACATGGGCCGCGGCGTGGCGCGCATCCCCGACTCGCTGATCGACACCGCCGTCGAGGCCGCCGAGGAGTGCCCTGGCGAGTGCATCATGATCGAGCCGTACGACCAAGAGGCGATCAGCGCCCGCGGCGCCTGACCATCGACCGCGCTCGCACCATCCGCGGCACCATGCGCGTCCGCGGACGCGCGTTCAACTCGTGCCGTTGTGCGTGTCGTGTCCCTGCCGGGACGCGGCCCCCGACGCACGGAACCGGCTCGAGTAGCTCGTGAGATTGCCGACATAGGCCGCACGCTCGTACGCAGCCGGGTCGTCGACGGCGCCGCGACGAGCCATCCCACGCAGTGCCGTGACGGAAGGATGGCCGTGGGCGGTCATCCACTCGGTCAGCTCGCGTTCGATCGTTGCCAGATAGCCGGGCCCGTGCATCAACAGCGCGGACGTGGTCATCGCCACGTCGGCTCCCGCAAGCAGCACCTTGATCGCGTCACTTCCGCTGTGCACGCCTGACGACGCGGCGATCGAGATCGACAACAGATCGCGGGTGATGCCGATCCAGCGCAGCGGCAGCGCGAGATCCGACGAGGTCGACAAGCTCATCCGCGGACGTACCCCGAGCGTGTCGAGGTCGAGGTCGGGCGCGTAGAACCGGTTGAACATCACGACGCCGGCGACCCCCACATGCTCGAGCGCGACGACGAAGTTGGCGAGCGACGAGTAGAACGGCGAGATCTTCGCCGCCACCGGGATGTCCGCCCGCGCGGCAACCATCTCGACGAGCGCCAACTGCTCCGCTTCGACATCGCCCGCCGACCGGCCGGGATCGGCGGCCACGGCGTAGAGGTTCAATTCGAGTGCGTCGGCGCCAGCGCCTTCGAGGAAGCGGGCGTATCGCTGCCAGCCGCCGAGGTCGGTGCCGTTGAGGCTGGCGATGATCGGCACGTCGACGCGCCGCTTGGCCTCCTCGATCAACTCGAGGTAGGCGTTCGGGCCGACCGGATCGTCCTCGATCTGCTCTTGGAACAGCGACGGCAACACGATCGCCGCCGCACCCGCCTCGGCAAGCTCGTTGAGCCGACCCGGCTCGCCACTGAACGGCCCGGCGGACACGACGAGCGGGCTGCGCAGCGACAGCCCGAGGTACGTCGTGTGGAGGTCGATCATCGGTCGATCACATCCTGACCGTACGGCCGGTGCAGCGGTGCCGCCAGGGTCGTTGGTCCCGCCGCCCCGAATCCACTCCGGTCGGTTGGGCGAGCGCCGGTACGGTGCGCACATGTACGTGCCGTCCCACTTCCGTGTCGAGGACCCGGTCGTGGTGTCGTCGTGGCTGCGGGCGACCGCCTTCGGTCATCTCGTCAGCACGACGGGTGGCACCGGCGACGACGGCCGCGTCTCGATCGATGCGACGCCGCTCCCGTTCCTCGTGGACGATGCAGGCACCGAGCTCCGCGCGCACGTCGCTCGCGGCAACCCGCAGTGGCGATCGCTCGACGGCCTCCGCGTGTTGGTGATCGTGCCCGTCACCGACGCCTACATCTCGCCGAGCTGGTATCCGTCGAAGGCGACCGAGCCGCGGGTGGTGCCGACGTGGAACTACGAGGTCGTGCACGTGCACGGCACGGCCCATGTGCACCACGATGCGGAGTTCCTCGACAGTGTCGTCCGCGATCTCACGGCGCTACACGAGAAGCGTCGCCGAGCGCTCGGCGACAACATGCCGGCGTGGTCGGTCGACGACGCGCCCGCGGACTACGTCGCGAAGATGCTGAAAGCGATCGTGGGGATCCGAGTCACGGTCGAGCGAGTCGAAGCGAAGCGCAAGCTGAGCCAGAACCGATCGATCGCCGACCGACGCGGCACCGCCGAGGCACTCTCGACGTCGGCATCCGTCCGGGCGATCGAAGTCGGGTTGGCGATGACCGACCTCCAGAACTCCATCACGCCCGACGGCGAGTGAACCCAGCCGCACCGGGGGCGCTATCCTCAGGCCCGTCGCGGATGTAGTTCAATGGTAGAACATCAGCTTCCCAAGCTGAGAACGCGGGTTCGATTCCCGTCATCCGCTCCACGCGAAATGC
>CAZQCP010000203.1:0-1726 GCA_964592115.1 uncultured Ilumatobacteraceae bacterium
CGCGGTTGCATGTGGTGTCTGACCCCGGATGCAATCGTCGTCGCGGTTGCATGTGGTGTCTGACCCCGGATGCAATCTCACCATGGAAACGGCGATCGTGCTCGACGAGTGAGGATGCAGCAGCTGGCCGAGCTTGTCGCGACCGCGCACGAGACGTGGGTGTCGCGCGTCGTCGAGGCCGTGCTGGGTACCACGGATCCTGAGCATGTGGCGACGACGTTGGCCGCCGCAGTCGAAGGAGCGATGGGCGAGCCAGTCATCGGGGCCCGGTTCTACGAGTCCGGTGTCGGCATCGTCGCGGGACTGGAGCTCGCCGATGGTCGGGCGGTCGTGGCCAAGGTTCATCGATCGACGCTCGTCACGTCAGCACACCTGGAGGCGGTGGCACGCGCGCAGACCGCCGCCTTCGACGCGGGCCTCCCGGCACCAGCCCCGCTCACCGGCCCGACACCGCTCGGCGACGGCTGGCTGATGATCGAAGCACTGCTCGAGGGTGATCGCGCTGACGGCAGCGAGCCCACGGTCCGCCGATCGATCGCTGCCGCACTTCACGCATTCGTCGCCGTCGGGCGTCCGCTCGCCACAACCCCTGGCCTCGATCCGTGGATCGGGCCGCCCGTCGTTGCCGATCTCTGGCCCGAACCGCACGATCTGCGCTTCGACTTTCCCGGCACCGAGGCCGGCGCCGAGTGGATCGATGACGTCGCTCGCGCGGCCCGCGAAGTCCTGTCGGCGAGCAGGCTCCCACCCGTCGTCGGCCATCTCGATTGGCGCGTCCAGAACCTCGGGTTCGCCGGGAGCACCGTCAGCGCGATCTACGACTGGGACTCGCTCGCGCTGGTACCGGAGCCGGCACTCGTCGGTGCGACGTCGGTCACTCATCCAGTCGACTGGCGGCTGCCGCACGCCGACCCGTTCCCGACGGTCGATCAGGCGGAGGCCTTCGTCGTCGACTACGAGGATGCCCGCGGCGCGACGTTCGACGGCCACGAACGGGAGGTGCTCGACGCCGCGCAACGGTGGATCGCGAGCTACGGCGCACGTTGCCAGCACTCCGATGCGGTACTCGGGCTCTTCCCCGGCGCCGCCGGCGTCACGGGGTGGGCGCGCGTGTTGCGCGACCTGCTTGCCCGGTGATGGACGCGGTCCGCGCCCTCGCGCTACGAGTGTGCCGGTCGCCGCGGCCGTCCCGGACCAGGCGCGCCGGCTGGGAACCTTTCACTATCGATGGCTAGAGTAAACGTCAGCCGGACGGCAAGTACGGGCCGCACCGGCAGCAGAGGAGCCTCGATGAGCAGACCTGGCTGGACCCCCCAGCATCGCGGCCGGGATCTCGACGATCCGGTCGAGATCGCCGAGATGGTGCGCCGCTTCTACGTCGACGTCGCCCAGGACGACCTCCTCGGGCCGATGTTCAACGACGTCGCCCGCGTCGACTGGTCGGCGCACCTGCCCAAGCTGACCGAGTTCTGGTGTCGTTCCCTCCTGTCGATCCCGGGCTACGAAGGCAACCCGTACCGGGCCCATCAGCACATCCACGACCAGCGGTCGTTCACCGCGGCGCAGTTCGAGCGCTGGCTCGATCTGTTCCACGAAACGCTCGACCTCGGCTGGAGCGGACCGAAGACCCAGCAAGCCAAGGCGTTCGCCCGGAAAGTAGCGATGGTGCACTCGAAGGCGATCATCGGTGAGCCGGTCCTCTACGAGCCGCCCGCGCCGCCACGGC
>CAZQCP010000203.1:1826-4265 GCA_964592115.1 uncultured Ilumatobacteraceae bacterium
TGCTGGCAGTTGAGCGTCGCCACGAGCGGCTCGACCGACACCATGACGATCTCGGCCGATGCGCGGTCCACTCCGTGGAGGTGTTCGCGCACGGTGTCGACCAAGCTCGACACCTCGAGATCGTCGTGGTCGATGGCGAGGCAGCCGTCGGTACCCGACGTGGCGACGTGGCGCACGCCCGGCGTTGCTCGCAGCGCGTCGATGGTCGCGTTGAGGCAGGTCGGGCAATTCGCTCCGTCGATGCGCAGTTCGGTCTGCATGGCACCGATTACTCTAGTCGACAGTGTCGTAAACGTGGACCCGCCACACCGTTCTCGTGATCTTGTGCGGCAAGAGTTCCCGCACGAGATCACGAAAAGCTATCGGGCGGCCTTCTTGGCGGCCTTCTCCAGGCGCTTGGCGGTGCGGCCGATCGGTTCGATCTGGCGCTTGTCGAGGTCGCTCGCCTCGACGCCGTTGTCGAACAGCACCCGGTAGCGCTGCCACTGGAAGCCGTTGGCGAGGATGACCTTGCCTTCCGTGCCGACGGGCACGTCGTGGATCTCGGCGATCGAACGGACCTTGTCGTTCATCCGCAGTGACAGCTGGTCCTGGTGCGGGTTGGCGAGCGCGTGCGGCTTCCAGAATTCCATCGCCGCCCATTGTGGCCCGCGCGCGTGTGATCCGGCGACTTCCGGTGGGGGATGGCGTGGGAGGCCCGTCCCCACCGGACAGCTCGGGGGCGGAGGGCGGGTGTGTGAGCGTCGTCTGAGCGGTCGAAGGTGCCGCCGGTACACTCGCCCGTCTGTGAAGAGTTCGCTGGAGGCCCTCGAGGGCAACAAGGTCAAGCTGTACGTCGAAGTCGAAGAGGCGGAGTTCGAGCACGACATCAACCGGGCGTTCAAGCTGATCGCCAAGGAGGTCAGCCTCCCCGGTTTCCGTGCCGGCAAGGCGCCGCGCAAGGTGCTCGAAGCTCGCATCGGCATCGAGGCCGCACGTGAGCAGGCGCTGCGCGACGCCGTCCCGCAGTACCTCGCCAAGGCAGTGCGTGAGCACGACGTCGACCTCGTCGCCACGCCCGACGTCGAGATCACCGACGGGACCGAGTCCGGCCCCGTCGAGTTCGACGCCACCTGTGAGGTGCGACCGGTCATCACCGTGCCCGGATACAACGGACTGCGTGTCGAGGTGCCCGAGGTCGACGTCACCGACGACGAGCTCGCCGAAGCCCGCGACGCGGAGCTGCGCCGGAACGGCACGCTCGCCGACACGGGGCGCCCGGCGGTCGAAGGCAACTTCCTCACGCTCGACCTCGCGACGAGCCGCGACGGCGAGGAGCTGACCGGCCTCAACACGGAGGACTGGTCCTACGAGCTCGGCCAAGGGTGGGTCACCGATGACTTCGACGAGCGGCTCACGGGCGCGTCCGCGGGCGACGAGCTGACGTTCACCAGCACGCCGAAGGGCACCGACGAGCCGGCCGACTTCGTGGTCAACGTCACCGCCGTGCAGGAGATGACCCTGCCCGAGCTGACCGACGAGTGGGTCGCTGACACGATCATCGAGTACGAGACGGTCGACGAGTGGAACGACCACCTCCGCGAGACGATCAGCGAACGCAAGCTCGACACCGCCCGCCAGGGTCTCGTGAGCACCGTCAATGCCGCGCTCGCCGGGCTCGTCGACGCGGAGACTCCTGAGTCGATGGTCAACGCCGAGCTCAACCAGCGGATGCAGAACCTCGTCCAGCAGTTCCAGTCGAACGGCATCGACCTCGCGCAGTGGCTGGAGGCAACTGGCCAGGACGCGGAGACGTTCATCGACTCGATGCGCGACGGCGCCGTCGAATCGGTCAAGGTCGACCTGGCGCTGCGAGCGGTCGCCACTGCCGAGGCACTCGAAGCCGAGCCGTCGGACATCGAGATCGAGTTCGCCCGCATGGCGATGCGTTTCGGCCAGAAGGCGAAAGACATCCGCCGCGCCTACGAACAGAACGACGCCGTGCCCGAGCTCGCCGCCCAGATCCGCAAGTCGAAGGCGTTCGACTGGCTGCTCCACAACGTGACCTACGTCGACCCCGCCGGCAACGAGATCGACCGTGACACACTGCTCGGACACAGCCACGACGATCACGATCACGACGATCACGATCACGACGATCACGATCACGACGGTCATGACCACGAACACGACGAACACGATCACGAACCCGCTGCCACGGACGAGGAAGGAACCGAGTCATGAACCTCGACGCCAAGAACTACCTGGTCCCCAACGTCGTCGAACAGACGAGTCGTGGCGAGCGCGCCTACGACCTCTACAGCCGGCTGCTCAAGGAGAACATCATCTTCTTGCAGACCCCGGTCGACGACCAGATCGCCAGCTTGATGTGCGCCCAGTTGATCCACCTCGAGTCGGAGAACCCCGACAAGGACATCAACATCTACATCAACAGCCCCG
>CAZQCP010000204.1:0-4238 GCA_964592115.1 uncultured Ilumatobacteraceae bacterium
TCGTCGCGTCGGCGTTCGCGATCGTGCTCGCCGGCATCGTCGCCCTCCGCATGTCCCGCCAACGGCGGGTCGCTGCCTGATCGCCGCTCAGCCTTCGGCAAGGGCTCTCAACAGGTGCTTCGGAGTGTCGGCGGGGCTGGCCATCGGTCACGCCTTGGCGACCCCGCAGTGCAACCGGGCGTGTCGGCCTTCGGGTGAAGCGAGACTTCCTGTCACACACTCGGCCGCAACCCGCCGACCTGAGTGTCCGCTGCATGCGATGTCAGAAGTCCGCAGATTGCGGTATTGCTGGCCCGCAAAGTGCTGTACGTTGGTGCCATGACGTACCTATCTCGAACGATCGACGCACGCGTCGAGCGTCTCTTGGGTGCACTGGGAGGCGTGGTCGTGGAAGGTCCGCGCGCCTGCGGGAAGACCTCGACCGGGCTCCGCCACGCGCGCAGCTCGATCCGCCTCGACGCCTCCCCCGCTGCCGTCGAACTCGCTGAACTCGATCCCGCCTCCCTTCTTCAGGGCGACACGCCGCGCCTGGTCGACGAGTGGCAACTCGCCCCGTCGATCTGGAACGTCATCCGACACGAGATCGACGACCGGCGGAGCCCCGGACAGTTCATCTTGTCCGGATCGGCCAGGCCTCCTGATGACGTGCGGCGGCACTCCGGTGCCGGGCGTTTCGGTCGCGCCCGGATGCGCCCGATGTCATTGAGCGAGAGTCAACGATCCTCGTCGCTCGTCTCGCTGGGCGACCTCACCGACGGCGAGTCACTCACGGGCGTGAGGAGTTCACTCACCTATCGCGACCTTGCCGCCGAAGCGGTTCGCGGCGGTTGGCCGACCCTCGTCAATGCAGCCATCGACGATGCCCGCGACTTCAACGCGTCCTACCTGAGCGACATCACCGCGACGGAGTTGAAGCTCGCTACCGGGGTACGCCACGACCCCGTCAGAGTGCGCAGGCTGCTCGCGAGTCTCGGGCGCAACATCGCCACCGAGACCACCCTGGCGAGTCTCACCGCCGATGTCGCCGCAGACGGCAGCCCGATCGACCGAAACACGATCCGTACCTACCTCGACGCGCTCACCGCAATCTTCGCCTTCGAGGAGCAGCCGGCCTGGAGCGTCAGCCTTCGCTCCCGCACCCGGCTCCGCGGCCAGCCCAAGCTCCATCTCAGCGACCCTGCACTCGCGTGCGCGGCACTCCAACTCTCCCCCGAACGGCTCGCCGGTGATCCTGAGTACTTCGGGCAGGTGTTCGAGGCGATGGCCGTCCGCGACCTTCACGTGTTCCTTGATGGCGACGGCGGCCACCTGTACCACTACCGGGACGAGAGTGGGCTCGAGGTCGACGCGATCTTGGAGTTCGGTGGAGGAGGTTGGGCAGCCGCAGAAGTCAAGCTTGGCGCGACGAAGATCCCCGAAGCAGAGGCCAACCTGCTCAAACTCCGCGACGAGCGCGTGAACCTCGACCGGGTCGGGCGGCCCCGATTCCTCGCTGTCATCACCGGGACCGAGTACGGCTACACACTGCCGTCGGGTATCCACGTTGTTCCATTGGGAGCGCTCAAGACGTGACGGAGGGTCCGTCCGCGTGTCGGAGCCTGGTGGTCGTCCGACGCACTGGAGCGGCCGACAAAACCCACGCCATCACGCCGTAGCCAGCGCCTTCAACAGGTTCTTGGGGGTGTCGGCGGGGCTGATCTTGGGCCACGCCTGGGCGACCTTGCCGGCCTCGTCGATGAGGAACGCGCTGCGCTGGACGCCCATGTAGGTCTTGCCGTAGTTCTTCTTCTCGACCCACACGCCGTACTTCTCTGCGATCGCGTGGTCCTCGTCGGACAGCAACGTGAACCCGAGACCGTACTTCTCGTCGAACTTCTTCAGCTTCGCCGGCTTGTCCGGGCTGACTCCGATGATGAGGGTGTCGCCGACCTGGTCGTGGATGTCGCGCAAACCGCATGCCTGCGTGGTGCAGCCCGGTGTGTCGGCGCGGGGATAGAAGTAGAGGAGCACCTTGCGTCCTGCCAGCTTGGAGAGCTGCACCTTCTCCTCGTTCTGGTCGAGCAGGGTGAACGCGGGCGCCTTCTTGCCTTCGGCGGGAGTGGTCATGCCCGCCAGGCTAGAGCTGAGGGCCGGGTAGCCTCGCTCCATGGCTGACACGTTCGCCACCGACACGGTGGAGGCGTTCACGACCATCCCCGAGGTCGACCTCGGGCGATGGCGCAGGTCGGACGTCGAACGCCGCCGACTCGCTGATGAGGTCCGCCAGATCTGCCACGAGATCGGCTTCTTCCAACTCGTCGGCCACGGTGTGCCGACCGAGTTCCGCAGTCGCTACTTCGACGTGCTGGGCGAGCTCTTCGCGCTGCCCGACAGCGTCAAGGCCGGGATCGACAAGGTCAACTCGCGGCACTTCCGCGGGTGGGAGCGCGTCGGTGCCGAGCTCACCGACAATCGCACGGACTGGCGCGAACAGCTCGACGTGTCGAGCGAGTACCCGGCGCTCGACGCCGACGTCGACCCGCCGTACCTGCGTCTCACCGGCCCGAACCAGTGGCTGGACGACGACATCGCGTCCGGCCTGCACGCCGCGGTCGACGAGCTGTTCACACGGCTCGGTGCGCTCGCGTGGGAGCTGATGGAGGTGCTGTCGGTCGGTCTCGGCCTCGCCCCCGATCACCTCCGCCGAGCCTTCGGAGCCCAGCCGCACTCGCTCGCCAAGCTGATCAGCTATCCGCCGACTCCCACCGGCGAATCGGGGGTCAACGCACACCACGATGCGGGATTCCTCACGCTGTTGATGCAACACGAGGTCGGCGGGCTGCAGGTCGAGAACCCCGACGGCGAGTGGATCGAGGTACCGCCACGCGACGATGTGTTCGTCGTCAACCTCGGCGAGATGCTGCAGGGCATGACCGGCAACTACTTCGTTGCCACGACGCACCGGGTGATCGCCACCGAGGCCCGGCTCTCGTCGGCGTACTTCCACGGCCCCGATCTGCGCACGCCGCTCACCCCGTTGCCGCTCGCTCCGTCGTACGCCGCCGCGGTCGCCGCCTCACCGCGCCACGCCGGCGCCGGCTTCATGGCCAAGCGTGACGAGTTGCTCGCCGGCAGCGGCGGCATCCGCTCGTCGTCGCCCGACACGTACGGCGAGCAGCTGTGGAACTACTACAAGCGCAGCTATCCGGCCAACGTCCGGGCCCACTACCCCGACCTGATCGACTGACACACCGCGTCGGCTGGGAGGTCAGATGTCGCGGGTCCACGGGGGGTGGCCGAGCACGTCGGTGATCACCCCGACGGCGGCGTCCTTGCGGTCCTCGGTGACGAAGATGCGGCTCATCGCCTCGCGCTGGTGCATCAACGGGTTGAGCCCGAAGTCGTCGGCGGCGACGGCGCGGATGCCTTGCGCGTCGAGCTCGTCGACGATCATCGGTGCCATCCACTGGGGAACCCATCCCGCCTCGACCGTGCGCTCGGGATCGGGGGGCTTGGGCGGATGCTTGCCGAAGAACCAGTGCCACGCCTCGCGGGCGGTGGGGAAGCGGAACGTCGCCATGTCAACCGATCACAACGATCAACGCATCCCGGTACGCGCCCGGGGATGGCCAGCGGCCTCCACGAGCACGCTGGCGACGTGGTCGGTGTCCCGGTCGCGCATGCGCCCGATCGTCAGCCGGAGGAAGTCGCGGTCGGGCCGGGTCTGGAAGGGCGCCCCAGGCGCGGCGCCGATGCCGTGGCTGGCGAGGAGCACGAGTGCTGCACGCTCGTCTTCCACGGCGACCCACATGTTGATGCCGTCGCCGTCGGGGTGATCGATGCCCGCCTCGCGCAGCGCCGACGACAGCGCCGCCCGGCGGCGGTCGTAGGCGGCGCGCGCCGCAGCGAGCGTGGTCGCCGTGTCGTCGTTGAGCAGCAGCTGCACGAGCACGAGTTGGAGGATGCGGCTGCTCCAGCCGGGGCCGAGGAGGCGCCGGTTGGCGAGCGCCTCGACGAGCTCGCCGGCCCCACCGACGGCGGCGAGGCGCAGGTCGGGGCCGTGGCTCTTGGAGAAGCTGCGGATGTGCACCGTCCGCTCGGGCAGCCACCGACCGAGGCTCACGAGCGGCGCGCCCGACGCTTCGTTGGCGTGGTCGTCTTCGATCACCCACGGCGGGGGAGCGGCAGCGCCGGCACCGCCGGCGGCGAGCACCGCGGCGAGATCGGTGGCGCGCGCCTCGGTGAGCGCGATGGCGGTC
>CAZQCP010000205.1:0-4226 GCA_964592115.1 uncultured Ilumatobacteraceae bacterium
AGAGCGCTACGGCTTCGTCTACGAGATCAACTACCTGCGCTGCATCCACTGCGACATGTGCGTCGAGGCGTGCCCGACCGAAGCGATCACCGAGTCGAAGCTGTTCGAGTTCTCGTTCACCAATCGCCAAGATGCGATCTACACGAAGGACGAACTGGTCGTCGACGACGAGGGGATGCCGAAGAAGCTGCCGTGGGAGGACTGGCGCGAGGGCGACGACGTGCTCACGAGCGGCTGGATGCGGGCGACCGCCCCGTCTGGCGACGCCACGTTCGAAGGCCAGGTGGGCTGGAGCGGTGAGCTCGGCTATGGCGTGCGCGCTCCTGAGCCCGAGCAGACCGTGCGCGACGAGCCGCGCGACAAGACGGTGCGGGTGATCCAACGATGACGGACGCGACGTTTCTCGAATACGTCGTGTTCTTCTCCGCCGCGGTGATGATCCTCGGCGGAGCGATCGGCGTGATCGCGATGAAGAACCCGGTGCACGCGGCCCTCGGTCTCGTGCTGACGCTGTTCGGCGTGGCCGTGCAGTACGTCGCCATGCAGGCGCACTTCCTCGCTGCTGTGCAGGTGATCGTGTACGCCGGTGCGATCGTCGTGCTGTTCTTGTTCGTCATCATGTTGCTCGGCGTCGACACGTCGATGAACCTCGAGATCGAACCGATCCCGATCCAGCGGCCGCTCGCCGCGGTCATGGGCCTCGGCCTCGTCGGCTTGCTCGGCGCGGCGATCGTGGCGGCCCGCGACATGGTCGACATCAACCCGGGCACCGGCATCGACGTCGCCCAAGACACCGGCGATCACGATGCCAACGTCCGGCAGCTCGCCGAGAACCTGTACGGCGACCACGTGCTCGCGTTCCAGCTCACGTCGGTGTTGCTGATCGTTGCCGTGGCGGGCACGGTGATCCTCACTCGCAAGTGGCCGCGCGGCATCGCCGAGGGCGGGAGCAGCGACGCATGATCGCGACGATCACCTCGACCCCCTACCTCCTGCTCGCCGCGATGCTGTTCTCGATCGGCGCGTTCGGGCTCGTCATCCGGCGCAACCCGCTCGTGATGTTCATGTGCATCGAGCTGATGCTCAACGCCGCCAACCTCACGTTCGTGGCGTTGGCGACCCAACTCGGCGACATCAACGGCCAGACCGCGGTGTTCTTCGTGATGGTCGTCGCCGCCGCCGAGGTCGTCGTCGGTCTCGGCATCATCGTGTCCATCCTCCGCCGTCGCCCGGGCGCGACCGCCGACGACCTCGCGGAACTGAAGGGCTGATCCATGGCCGATCTCGTCTGGTTGATCCCCGCGTTCCCGCTCGCCGGGTTTGTCGTGATCCTGCTCGCCGGGCGCCGTCTCGGTGACCCGAAGGCGGGCTATCTGGCCACGCTGGCCGTGTTCGCCTCCTTCGTCGCCACCGTGGCGATCTTCTTCGACCTGCTCGGCAAGGACGAACACGACCGCGAGGTCGTCGTCACGCTGTTCTCCTGGGTGCCGGTCGGCACGTTGCAGGTGGACCTGGCGTTCCTCGCCGACCCGCTGTCGATCACCATGTGTCTGTTCGTCACCGGCATCGGCGGGCTGATCCACCTGTTCGCCGTCGGCTACATGCACGGCGACCCGAAGTTCTCGAAGTTCTTCTTGTACCTCAACTTGTTCGTCTTCTCGATGACGCTCCTGGTGCTCGGCGAGAACCTGCTCGTCACGTTCCTCGGGTGGGAGGGCGTCGGCACCTGCTCGTACCTGCTGATCTCGTTCTGGCACACCCGCGAGTCGGCGGCGTCGGCGGGCAAGAAGGCGTTCGTCACCAACCGCGTCGGCGACTGGGGCGTGATGCTGGCGATGTTCCTGGCGTTCGGCGCGGTCGGGTCGATCTCGTTCAGCGCGATCAACGAGAGCGCCGAGTCCGGTGCCCTCGCCGCATCGACCGCCACCGGCATCGCCGTGCTGTTGCTCATCGGCGCCACCGGCAAGAGCGCCCAGCTGCCCTTGTACCTCTGGCTCCCCGACGCGATGGAAGGCCCCACGCCCGTGTCGGCACTCATCCACGCGGCCACGATGGTCACCGCCGGCGTGTTCCTGCTGACGCGCATCAACCCGGTGATCGCCGCGTCGTACGACTGGGTCCCGACCACGATCGCCTGGATCGGTGCGGCGACGGCGCTCTTCGCAGCGACCATCGCGCTCGCCCAGAACGACATCAAGAAGGTGCTCGCCTACTCCACGGTGTCGCAGATCGGGTTCATGATCCTCGCCGTCGGCACCGGGGCCTACGTCGCGGCGATCTTCCACATGATCACCCACGCCGCGTTCAAGGCGCTGCTGTTCCTCGGCGCCGGGTCCGTCATCCACGGCATGCACGAGGAACAGGACATGCGCAAGATGGGCGCGCTACGCAAGTGGATGCCGATCACGGCCGGCACGTTCATCATCGGCTGGCTGGCGATCGCCGGCGTGCCGCCGTTCTCGGGATTCTGGTCGAAGGACGAGATCCTCCTGTTCGCGCTCGCCGACAGCACGCCGCTCTACATCGTGGCCGTCGTGACCGCGCTGCTGACCGCGTTCTACATGACCCGCCAGGTGATCATGGTGTTCTTCGGCGACGCCCGCTGGACGAGCCACGCCAACGAGCACGAAGCAGCGCCGTTGAACGACGGGGCTGAGCAAGGTGACGAGCCCGTCGAGACGCACGACGCGCACGGCGAGTTCAAGCCGCACGAGTCGCCGCCCGTGATGTGGATCCCGCTCGTGGTGCTCGCCGCGCTCGCGGCGATCGGCGGCATCATCAACCTGCCCGCCCTGTTCGGTGCGCCCGCCGGCATCACCCACGAGCTCGCCCACTGGCTGCACCCCGTGGTCGAGGCGGGTGAGGCCGACATCACCGGCACGTGGGCCGATGAGCACCCGTACATCCTCGTGGTCATCGCCGTCGGCGTCGTCGTGATCGGGCTGCTCCTGGCCTGGCTCGTCTACCTGCGCAAGCGGCTCCAGCCGTTCGAGCCGGCGATCCTCGCCAACGCCTGGAACTACGACCGTGCCGTGAGTTGGTTCATGGGCAACCCGGGCCGGCGCGCCTTCCAGGGCGTCGCCGACTTCGACGCCAACGTCGTCGACGGTGCGGTCAACGGTGCGGCTGCCGTCGTCAAGGGCGCGGCCACCGAGGCACGCAAGGGCCACACCGGCTACGTGCGCCAGTACGGCGCGGTGATCGGCATCGGTGTCGTGCTCTTGCTCGGTTGGTTCGTCGTGGTCCGGGGGATCCTGTGATGCAGTTCCCGATCCTCACCGCGATCGTGCTGATGCCCGCCATCGGCTCGCTGCTCGTGGCGCTCATGCCGAAGTCGCGCCCGGACCTGCCCAAGCTCATCGCCTTGCTCAGCTCCGTCGGCACGCTCGGCTTGTCGATCTGGTTGCTGACCGGCTTCGAGACCGGCGACGCCGGATTCCAGTTCGTGTCCAAGCACACGTGGATCGACGCCTGGGGCATCTCGTGGCACCTCGGCGTCGACGGCATCTCGCTGTTCCTCGTCGTGCTCAACGCCTTGCTGATCCCGTTGTCGATCGTCGCCGTCGATCCGCATCACGACGACAAGCCGTACTTCGCCTGGCTGCTGCTCTTGCAGGCGGGCGTGATGGGCAGCTTCTTGAGCCTCGACCTCTTCGTGTTCTTCGTGTTCTTCGAGATCGTGCTCGTGCCGATGTACTTCCTCATCGCCGGCTGGGGCTACGAGAACCGCGTGTACGCGGCCACGAAGTTTTTCTTGTACACGATGTTCGGATCGGCGTTCATGCTCGTCGGCCTGATCGCCACGGTCGCCATCGCCAGCCGTCAACTCGGCCACACCACGTTCGACCTCGTCGAGATCGCCGAGGGCGCCGAGTTCGCGGCGTCGACCGGCCGCTGGCTGTTCTTCGCCGTCGCCATCGGGTTCGCCGTGAAGGTGCCGGTGTTCCCGCTGCACACGTGGTTGCCCGACGCCCACACACAGGCACCGACGGCCGGTTCGGTCGTGCTCGCCGGCGTGCTGTTGAAGCTCGGCACGTACGGGCTGTTGCGCTTCGGGCTGTACCTGTTCCCGGAGGCCGCGTACTGGAGCCGCTCGCTGTGGCTGACGCTGGCGGTCATCGGCATCATCTATGGCGCGATCGCGGCGACGATGCAGAAGGACCTCAAACGACTCGTCGCCTACTCGTCCGTCGCCCACCTCGGCTTCATCGTGCTCGGCACGTTCG
>CAZQCP010000206.1:0-4168 GCA_964592115.1 uncultured Ilumatobacteraceae bacterium
GTGACCGAACTCGCCGACCTTGCAGCGACCGACACAGCCGACGACACGGCGCGCGTCGCGTTCGAGGTCAACGGCACGCCGGTGACCGTGCGCGGTGACCACCCCCATCTCCTTGCCGCGCTGCGCGAGGAGCTCGACATCACCTCGCCGAAAGACGGATGCTCGCCGTCGGGGCAGTGCGGCTGCTGCACGGTGCTCGTCGACGGCAAGGCCACGGTGTCGTGCCAGTACGACCTCACCAAGGTGGCCGGCAAGTCAGTCGTCACGCTCGAAGGCGTCGACGAGCCGGAGCGTCAGACGTTCGCCGATGCGTTCGCTGCGTGCGGCGGCCTGCAGTGTGGGTTCTGCATCCCGGGCATCGTGATGCGCGCCAAGTCGCAGATCGACAAGAAGGGTGCCGGGCTGACCCGCGAGTCGATGGCGCCGCACCTCGGCGCGCATCTGTGCCGGTGCACGGGCTACGTCAAGGTGCTCGACGCGATCGAGGCGGTCGCTCACGGTGACACGTGTGCGCCGGCGCTGTCGGGCGAGATCGGTGGCGGCGGCGCCAAGTACGAGGCCGCGCCGCTGACGCTCGGCGACCGTGGCTACATCGACGACCTGCGCGTGCCGGGCATGCTCCACGCCGCCCTGCACCTCACCGATCACGCCCGCGCCGACATCGTGGCGATCGACGCGTCCGCAGCGCTCGAGGCTCCCGGGGTCGAGGCCGTGTTCACCGCGGCCGACATCCCTGGAGAACTGCGCGTCGGGCTGATCCACAAGGACTGGCCGGTGATGATCCCGGCCGGCGGGCGCACGTCGTACGTCGGTGACGTGCTCGCCGTCGTCGTCGCCGACACCCGTCAACACGCCCGCGCCGCGGCGGAGCTCGTCGAGGTCACCTACGACGTGCACGTCCCGAACACCGACCCGCGCGCCGCGCTCGCCGACGATGCGCCGATCTCGGTGTGGGGCACCGACTCCAACGTGTTGTCCACGAGCGCGTACACCCGCGGGAAGGCGTTCAACGAGGCGTTCGCGGCGAGCGCGTTCACGGTGCACGAGACGTTCCGCACGCAGCGCATCGAGCACGCGTTCCTCGAACCCGAGTCGACGCTCGCCGTGCCGAGCGGCTCGGGCGACGCGATCTCGCTGCACGTGTACTCCGGCGGTCAGGGCGTGTGGGACGACCGCAACGACATCGCCGCTGTGCTCGCCGCGGACACCGACCGCGTCACGGTCGAGCTGGTCTCCAACGGCGGCGCGTTCGGCGGCAAAGAGGACATGAGTAACCAGGCCCACGCGGCACTCGCTGCCTGGTTGCTGGAGCGGCCGGTGAAGTGCACGCTGTCGCGTGACGAGAGCTTCCGGATGCACGCCAAGCGGCACCCGATCGAGCTCGAGTTCTGGGCCGGCTGCGATGCCGAGGGACACCTCACCGCGCTGAAGGTGCGGGCGATCGGCGACTCCGGCGCCTACGCGAGCGTTGGCATGAAGGTGCTCGAACGGGCGGCGGGACACGCGTGCGGCCCGTACCGCTGGGATGCGCTCGACGTGGAGGCCATCGCCGTGCGCACGAACAACTTGGTGTGCGGCGCGTTCCGCGGCTTCGGCGCCAACCAGGCCCAGTTCGCGACCGAAGGGGTGCTCGACCGCCTCGCCGAGCAGATCGGCATCTCCGGCTGGGAGATCCGCAAGCGCAACGTCATCCGCTCCGGCGACGAGTGGGGCCCCGGCCAGTTGATGGACGACGGCGCCGGCGGTGCCGAGGCCTGTCTCGACGAGATCCGCGCGTCGTACGACGCGGCGATCGCCGCGGGGAAAGCGGTCGGTCTCGGTCTCGGCTTGAAGAACTCCGGGCTCGGCAACGGCTTTCGCGAGGTGTGCCGGGCCGTCGTGCGCTTCCTCCCGGCGGTCGACGGTGACACGTCCGGTCGCGTCGAGGTGCGTCACGGATGGACGGAGATGGGGCAGGGCGTGCACACCGTCGCCCTGCAGGTCGCCGCGCAGGAGCTCGGGATCGACCCGAACCGGATCGACGTCATCGTCGATACGACCCGCGACCTCGGCTTCGGTCAGACCACCGGGTCGCGTGGCACGTTGATGACGGCGGGGTCGGTGAGCGCGGCGTGCGAGGCGGCACTCGCCGCTCGCTGCGCGGTCGATGTGGATCACGTGGGCGAGTACGTCGTCGACTGGACGCAGAAGCTCGGTGATCCGGGTGTCGCCAATCCGACCATCCACTCGACGTTCAGCTATGCCGCGCAGATGATCGTGATCGACCGGGAGTCGGGCGCCATCGAGCGGGTCGTCGCCGTGCACGACGTCGGCCGGGCCGTCAACCCGATGCTCGTCGAGGGACAGGTACACGGTGCCGTGCACATGGGGCTCGGCTACGCGCTGAGCGAGGACTTCCCGACCGATCCCGACACCGGCTTCCCGACGAACACGACGTTGCGTTCGCTCGGCATCTTGCGCGCCAAGGACGTTCCGGAGATCGAGGTGCATCTCGTCGAAGTGCCCCAGCCGCGCTCGCCGTACGGCATCAAGGGCGTGGGTGAGATCGGCCTGGTGCCCACCGCCCCCGCGGTCGCCGCCGCGCTCCGTGCGCTCGACGGCGACTGGCGCACGACGCTCCCGATGCGCCGCGAGTAGCGCGGCGCCCAGGCGTTAGGTTGCCGACCATGGCCGAGCGGATGACCGACGACGAGGTCCGGGCGTTCCTCGGCGAGGGTACGCGCACCGGCAAGCTGGCCTGGGTGGGCCCGAGCGGTCAGCCGCACGTCGCGCCGGTGTGGTTCCTGATCGACGACGAGGCCGACGGCTTGGAGCTGGTCTTCAACACGGACTCGGGGTCGGCGAAGGGAAGAGCGCTGCAGCGCGAGCCGCGGGTGTCGTTGCTCGTCGACGACGAACGTCCGCCGTTCGCCTACGTCAAGGTGACCGGATCGGTGCAGCTCGGCGAGGACCCCGACGAGCTCCGTCGCTGGGCGACCGCGATCGGCGGGCGCTACATGGGTGCCGACCGCGCCGAGGAGTTCGGCGCCCGCAACGGTGTGTCGGGCGAATTGCTCGTTCGTCTCGTCGCGTCGAAGGTCGACGGCTGGCGCGGCATCGCCGATTGAGGTGACGCCGCCGCGGACGCGTCACGCCGGCGGGCTGCTCAGCCAGACGGAGTGGGGTCGCCGAGGAGGTAGCGGGGGCCGGCCCCGTACGACTCGGCGACGTCGTCGGGGTTGTACAACGCACACGTGTCGAGGCTCAAGCAGCCGCAGCCGATGCAACCGTCGAGCTTGGCCTTCATCGCCTCGAGCATGGCGATGCGCTCGTCGATCGCCGGCTGCCACGACGCAGCGAGCCGGGCCCAGTCGCGTCGGTTGGGCGTGCGACCCTCGGGGAGCGAGTGGAGCGCCGACCGGATCTCGTCGAGGCTCAGCCCGACGCGTTGGGCGACGCGGATGAACCCGACGCGGCGCAGCACGTCGGCGTGGTAGCGGCGATGTCCGGCCTCGTTGCGCTCGCCGTGGATCAGCCCACGGTCCTCGTAGAACCGCAGGGCAGACGTCGCGACACCGGCGCGCTCGGCGACCTGCCCGATCGTCAGCAGTCGCGCGCCCGCACGATTCCCCGGCTTGACTTCAACCATCGTTGAAGTCAAGCCGAGCTCGACGTCGGCGACAACCCACGCCTGGCCCAAATCTGTCCGAATCGTCTCGCTCAGCGATACGAGGCGGACAGATTTGGGGTCGCACGGTTCAGGTCGCCGCGGTGTCCGTGTCCGTGTCGGTGTCGGTGCCGGTGTGTGACGGTGGCGCGGGGGACGACGCGAGGACGGCGTAGAGGTCGCGGACGGTGCGGTCGAGGACCTCGCCCGCTGCCGCACGTTGCGGATCGCTGCCGAAGCGGGCGATCTGGCGCACCTGCCCGGCGAGCTCGCTGAGCTGGCGGCGCATCTCGCCGCGATCGTTGGGTGTGTCGTCCCAGGGCGCAGCGCTGTCTGTCGATGCAGTCTGCAACTCCACGAGGAGCTCGCGTCCGCTGTCGGTCAGGGAGAACTGACGCTTGTCGTCGACGTCGGTGGCGGTGATCAGACCGCGTTGTTCCATCTTCTCCAGTGCGGGATAGATGGCGCCGGGGCTCGGCCGCCAACGGCCGCCGCTCTTGGACTCGAGCTCGGTGATGAGCT
>CAZQCP010000207.1:0-1072 GCA_964592115.1 uncultured Ilumatobacteraceae bacterium
CGGCGCGAAGCGACACAGGTCGGCATACCCAGCGGCGAGATCCAAGAGCGCGCCGTTCGGATCGATCCACGGCGACAGATAGCCGGCGATGTGACGCCACACCTCCGACCTCCGGGGATCGGGCGTGAACCGGGTGTCATAGTAGGAGTCGGCCATGCGTCCCGGCGACGCTACCCGAGCGCGGCAACAGCGGTCGGGCCCCGTTGTCATACCCAAGGCGAACACGGTGCGACCGCGGCGGTCTGCCATGCTGGTCGATCGTGGAGTCCCACGATGTGCGTCGCGTGGCGATCCTCGTCATCGGGCTCCCGCTCGTGGCCCTCGCCATCGTGGTGCTCGCGGCGGCGATCCCTGACCGGCTCGTCGTGGACGCCCTGCATGACGCCGTCGTCAACGGCGACATGTCGGAGACGCAGTACGTCCGCGGTGCCGCCGGCGGTGCCATCGACCGGCACAGCGAGTGCAAGCGGATGACGATCGGGCTCGGCGCGGCGACATCGAACCCGTTCGAGGTCGCGGTGCGCAGCCCGACACTTGGCTCGTGCGAGCCCGCCGTCGCCAAGATCGTTGGGTGGGCGAACGGCGAGGGGCTGACCCGCTCGTACGAGTACTTCCGCTACTGGCACGGCAACGCCGCCGTCCTCCGACCGATGGTCGCGCTGTTCGGGGTGCCGGCCACGCGGATCCTCGCCGCCGTCGGTGGGGCGGTCGCCTTCGGCGCGCTGTGGAGGGCGACCGCGACGAGAGTCGGTGCCGGCGCGGCGACGATGTTCCTCGCCCCGCTCGCGCTCACCACCGATCTCATCGATCTGCACCAGATGCTGGTGCACGCCCTCGGCATGATCGCGGCACTCGGTGCCGCGGCGATCTTCGTCTCGCGGGTCCCTCCAGACGCGTCGCCGCTCACGTTCGCGCTCGCCGCATTCGTCGCCGGCGGTGCGTTCCTCTTCTTCGCCGATCTCACCATTCCCGACGCCGCCTGGACGCTGACGGTCGTCGGGGCGGGGGTCGTGTGCACGTCGCTCGACCCGCGCGCCGCCACGCGACGGGTAGCGGCCGCTGCAGGAGGGTG
>CAZQCP010000207.1:1082-4156 GCA_964592115.1 uncultured Ilumatobacteraceae bacterium
GTGGTGCAGCAAGTGGCTCATCGCGGCAACCGTCGTCGGGTTCGACACCGTGCGCCGCTCCGTCGGCGATCAGATCGACGTGCGGCTCAACGCCGAGGTCGAGGGATACGGGAACGGACGCGCCGCCGGTTTGGCGCGCGGGTGGCGCGAGTGGTGGAACGAGCCACTGACGTGGCCCGTGGTGGTCGGGTTGTCTGTGGTGGCTGTCGTCGTGCTCGTCGCTCGTCGTCGCGACCTCGCGAGCACGTGGCGCACCCGTGCGCTGCTCGCCGCGCCGGCGCTGATCCCGATCGTGTGGCACCTCGTGCTCAAGAACCACACGCTCACCCACGGCTGGTTCACCTACCGCTCGTTCGCTGTCGGCTACGGCGCGATCCTCCTCGCCTGCACGGCGCGCATCGCTGCCGACAGCCGCCCGACCCATGCCTTCCGGGGCAGAATTGTTCCGGAATCCGGAACGGATCTGCCCCAGAACGTGGCGGCGGACGATGTGGGGGCGGCCGGCGAGGTGGGTCAGGCGAACGTCGGGTTGGGGGCGTCGGGGTCGATGCCGTAGCGGGCGATCGCGTCCTCGACCACGTGCTCGCTGACCTTGCCGTCGGCGAGCAGCCCGTCGAGCACGGCGAGCACGACATGACCGGTGTCGACCTCGAAGTGCCGGCGCAACGCCTCGCGGGTGTCCGAACGACCCATGCCGTCGGTCCCCAGCGGCACGAACGTGCGGTCGTGAACGAAGCGCTGGATCTGCTCCGGCACGATCTTCATGAAGTCGGTCACGGCGATGATCGGTCCCTGCGTCGGCTCCAGGATCTGGGCCACCCGCGGGACGCGGGGCTCCTGCGACGGGTGGAGGCGGTTCCAGCGCTCCGCGTCGAGTGCTTCCTCGCGCAGCGACTTGTACGACGTGGCCGACCACAACTCGGCTCCGACGTCGTAGTGCTCGGCGAGCTCGGCGACCGCCTCGCGTGCCGCGCCCTGGGCCGTGCCCGAGAACAGGATCGTCGCCGGGATCGACGGGCCCTCCGGCGCCTCGGCGAAGCGGTACAACCCCTCGACGATCTGCTCGGCGAGGCCGGGCGTGTCCGGCAGCGGGGGCATCTCGTAGTTCTCGTTGTAGAGGGTGATGTAGTAGAAGACGTCGGTCTCCTCGGGCGGACCGCCGCCGAACATGCGGTGGATGCCGGCCTGGATGATCGCTCCGACCTCGTACGCGAACGCCGGGTCGTAGGCCTGCACCGCCGGCACCGTCGATGCCAACACGAGGCTGTGGCCGTCCTGGTGCTGTAGGCCTTCGCCGAGCAACGTCGTACGTCCGGCCGTGGCGGCCATCAGGAACCCGCGGGTACGTGAGTCGGCCGCCTGCCAGATCAGGTCACCGACGCGCTGGAACCCGAACATCGAATAGAACGTGAAGAACGGGATCATCGGGACGCCACGGCTGGCGTAGGCCGTGCCGGCGGCGATGAAGCTCGACATCGAGCCCGCCTCGGTGATGCCCTCCTCCAAGATCTGGCCCCGGGTCGACTCCGAGTACGACAGCAACAGGTCGTGATCGACCGGCTCGTACTTCTGCCCCTGCGAGGCGTAGATGTGCAGCTCGCGGAACAGCGCGTCCATGCCGAACGTGCGCGCTTCGTCGGGGATGATCGGCACGACCCGGGCCCCGGCATGCTCGTCGCGGCACAGCCCACGCAACAGTCGAGTGAAGCTCATCGTGGTCGACACGGCCTGCCCGTTCGACCCGGCGCGCAGCTCGGCGAACGCCTTGTCGCCGGGCAGCTCGAGCGGACGCCGGGCGGTCGTGGTGCGCTTGGGGATGAAGCCGTCGAGCGCCTTGCGGCGCTCCATCATGTACTGGTACTCGATCGAGTCCTTCGACAGCGTGATGTACGGGGGGTTCTTCTCGTCCCACCCGTCTTCGGGGATCTCGTCGTGGAGGTGCAGCCGGTCGCGCATCTCCAAGAGCTGGTCCTTGGTCATCTTCTTGATCTGGTGGGTGGCGTTGCGCCCCTCGAAGCCCGGACCGAGCGTCCAGCCCTTGATCGTCTTGGCCAAGATGACGGTCGGTCGCCCCGAGCCGAGGTTCTCCGTCGCCGCCTTGTAGGCCGCGTACAGCTTGCGGTAGTCGTGGCCGCCGCGGGGCAACGTGCGCAGCTCGTCGTCGGACAGATCGACGACCATCTTGCGCAGCCGATCATCGGGACCGAAGAAGTTGTCGCGGATGAACTCACCGTCCTCCACGGCGTAACGCTGGAACTCGCCGTCGACGGTCGTGTTCATCTTGTTGAGGAGCACGCCGTCCTTGTCCTGGGCGAGCAGGTCGTCCCACCGGGATCCCCAGATGACCTTGATCACGTTCCAGCCGTTGCCGCGGAACACCGCTTCGAGCTCCTGGATGATCTTGCCGTTGCCGCGCACCGGCCCGTCGAGGCGTTGCAGGTTGCAGTTGACGACGAAGATCAGGTTGTCGAGCTGCTCGCGAGATGCCAGCGAGATCGCACCGAGCGTCTCGGGCTCGTCGCACTCGCCGTCGCCGAGGAACGCCCACACCCGGCTGCCGCTCGTGTCGTCGACCTGGCGGTTCAGGAGGTACCGGTTGAACCGTGCGTGGTAGAGCGCCGTGATCGGGCCGAGGCCCATCGACACGGTCGGGAACTCCCAGAAGTCCGGCATCAGGCGAGGGTGGGGGTACGACGACAGGCCCTTGCCGTCGCGTCCGATCTCGCGGCGGAAGTGGTCGAGGTCGTCGGCGGACAGGCGGCCCTCGAGGAACGCCCGTGCGTACACGCCAGGTGCCGCGTGACCCTGGAAGTAGACGTGGTCGCCGGGCGTGCCGTCGTCCTTGCCGCGGAAGAAGTGGTTGAACCCGACCTCGTACAGCGACGCCGAGCTGGCGAACGTCGACAGGTGCCCGCCGATGCCGTCGGCGAGCTTGTTGGCCTTGACGACCATCGTGGCCGCGTTCCAACGCACGAACGCCCGGATGCGCCGCTCGATGTGTTCGTCGCCCGGGAACCACGGCTCTTGTTCACGGGGGATCGTGTTGACGTATGGGGTCGACACCGTGGCGGGGA
>CAZQCP010000208.1:0-4142 GCA_964592115.1 uncultured Ilumatobacteraceae bacterium
CACGCCTGGTGTGACCGATTGCATCTGGGGTCTGACCCCGGATGCAATCAGCGGCCGGTGGGGCGCATCTGCATCGACACGCGGATGCCGTACGGCGTGTCCTGCTGGCCGACCTCGCTGAAGCCGAGGCGGGCGTGGAAAGCGAGCGACGGTTCGTTCGGCGGGTCCGCGTTGACCTCGAGTGCGAGGTGGTCGGCGTCGCCACGTTCGACCATCAACCGGTCGACCTCGTCGTAGAGCGCCCGACCGAGGCCGCGCCCGCGGGCGGCCTCGTGGATCGCCACCCGGTCGAGGTACATGAAGCGCGTGTAGCGCGACGTGAACCAGCGGTAGTTGACCGAGTCGTACGTCGAGCGTTCGTCGAGCACGAGGCAGAAGCCGGCGATGCCGTCATCGAGCTCGGCCACCAGAGCGATCGGGCTCTCGGCGACGATGAACTCCAGCCGGGTGCGGTCGACCGAGCCGACCTCGGGCACGTTCGCCTCGTTGATGGCGAGCACGCGGTCCAGGTCGTCGTCGATCAGCGGGCGGATCACGGTTGCCGACGGTAACGGCATTGGCGTCTCCGCGGTCCCTGATCTACCGTGCGCCGTCGTGCCCGAACCGGTGATCAGCGCCCGCGACCTCCGCAAGCAGTTCGGAGACTTCGTCGCCGTCGACGGCATCGACTTCGACGTGCAGCCCGGCGAGTCGTTCGGGTTCCTCGGGCCCAACGGGGCGGGCAAGACATCGACGATGCGCATGATCGGCTGCGTGTCGCCTGTGAGCGCGGGCACGCTGCAGATCTTCGGGATGGACCCGGCGACCGACGGCTCGCGCATCCGGGCGCGGATGGGCGTCGTGCCCCAGGCCGACCAGCTCGACGCCGAGCTCACGGTCACCGAGAACCTCGTGATCTACGGCCGCTACTTCGACATCCCGCGTGCCGAGTGTCGTCGCCGGGCCGCCGAGCTGTTGGAGTTCGTGCAGCTCTCGGACCGGGCGAAGTCGCGGGTCGAGCCGTTGTCGGGTGGCATGAAGCGGCGCCTCACCATCGCCCGCTCGATGATGAGCGACCCGCACCTGCTGCTGCTCGACGAGCCGACGACGGGCCTCGACCCGCAGGCTCGCCACGTGCTGTGGGACCGCCTGTACCGGTTGAAGCAGCGCGGCGTCACGCTCGTGCTCACCACCCACTACATGGACGAGGCGGAACAGCTGTGCGACCGGCTCGTGGTGATGGACCACGGGCACATCGTCGCCGAGGGTTCCCCGCGCTCGCTGATCGAACAGCACGCGACCCGTGAGGTGCTCGAGCTGCGCTTCGATCCGGGCGCCGCCGAGCAGCACACCTCGCGCGTCGAAGACATCGGCGAGCGTGTCGAGACGTTGCCGGACCGCATCCTCGTGTACGTCCACGATGGCGACAGCGCGCTCGCGGAGGTGCACCAGCGCGGGGTGCAGCCGATCGGCAGCCTCGTGCGGCGGGCCTCGCTCGAAGACGTGTTCCTCCGCCTCACGGGCCGCACGCTGGTCGACTGATGAGCACGCCGACCGCGGTCAGGGTCTGGGAGGCCGAGTTCACGATCTACCGCAAGTTCTGGCGTTCCCACGCGCTGCTCTCTGTCGTGCAGCCGCTGCTCTACCTGCTCGGGATGGGGCTCGGCGTGGGCGCGCTCGTCGACGACAACGTTGCGTCGACGGAATCGCTCGGCGGGTTGACGTACTTCCAGTTCCTCGCTCCCGCGCTCTTGGCGACGACGGCGATGATCAGCCTCGGCCAGGCATCGTTGTGGCCGGTGCTCGACGGGTTCATGTGGAGCAACCGCTACGTGGCGATGGCTGCGACGCCGCTGTCGCCGCCGGAGGTCGCGTTCGGTGTTGCGCTGTGGCACGCGACGCGTGGAGCGATCGGGGTCACCGGGGTCGCCCTGGTGCTCACCATGTTCGACGACACGCGGACGTGGGGGCTGCTCGTCGCTGTCCCGGTCGCCGTGTTGACGGGTCTGGCCTACGCGCTGCCGATGTCGGCGTGGTCGGCGACACGGACCGAGGATGCGTCGTTCCCGACGATCATCCGGTTCGGGTTGCTCCCGATGTTCCTGTTCGGCGGCGCGTTCTTCCCGATCGACCAGTTGCCGGGCTGGCTCCAACCGATCGCTGTCCTCACCCCGCTGTGGCACGGCGTCGAGGTCTGCCGGGGCGTGGTGATCGACGGCGCCGATCCCGGCAACGTCGCGCTGCACCTCGGCGTGCTCGTCGCTTACGCGGTCGCCGGTTGGATCGGGTGCCGCATCGCGTTCGGACGGAGGCTCCACCCGTGAGCGCGACGTCGACACCAACACCTACCGACGGGCGCATCGCGCTGGCGCGGATCGTGCCGAGCACGCTGTTCTCCGCGCGGCGTCCGCAGCGGATGGTCGAGCGCACGGTCATGTGGTACCGGCACGCGTGGATGATTGCGGTGTCGGGGTTCTTCGAGCCGCTCCTCTACCTGTTGTCGGTGAAGGTCGGGTTCGCCGCGCTCGTCGGCACGATCACCGTCGATGGCCAGGTCTACGACTACGCCAAGTTCGTCGCCCCGGGCCTGCTCGCCGCGGCGGCGATGAACGGCACGATCTTCGAGTCGACTGGCAACGTGTTCGCCAAGCTCAAGCACCAGAAGCTCTACGACACGGTGCTGGCGACGCCGATGAACGCGGCTGACGTCGCCCTCGGCGAGATCCTCGGTGCCGTCGCCCGCGGTGGCATCTACTCGGTCGCCTTCGTCGTCACGATGTGGATGCTCGGCCTGGTCGGCTCGCCGATGATCGTGTTGGCGATCCCGGTGTGCCTGCTGATCGGGTTCGCGTTCGCCGCGTTCGGAATGGCGTACACGACGACGATGCGCAACTGGTCCGACCTCGAGTACGTCAACGTGGTGACGTTGCCGCTGATGCTGTTCTCGGCGACGTTCTACCCGGCGTCGAGCTACGGCGACTGGAGCTGGATCGTGCAGCTCAGCCCGCTGTACCACGGCGTGGTCGTGGTGCGCGGCTGCAACCTCGGCGAGCTGGAGTGGTCGATGCTCGGCAACCTCGCCGTGCTCGCCGTGCTGGCGCTGATCGGCCTCACCATCACCGCCCGCCGCATCGAACGCCTCCTCCTCCCCTGATGTCATCGGTGTCACGCTGGTGCCTGGCACCGTCGTGACACCTGGTCGGCACCTTTCGTCGCTGTGCATCGACTCGTAGGCTGGAGGCATGCTCTTCCGCACGAATGTCGACATGGTCGCCCGGGAGTCGGCGTTGCCCGGCCGCACCGACCAGACGATGCCGATCCCCGAGGCCCACTTCGTCAACGGTCACCCGCTCGTCGGGCCGTGGCCGGAGGGCATGCGCACGGCTGCATTCGCGATGGGCTGCTTCTGGGGTGTCGAGCGCAAGTTCTGGCAGCTCGACGGCGTGTACTCCACGTTCGTCGGCTACGCCGGCGGGTACACGCCGAACCCGACGTACGAAGAGGTGTGCACCGGACGCACCGGCCACACCGAGACCGTCGTCGTGGTGTTCGACCCGTCGGTGATCACGTACGAGCAGCTGCTGCAGACGTTCTGGGAGCAGCACGACCCGACGCAGGGGATGCGCCAGGGCAACGACGTCGGCACCCAGTACCGCAGCGCGGCGTTCGTCGCCGACGACGGCCAGCGTGGCGCGTTCGAGGCGTCGAAGGCGAGTTACCAGGAGCGCCTCACCGCTGCCGGGTACGGCGAGATCTCGACCGAGGTCGCGCCGCTCGATCTGGCCACCGCCTTCTTCTACGCCGAGCCGTACCACCAGCAGTACCTGGCCAAGAACCCCAACGGCTACTGCGGCGTCGACGGCACCGGCGTGAGCTGCCCCATCGGCCTCGCCACCTGACGACCCCGTCTGCCGCCCACGCCCGCGCAGTCTCGCCCGCCCGCAGCCCACGCCGCGCGCAGCCTCGCCCGCGCACAGCCCAAATCTGTCCGCCTGATCACGCTCAGCGAGAGCGTTCGGACATGTTTGTGATGGCCACCGCGAGCGCGCCGAATTCTGTCCGTTTGATCACGCCCAGCGAGAAGATGCGGACAGATTTGTGGTGGTCGAGGGGAGGATCAGGGGCGGTGTGTCCAGCCGTCGTGGCGGATGGTGTCGCCGTCG
>CAZQCP010000209.1:0-3977 GCA_964592115.1 uncultured Ilumatobacteraceae bacterium
CCGCGGCGCTGTCGTCGTGTTCGCGCAGCCGGTCGACGGCGACCTTGTCGCCCTGCACGACGTTGAAGCAGCCCGCCGGAAGACCCGCCTGGGCGAGCAGATCGGCGAGCAACAGCGACACGGACGGGTCCTTCTCGCTGGGCTTGAGCACGAACGTGTTCCCGCAGGCGAGCGCGTTGGCGAACATCCACATCGGGACCATGGCCGGGAAGTTGAACGGCGTGATCGCAGCCACGACACCGAGCGGCTGGCGGATCGAGTAGACGTCGACGCCGCCGGAGGCTTGCTCGGAGTAGCCGCCCTTCAACAGGTGCGGGACGCCGCAGGCGAACTCGATGTTCTCGAGCCCACGGGCGACCTCACCGAGCGCGTCGGAGAGCACCTTGCCGTGCTCGGCGGTGAGCACCGAGGCGATCTCTTTGCGATTGGCGTCCACGAGCTCGCGCACGCGGAACAAGATCTCGGCGCGCTTGGACAGCGACGCCTGGCGCCACCCGACGAAGGCCGCCTTGGCCGCCGCCACCGCGGCGTCGACCTCGGCGACCGAGGCGAGGTCGACGGCACCCGTCTGCTCGCCGGTGGCGGGATTGAAGACGGGCGCGCTGTTGCCGGACGTCGACTCGACGACCTTGCCGTCGATCCAATGTGAGATGCGATTCATGATGTTGCTCCTTCGTCGGATTGCATCCGGGGTCAGACACCACATGCAACCGACCGGCACGAGGTGCGGGTTGCGATGCCCGTGTGCCGTTGCATGTGGTGTCTGACCCCGGATGCAATCTCCGGACGCGATCAGTGCAGGTAGGTGGACAGGCCGCGCTTGATGTACTTGCCGTGACCCTTGGTGCCGACGTAGGTGTCGTTCTCGACGACGACCGTGCCGCGGCTGATGACGGTGTCGACCTTGCCGTCGACCTCGAACCCCTCGTAGGCCGAGTAGTCCATGTTCATGTGGTGCTTGTCGTTGATGCCGATCTTCGTGCGCCCGTTCGGGTCCCACACGAGCACATCGGCGTCGAAGCCGGGGGCGAGCACGCCCTTGTCGTCGAGGCCGAACATCCGCGCCGGCGTGGTCGCGCACGTCTCGACCCAGCGTTCGAGCGAGATCTCGCCGCTGACGACACCTTGGTAGATCAACTCCATGCGGTGCTCGACGCCGCCGATGCCGTTGGGGATGGCGGCGAAGTTGCCGATGCCCATCTCCTTTTGGTCCTTCATGCAGAACGGGCAGTGATCGGTCGAGACGACCGCCAGCTCGTTGAGCCGCAGCCCCTTCCACAGGTCGCTCTGGTGGTGCTCGTGCTTGGTGCGCAGCGGAGTGGAACACACCCACTTCGCCCCCTCGAAACCCGGCGCCGCGAGCTGGTCTTCGAGCGTGAGGTACAGGTACTGCGGGCACGTCTCGGCGAACACGTTCAGACCGGCGTGCTGCGCGGCGGCGACCTCAGCGAGGGCCTCCGAGGCCGACATGTGCACGATGTACAGCGGCACGTTGCCGGCGACCTTGGCGAGCTGGATGGCCCGGTGCGTCGCCTCGCCTTCGAGCTCGGCGGGCCGCGTGAGGGAGTGGAACTTCGGATCGGTGTCACCGCGGGCGATCGACTGCGCCACGAGCACGTCGATGGCGATGCCGTTCTCGGCGTGCATCATGATCATCGCCCCGGACTCGGACGCGTTCTGCATCGCTCGCAAGATCTGGCCGTCGTCGGAGTAGAGCACGCCCGGATACGCCATGAACAACTTGAAGCTCGTGATGCCCTCGTTGTCGACGAGGTAGGTCATTGCCTTCAGCGACTCGTCGTCGACGCCGCCGATGATCTGGTGGAACGCGTAGTCGATGGCACACTCGCCGGCCGCCTTGTCGTGCCAGGCACCGAGGGCGTCTTGCACGCTGCCGCCGGTGTTCTGCACGGCGAAGTCGACGATCGTGGTCACCCCGCCCCATGCCGCGGCCCGGGTGCCGGTCTCGAACGTGTCGGAGGCCTCGGTGCCACCGAACGGCATCTGCATGTGGGTGTGGACGTCGATGCCGCCGGGCACGACGTACTTGCCGCTGGCGTCGATCGTGACGTCGGCGTTCACGCCCATCGCCGCCGCCTGACCGGGAGCCAGGATCGCGGCGATCTTCTCACCGTCGATGAGCACGTCACCCTCGCGACGACCGACCGCGGACACGATCGTGCCACCGGTGATCAGGGTCGTGGTCACGTCAGCCCTCCACCAACTCGTCGTAGGCGTCGGGACGGCGATCGCGGTAGAACGCCCAGCCGTCGCGGACCTCCTTGATCAGGTCGAGGTCGAGGTCGCGCACGATCAATTCGGCCTTGTACGGGTCGCCCTTGTCACCGACGTACGAACCGCGCGGATCGACGAAGTAGCTCTGACCGTAGAAGTCGTTGTCACCGAGCGGCTCGATGCCGACCCGGTTGATCGCTCCGACGTAATACATGTTGGCGACGGCCGCGGCGGGCTGCTCGATCGACCACAGGTACTCCGACAGGCCGCGATGGGTGGCCGACGGGTTGAACACGATCTCGGCCCCGTTGAGGCCGAGTGCTCGCCAGCCTTCAGGGAAGTGACGGTCGTAGCAGATGTAGACCCCGACCTTGCCGACGGCGGTGTCGAACACCGGGTAGCCGCCGTTTCCGGGTCGGAAGTAGTACTTCTCCCAGAAGCCCTTGACCTGGGGGATGTGCTGCTTGCGGAACTTGCCGAGGTAGCTGCCGTCGGCGTCGATCACCGCTGCGGTGTTGTAGTAGACGCCGGGCTGTTCGATCTCGTACATCGGCAGCACCATCACCATCTTCAGTTCCTTGGCCAGCGCCTGGAACCGTTCGGTGGTCGGCCCGTCGGGGATGTACTCGGTGTAGTCGTAGTACTCGGGCTCTTGCACCTGGCAGAAGTACGGCCCGTAGAAGAGCTCCTGGAAGCAGATCACCTGCGCTCCCTGGGCGGCAGCCTCGCGGGCGGCCTCTTCGTGCTTGACGATCATCGACTCCTTGTCACCGGTCCAGTCGGTCTGCAGGAGTGCGGCCTTGACAACTCGGGCCATGGGTTCCCCTCTCTCTTCACTCACGGTCTCGCGTGTCGCTGTGTCGCGGTGCGCTGTGGGGCTGACACTAATGTGACTGCGAACCGTGGACAATAGACCGATTGTTACCGTACATTCCGTTCATGCTCCCGTCTCAGAGCAGTAACGAGCACGCGTGTTGGCCCTGATCACGACGCGGATCTCGACGGAATCCGCGACCCCGTCCGCCAAGGCGATCGCCGCCGCGATCGGCCGCATGATCACCGCCGGCGACCTCCCCGCGGACACCAAGCTGCCCACCGTACGCCAGCTCTCGCGCTCGCTCGGCGTGTCGCCGACGACGGTCAGCGAGGCGTGGCGCGGACTCGCTGCCGTCGGCGCGATCGAGACCCGTGGCCGCAACGGCACCTACGTCCAAGTGCCCACGGGCCCCGGCGGCCCGCGCCGCTACCGCCGCATCACGCAGTGGCACGAGCGCATCGCCCTCGACCTGTCGACGGGCACCCCGGATCCCGACCTACTGCCCAAGCTCGGGCCGACGATCGCCCGCGTCGGGCGCCAGACGCTCACGACGAGTTACCTCGACACCCCGGTGCTTCCCGAGCTCGACGAGCTGTTGCGCGCCGATTGGCCATTCGTACCCGACGCGCTCACCGTCGTCGACGGGGCGATGGACGCACTCGATCGCGTCGCCCAGGTGGTGTTGCACCTCGGCGACCGAGTGGTGGTCGAGCACCCTGCGTTCCCGCCGCTGCTCGACCTGCTCGACCAGCTCGGCTGCGACGTGATCGGCGTCGACGTCGACGACGAGGGGATGGATCCAGCCGGCCTCGCCCGTGCACTCGAGCTGCGCCCGACGGCGGTGTTCATCCAGCCGCGTGCTCACAATCCGACCGCCATCGCGCTCACCGAGGCGCGCGCCACCGATCTCGCCGCGGTGCTCGCC
>CAZQCP010000210.1:0-3967 GCA_964592115.1 uncultured Ilumatobacteraceae bacterium
GCAACCCGCCACCGATGAGATTCCTGTGCCACACGTGCACACGAAACTCATCGCGGGCTGGGACGGCGGCGGGTCAGGGGGCGAGGCGGGTGACGAAGGCGTCGATCGCTTCGGCGATGCGGTCGTCGGCGCCACGCAGGTCGTGGCGGCCACCCTCGATCCACACGTGGTCGACGGGGGCAGGGATCGTCGCCGTCCACTGCGTCAGTTCCTCGGGAGTGCCGAACGGGTCCTTCGTCCCCGACACGAACAGGCACGGCACGTGGATGTCGGGAAGGTGCTCGACGCGGAGGCGATCCGGCTTGCCCGGCGGGTGGAGCGGATAGCAGACGAGCACGAGCCCGGCGAGGCGAGCGACGGGTCCGGCACCGTCGACGTCGGCGGCGATCATCGTCGTCATCCGCCCGCCCATCGAGCGGCCGCCCATCACGATCGGGCCGCGCCGGCGCGAACGGGCGGCGAGGTCAGCGCGGATCGCAGCGAGGAGCACGGGCGCCCGGTCCGGAGCCTTGCGCCCCGCCGTTCGATACGGAAAGTCGAGCCGGTCGACACTGGCCCGCCCGCGCAGTCGATCCTCGACCGCCACCAAGCTGGTGTGATCCCGATCCGACCCGGCGCCCGGGTAGAGCATCACCGTCGGCCGAGCCATCCCGCGGAGACTAACGAACGTTGGGGACGGGACCCATCGTTCGCGAGTCCGCGTCAGTCCGATCGGCGCGCAGGTGTCGACGAGAGCACCCGTCGCGCCTCGGCGAGGTCGCTCATCGCCTTGGCCGCAGCGGCGGTCGCTCCGCCGTGATCGGGATGGACATCGCGCATCCGCTGCCGGAAGTGCGACGTGACCTCCCGCTTCGACGGCGGCTTGCCGTCCGGCTCGAAACCGAGGATCCCGAGCGCCCACGTGCGCGGATCGGCGAGCGCCTCCAACGCCACAGCCTGCGAGCCGGCGAGGTGGGCGATCAGACCGGTACCGATCGGCCCGCGCCAGCGAACGGCCTTCTGGACGACGCCGGCGATCCGCCGCCGGTGCTCCGGAGCCAATCGCTCGATGGCATAGATCGCACCGAGGACCTGGGCGAGATCGGTACCCAGCGTGTCGAACTCGAACGACAGCTCGTCGCCCTCGCCGACGAGGCGGTGGCGACTGCGCGCCAAGCCGTGGCGGTCGACCTGGAAGCGATAGCGCAGCCGCGGCTGGACGATGCGCTGGCCCACCTCGACCTCGCTGACCAGTCGATGGATGTCCGCCACGAGGTCGTCGTCGATGCCGCCGATGTGCGCGGCCACGATCGCTCCCACGAGCAAGCCGCCGAAGCCCGGCGGCGGGTCGACCGGCAACACGAGGTGTCCGAGGGCGACGCGCCGCGTCGGGACTGCAGGTCTCGTGTGCCAGATGTCGAGCTCGGCGAGCAGCATCGCTGCGCTCAGACGTAGGGGCGCAGCGTCGATCGCAGCTGCTGGGCGACGCCGATGATGTCGGAATCGACGTCGGCGTTCGCCGTGACGCCGTCGGCCTCGACGATGTCGACGATCGAACCGACGAGACCGACCGCCGATGCCCACGGACGCTTCGCCATGCCGTACGGCGGATGCTTGGCGTCGACCTGAGGGTGCAGATCCAAGAGATCGGTGCGCGCCCGGCCGTCGGCCGGATCCTTGGCCAGGCGATCGGCGGCGAGGTAGATGTCGCCGAGGGCCCCCTCCGGCGGACCGGACTCGCCGTCGCCGACGGCCATCAGTTCGCCGGCCTCGATCGCGTCGAGCAGGTCGTCGACCGCGTCTTCGGCGTCGGTGGCCACGAGCACGGTCGTGCCGGTCCAGCGGTGCGGCACCTCGGACGCGATCAGCGCATCGGTGAGGACGGCGCGGTCCTCATCGGTCCACTCGTCGAGCCCGAACTCGGTCGCCGGCTCCTCGTCGGTGAGGACGATGGGGAACGGGCCGAGAGCGCGCTCGAGCTCGTCGAAGAGCGCATCGACGTCGCCCTCGACGACTTCGGGCACGACCACTTCATCGCCGTCCCACACGTGGGGCAGGTCGGCCTCGGCGAGCGCCGCGGAGAGCTCGGCGCGCTGGTCGAAGTCCCATCCCGACACGTCGTAATGGACCTTGACGACGTCGGGATCGTGCGGGTCGAAGTCGAGCGGTTGTCCCGAGCCGACGGACGTATCCGACTCTTCTTCGCCGGACTGCTTGTTCACGAAGGCCACGCCTCGCACGCTACCGGCTGCGTCCGCCGGCCAATCGGCGCCCGGGCGGGTGACGCGTGCGAAACCCGGTTGCATCGATCCGCCCCGCCGCGCCACGATCATCATCGCTGGACCGACGACCGGTCCCCTCGCCGAAAGGAGGTTCCCATCATGCTCACGATCTCGATCGCTGATCGCCCACGCGGCGCTGGCGCGCTCGTTCGCACTGGAACCGCCATCGGCATCGGCGCCCGCTGACGCGCGCCATCGGCTGACCCACTCCCGTCCGACACGGCGCGTGTCGCGGTTTCGCGACGCGTCAACGTGCAGCCCGCGATTCGACGCGACGGAACAGCACGTCCCCGGCATTTCGCACGCCGCGTGCCGAACGCCGTCGCCCACCCCACCCAACAACCCGCGGGCGCGCCTCCGCGCGGTCGCACTCCCGAAAGCAGATACCCATGTACCACCAGAACCATCCCGTCCACTCCGTCATGGTCGAGCGCACCGAGTTCGACCGGCGCCTGCGCCACGCCGAACGTGAACGCATGGCACGCCGCGTTCAGCGACGACGCACGGTCCGGCATCGGACGTAGCGCCAGACGTCAGCGGACCTCGAGGCGCACGACACAGCGCCCGCCGGCCCGCCCGTCACTGTCCCTGGTCATGGCCCCACGAGTACGGTGGGGTCATGACCAGCGCATCTCGCCAGCAGCCCGATCGCAACCTTGCGATGGAGCTGGTTCGGGCCACCGAGTCCGCCTGTCTCGCCGCCGCCCGCTGGGTCGGGCGCGGTGACAAGAACGGCGCCGACGGTGCCGCCGTCGAGGCGATGCGCCTGTCGCTGTCGACCGTGTCGATGGACGGCGTCGTCGTCATCGGCGAGGGCGAGAAGGACGAGGCGCCGATGCTCTACAACGGCGAGCGCGTCGGCGACGGCAGCGCCCCCGAGGTCGACGTCGCCGTCGATCCGATCGACGGCACCACGCTGACCGCCCAGGGCAAGACGAACGCGCTGTCGGTCATCGCCGTCTCCGAGCGCGGGTCGATGCTCGATCCTGGGCCGTCGTTCTACATGGACAAGATCGCCGTCGGTCCCGACGCCGTCGGCTCGATCGACATCACGGCGACGCCGACGCAGAACCTGCGCTGGATCGCCAAGGCCATGGGCAAGGAGGTCCGCGACCTCACCGTCGTGATCCTCGACCGCCCACGCCACCAGGACCTGATCGGCGAGATCCGCGCCAGCGGCTGCCGGATCCGGCTGATCACCGACGGTGACGTCTACGGATCCGTCGCCACGTGTTGGCCCGACGCCGGCGCCGACGCGCTGTTCGGCATCGGCGGCACCCCCGAAGCGGTCGTGTCGGCGGCGGCGATGAAGGCGATGGGCGGCGAGATCCAAGCGTGCTTCGCACCGCAGAGCGACGCCGAGCACGAGGCGATGGCGACCGCCGGCTTCGACCTCGGCCACGTCTTCTCCCAAGACGAGCTGATCAAGAGCGACAACTGCTTCTTCGCCGCGACCGGGCTCACCGACGGCGCCCTGCTGCGCGGCGTGCGTTTCGATTCGAGCGGCGCCCGCACCCAGAGCCTCGTGATGCGCTCCCGCAGTGGCACCGTGCGGATGATCGACGCCACCCACCGCTTCAGCAAACTCCGCGAGTTCGCCGCCATCGACTACTGACCACCGATTGCATCCGGGGTCAGACACCACATGCAACGACGCACCGCGAGCGCGGCACGGATTGCATCCGGGGTCAGACACCACATGCAAC
>CAZQCP010000211.1:0-3956 GCA_964592115.1 uncultured Ilumatobacteraceae bacterium
TCTTGCACCACCTCGCCGACTGTACCGAGCGGGCGTCGCAACGAGCCGCCGCCAACGATCCCGAGGCCGGATGGCGGGGTCGGTATCCTCGCTGGCGGCATGAAGCACCAATGGGTTGCCTACGTGATCGTCGCGTTGTTGTCGGTCGGCGCCGGAGTCGCGATCGCCGGCCTGCCGAACAACGTGCCGGTCGATGCGACGATCATTCCACCCGAAACGACCGACGCCCCCGACCCCACGGTGCCCGACACGACCGACCCCCAGTCCGCGGACACGGACGACGGACAAACGGTCGAGACGACCACGACCACGACCTCGTCGACCACGACCACCACCGAGCCGCCCGTCGACACGACCGAGCCCGAAGCGAGCATCGCGGCGCGCGACGAAGTGGCCGTCGTCGCCGTCAACGGTGCCGACATCGCCGGCGCGGCATCGCGCCTGGCCGCCCGGCTCGGGGGGATCGGGTACGCCAACGTGACGACACGCGACGGCACCGAGGTGCGCGAGTTCACGTGGGTCTACTACCAGGAGGGATTCGAGGAATCGGCGGCGCGGATGGCGGCGGACCTCGAACTGCTGCCCGACTTCATCGCCCCGGTCGCGCTGGCGCCGCAGGTGCTCGAACCACCCGCCGCGTTCGACCTGATGGTGTACATCGGCGCCGACCGGGCCTGACGCCCCGGGGCGCGTCGAAGTCCGCGTGCGAGCGCGGGTGATCCACTACGTTCGTGTCCTCTCCTACAACGCGAGGTGGACAACAATGCGCAAGATCGCACTCGGACTGGCGGCTGCGGCAGCCGCCATCTTCGGACTCGGCACCGCGGTGTCGGCAGGCGCAACGGTGCCGGTGAGCCTCGTGCTCGACACGAGCACACCCGACCCCGGCGGGCAGTACACGGCGACCTACGTCAACTGCTTCCCCGGCGAGACGGTCACCTTCGACCAGGCCGACTCGACGCCGGCGACGCAGGACGCCATTTGCGACGGCGTCGTCCCCGCATTGCAGGGGGCCGCCCAGGGGCTCCGGATGCCGCGCCAGGTGCCATCGCCTGGCTACGGAGTCGCCACCGTCACCTTCATCGCCCCCACGGCGCCCAACACGTACACCGTTACTGGTTCGGGCCAACAGTCGAACCGGCCGGCGAACGCGCAGTTCGTCATCGCCCAAGCACCCACCACTGCGCCACCCACGACTGCGGCGCCGACCACAGCGGCACCGACCACCGCGGCACCCACGACCGCCGGCCCAACCACGGCCGCGCCGACCACGACCGCAGCCGGGGTCGGGTCAGCGGGTCAGCTCCCCGAGACAGGCTCGTCGGAGGCGGCGACGACTGCAGCAATCGCCGTCACGCTGCTCGCCGGCGGCCTCGGATTGGTGGTTCTCGCCAGCCGCCGCCCCGGAACCGGACCTGCCTGACCGCCCGCCGGCGTGACCTGCCGGCCCGCACGGACGCCGACCCGGCGAACCGTGTCACACCCCCTCGTCATGATGTGGGGTGTATGGAATCCGCGACCACCGTCGACTTCGCCAGCGCCGCCCGCACGCTCACGCGTGAGGCGCGGCGACTGGGCCTGATCGCCCCGAGCTACCGCTGCCCGCCGCGGCTCGTCGGCGTCGATCGGTCGATCCGTCGCCACACGTCGGGCGCCGTCGTGTCCGTCCGGTTGCGTCGCCGGCCACGCATGGCCGTGTTCGCGGACATGATCGAAGGCGTCATCGTTGTCAACCGCCTCCGTCCACCCGTCGCCGACCGCGTCCGCGGCGACCTCTGGTCGGCCGTCGCTCCCACGATCGCCTCGGCCGCCCCGGAAACTCGCGCCGCGCCCGATGTGGCGCCCACTCGTGCGGCTCCGGCCGCGGCCGGATCGGTTGCGGCCCGCAGACCGTCCGCGTCCGCAGCGTGAGGCGGCGCCCGCGTGAGGCGGGCGTCGGCGTGATGCGGAGCCGGCGTGATGTGGGCGCCGGTCAGGCAGCCGCAGGTTCGAGGACGCGTCCGCGGACGCTCGTGCGGAACATCTCACGCCGCTGGCCTGGGTAGTCGTTGATCGCGAAGTGCTGCGTCGACGCGTTGTCCCAGATCGTCAACATCGCCGGCTCCCAGCGCAGGCGGCACGTGAGATTCGGGTGCGTCGCGTGGGCGAACAAGCGGGCAAGGAGTGGTCGGGCCTCGGCGTCGTCCATTCCGTCGATCCCGGTCGTGTACACCGAGTTGGCGTACAGCGCCGGGCGTCCGGTTCGTGGATGGCGGATCACGAGCGGATGGGTTTCGGTCGCGTACGCGTCGGCCGACGGCTCGATGCCCATCGAGCTCTTTCCGGCAACCGACTCGAGATAGCCACCGGTCCCGTACGCCAGCCCGGCGGAATGGGTTCCGCTCAGGCCGACGATCCGGTCTTGCACATCGCTGGGCAACGTGTCGTACGCGAGGCACTGGTTGGCCCACATCGTGTCGCCGCCGGCGCCCGGTACGTCGTAGGAGTGGAGCACCGTGTACGCCGGGGGAGCGGGCAGGTACGACAGGTCGGTGTGCCACGCGTTGGCGAAGTTCAACTCGTCGCTCGGCTCCTTGATCACCCGGATCACGTAGGGCCGGTCGGCGACCGCACTGACGTAGGGCGTGATGTCGCGGCCGCCGAGCTCGTCGGTGAACGCCTCCAGGCGGTCGAGGCCGAAGCGCTGCTCGGCGAAGGCCACCACGAGGTGTTCGTCGAGGAGCCGCTTGATGGCCTCGATCTCGTCAGGCGACTGCGGTCGCGCCAGATCCATCCCACGCACCACCGCCCCGCACGATCCCGCCAACCGCTCCACAGCGACGTTCGCCGCTATGCCGCTCACCCCATCGCCCCGATCACGACGCTCTCCATCCCAATCGTCCCCATGCGGCCGAGCCTACGCGGGGCTCCACCGCCCCGCTCGATCTGGGTCGGTTTCTGCGCCGCATCGCATCTCGTGAACGTCTTGCGTTCCCACCACGCAACATGTTCACGAGATCGCCGGGCGGCTAGCGTCGGCAACGGCTCGTCATGCGCCCCGCCCGCCTGCTCCCTTCACTCGCCGTGATCGGCGCCCTCGGCGTCGCCGTGCTCGCAGTCGTGTCGGCGCCCTCGTCGGTGATCGCCGACGTCACGGCCGTCAACCCGGTGCGCGTTGATCTGAACGGTCACCCCGCCAACAGCGGCTTCCTCGTCTTCATCGAAGGTGATGTGTTCCTCAACGCCGACGAGGCCGAAGGCACGATCGCGCTCGGCGGCGACCTCTCGTTCGGCACGACCTACAACATCCAAGCCGGGTCGACCCCGGTCTTTCCGACGTTCACCGCGCCGGGCGACGCCGGACCGACGTATCTCTACGTCGGCGGCGGCATCGACTGGAGCGCGAGCGGCACCGCCATCCTCCGGGTCCTTGGCGGTGGATTCACCAAAGTCGCCGACATCGCGACGTTCAGCGCGGGCAACATCGACGGCAACGGCGCGACGACGCTCTATCAGATCCGCGAGCCGGGTCAGCCGTACGGCAGCCAACCGCGCATCGAAGGCACCACGAGCGCCCAAGATGGAGCATCGATCGCCGAACCCGTGCCCGGTGATCTCATCGACATCGACGGTGCGTTTGCCCTCTACCGCATGCTCAGCGCCGACCTCGGCGAGTGCCTGGCGACCGTACAGCTCACCAACCCAGACTCCGGTGAGCCGCTCCTTCCCGGATGGTCTGCCGGCACACGAGGGCGTCTCGCGCTGAACCCCGACGAGACCAACGTGCTCGAGGTGGCCGCCACCGACCTCGACGCGCTCGCCGAGATCACCTTCGCCGACCCGCCGACCGCGTCTACCCCGCTCGTGATCAACGTCACTGGCGCCAGCTTCAACGGTACGACTCCCAACCTCGCCGGGGTCTCGGGGCTGCAGGCGCCGTTCATCCTCTGGAACTTCCCGCAGGCGACGTCGATCAC
>CAZQCP010000212.1:0-3936 GCA_964592115.1 uncultured Ilumatobacteraceae bacterium
CATATGCGGAGCGGACGATGGACCTTGGCACTGCTGTGGGCCTTTGCGGTCACGGTGGTCATCCAGGTGGGCGTGCCGGCGTCGTGGGAGACGCCGCTGTCACCAGGCACCGCCCACGCGGCGGTCGAGCAGAAGTTCGCCGTCGACATCGGCACCGGTTGTGCCACGACCGACGGCGGCGAGGTCTGGTGCTGGGGCGCCGCCTACGACGGCGGCCTCGGCGACGGTCGGTCGGGCATCTCGTACGAACCGATGCGCACTCCGGTGCCCGTGCGGGCGCAGGTCAGCGGTGTCGCACAGGGCAGCGGGCCGTGCATCGTCACGACCTCCAACCAGGTGCAGTGCTGGGGCGGCGCCGGCATCCACGAAGACGGTGACGCCAGCCGGTACAGCCAGCCGCCATGGGGCTCGGCCATCCCGCGTACGTACGGGTTCGGCCTGGCGAGCAAGGCGTCCGGGCGCTGCGCACTCCTGCTCACCGGAACGGTGCAGTGCCAGGGCTGGGACAACTGGGGTCAGCTCGGCATCGGCGGCACCGGCATGCCGAAGGCGGGGTACCCACATCCGCCGCCGAGTGCGCCGACCGCGGTGACCGTCACGGGCTTGACCGACGTCGTCGACATCAGCGTCGCCAACTCGACCGCGTGTGCGGTGAAGGGCGACGGCACGGTCTGGTGCTGGGGGTGGAACTACGGCGGCTCGATCGGAAATGGTGAGGACGGGTTTGTCGTGCACCCGTGCCCCATCGAAGGTGGCTGCCTCGACTACCGGTACGAGTCGCTGCCGGTCCAGGTGGCCGGCATCAGCGATGCGGAGAGCATCCACCAGACGTGCGCGATCCGCACCGGCGGCAAGGTGAGTTGCTGGGGCGTCAACGCCAGCGGCCGGTACACATCGGCGGCGACGAACACGGTCTACACCGCGACCGAGATCCCCGAGTTCGAAGGAGCGATCGACCTCGACGTCTCCTTCGACTCCACGTGCGTCGTCTACCAGGACGGCACCGCCCGCTGCCGAGGCGGCGGCTACCTCGGCGGCGGCGCTCCCGCCGTCACGTCATACGGAGTGGCGGACCTGGCGTTGGAGAACGTCCGCGAGATCCACTCGCGCTGCGCCCGCATGGCCGACGGCACCGTCGCCTGCTGGGGCGGCAACGGTCTCGGCCAGCTCGGCATCGGCACACACAGCTACGACCATCCCGCGCTGTCGCCGCAGTACGTGATCGGCTTCGGTGGCGAGATCCCCGAGCCGGAACTGAGCGTCAAGGTCGAGCTCGTCCCCGACGAGCTCAAGCTGCCGCTCGACGACCAGGGCGAGCCCGAACCGACCGACCTGGTCGCGCGGGTGACGATCACCAACACGAGCCAGATCGACGACGTCACCAACGTCCGCTTGGAGAACGTCGTCGAGCGCTACCTCGATCGCGGTCGCCAGCTCGGGCTCCACCAGCCGGAGTTCCGTCCCCAGAGCGAACTGGAGTGGGCGGTCATCGCCAAGGGCGACTCGGTCAGCGCCGACATCCCGCTCGTCGCCGACAACTACGGCGACTTCGGCGTCGGCGCCACGGTGCGGTGGGACTCGCCCGAGTCCGGTGACCGCCTCCACGCCACCGGGCGGGGGAGGATCACCGTCGAGCTCGACGACGGCTTCGAGGTGGAGATCACCGGCGAAGGCACCCAGAACCCGAGCCTCGTGCGGATCATCGCCAAGATCAGCAACACCACCAACGACTTCCTCGACGGGATCACGTGGGCCGGCGAGGGCATGGCGCTCGACATCTTGGAAGGCACCGAGCCACTCGAGCTCGGCCCGCCGTCGCAGCCGCTGCCGACGTCGCTCGACGGACACGAGACCGTGACGGTGACGTGGACGGTCGCGGTGACCGACATCGGCACTGGCGTGTTCGGTCTCGACGGCAGCGCCACGACGGCGATGGGCACGCCCGCGGAAGCGTTCCAGGAACTGTCCGCGCAGATCAATGCCGGGCTGATCAAGTCGATCGACCTCTACAAGGAGGTCGCCGCCGGCATCGAGAACCAGCTCGCCACCGGCGCCCGGGAGGGCGATGCGCTCGCCGAGCAGGCGATCTCCGAGGTCGCCAACGAGACCGAGCGGTTCCGCCAGGAGGAGTACGACAGCTGGATCGGCCTCGGCTTCGACGACCGCACCGCCCGCTTCCTCGCCAACGGGGCGGTCAACCGGCAAGCGGTCAGCAACTACTTCTCCGGCCTGGGGAATGGCGCCAGGGAGGCGATCGACCGCCTCGGGGCGCAAGACGGCGAGTCGCTGTACCGGGTCTACGACACGATCACCGATCCGGTGAAGCGCCGGGCGTTCGCCGAGGGCCTCGTGCAGATGGCCCGCGACGAGTACGGCTACCTCGAATCCGGCTTCGCCACCCCGGGCAGTCTCGGCGCCGTCGACCTCCAGGTCGCCTACGACGCCTGGGGCAACGTGGCGACCGAGACGAAGGACTCGATCGGGCTGGCGGCGATCGGCCAGATGGACATCTGGCGGATCGAAGCGGGCGAGTTCAGCGCTGACCCGCTGGCGTTCGGCACCAAGGTCGGCGAGCGCCATGGCGGCCAGGGCGCGACCGTCGCCTACTACACCGGCATGGGCGTCGTGGAAGAGGTCGCCACCGGTGGCCTCGGTCCGGTCACGCGGGCGGGCCGCGCCGTGGAAGGCGGTGTCGACACGCTGCGCAACACCGCCCGCGGCGCCGAGGCGGTCGACGCCGGAACCGACGCGCTCGGCTCGGCCACCCGCCGTCTCGCCGAGGGTGAGGCCGCCGTCAAGCGCTTCCAGGATCTGCCGTACGGATCGACGGTCGGGCTCGACGAGCTCGAACAGCTCGGCGGATTCTCGGCAGCGGACGCGGCGAGGATCAACGCGATCGTCGAAGAGGTCCGAACGAAGTACGGCGTCGATGTGCAGATGGTGTTCCGCACCGCGGAGCCCATGTCGGTCGGCATCGACGGGGTCGGCAAGCGGGCGTTCACGAAGGAGAAGGCCGTCGGTCAGATCGACCTCCTCCTCGGTGCGCCCGACCAACTCGCCGGCAAGGTCACGATCTTCAAGCCCGAACCGCTGCCGCGGGCGGTGCTCGAAGAGATGGAGTGGAACAACCCCGGTTTCACGGCCCGCTACCAGGATCGGTTGGCGACCCAGCAGAAGAACTGGGACGCGTTCCAGGCCGGCAACGCCCGAACGCAGAACATCGCCGCAGCTTCCGAGAAGTACGGCGGCGTCAACATCCTCGATGGGGTGCCGGGACGCCCGACGTACGGCGTCGAGTACATGGAGCAGCTCACCGATCCCGCCTACCTCGCCAGCCGGCCCGACCTCACCCCGGCGATGATCGACGAGCTCCAGAGCTATCCGGCGACCACCTACGCCAACTTGCAGATCGACGTCGTCGACGGCGCGTACACCGTGTCCGACGTCGTGCGGGTCCGCCAGCCGGACGGGTCGATCGCCAACGTGAAGAAGCCGGTGGTCAGCGACTACGACGGCCAGGCGGTGCTGCCGGTGGACGGCGAGTGGCCCGCCGGCAAGCGCGGCCAGATCGAGACGTACATCAAGTCGGAGATGGACAAGATCGGGCGGTCGGGCCGGCACGGATGGTCCGATGCGGCGAACGATCTGCCGGCGGAGTACTTCAACCTCGCCGCCGAGTACGTGATGTCGACGACCCATCCATCGGTCGCCCGCCGGGTCGCCGAGGACCTCGAACGGCGCTTCCACCTGCTCGCCGACGAGTTCACGAAGAAAGCCGACCGGCTCGCAGCGACGATCAACGACGTGCCCGCCGGGGAGTTGCGAGTCAAGCGGCAGGCACAGATCGACAAGCTGCGCGCCACGGCGGCGACGTACCGGGGGATGACGGCGAGCGAGATCTTGAAGAAGTGGCCGCCGGGTGAGAAGACGATCGTG
>CAZQCP010000213.1:0-1629 GCA_964592115.1 uncultured Ilumatobacteraceae bacterium
GTCCGAACCCGTGGTGGAATCCGAGGCGGGCGAAGTTCGCCGCCCACCGCGACTCGGGAGTCGCCACCCGGAAGTCGGCCGCCAACGCCAGGCCGAGGCCACCGCCGATTGCTCCGCCTTGGACCGCGGCGACGATCGGCAGCGGCGAATCGAACACCCGGACCGCGTGATCGTAGAGATGGCCGGTGCGCTCGCTCGCCGCGCTGTCGCGGCGCGCCAATTCCGCACCGGCGCAGAAGTGCTTGCCCTCCGCGCACAGGACGACGGCACGCGTCGACCCATCGTCGGCCAACTCCTCGAGCCGGTCGGCGAGGTCGGCGATCAAGTCGATGTCGAAGTAGTTGTTCGGCGGCCGGCGGATCTCCACGATCGCGACCGTCCCGTCGCGCTCGACCGTCAGATCGCCCGTTCCCGTCACGTCGTCTCCCTTGTCCAACAGCTCGACCGCGAGGCGGTCGGCAGCGAAATGTCACCTTACGTCCGGCACCGTGTGACGCTTTGACCGGGTGCGGATCGACCTGCAAGGGTCGAGGGCGACCTGGCGGCGGCACCTCCGAGCACGCCGCTCGTCGACGCGGGAGGCATCAGCATGTGGCAGCGGCATCACGAGGGGATCGGCGCGACGATCCGTGGCGCCGCCGTGACCGCGGTGGTCGCACTGTTGCTCGGCGGATGTGGTGGAAGTGGTGGAAATGGCGGCACGACCAGTGCCTCGTCGGTGCCGCCCCCGTCAGCCGCCACCACCGTGCCGAGGACGGCCGGAACGGAGGCACCCGTCGTGGAGACCGAGCCATCCACGGCTCTGCCTGAGACCACGGCACCCGCCGAGCCGATCGACTGGGCCAACCTCACCTATGACGTCGGATGCGGTGCCGTCGACTCGATCGAGCTCAGCGATGGCCTGTTCCAGCCGGAGCAGTTCAACAGTGCCCTCGAGTCGTTGATCGCCGAGCTGCGCAGCGCCGTCCCGATCCCGACCCGCGCAAACGTGACGCTCGTGCACATCGGCTGCGTGGCCGGGGGCGCGACCGGTGCGCTGTCCGGTGAGCTGTTCGTGGTGATGGCGGCTCCGGCCGGCTCCGACACGCCGGTCCTGCTCACCGCCGTCATCGCCGAGCCCGGCGCCACGCACACCGTCACCGACGACGGCACGGTCATCATCGACGACCTCACGTACGGTGCCAACGATCCCAACTGTTGCCCGTCGGTGTTCCGCTCGCGCCAGATCGTGTGGGACGGCGCCTCGCCCGTCGTCGTCGAAGGGTCCCGCCCCGATCGTGACGCCGGCACCGCGCCGACCGATCCATCGGGTGAGTGCGTGGCGAGCGAGATCGACGCTGACCACGCCGACACCCTCGCCGTCTCGCTCCTCGAGAACGCGCTCGCCACCGCCGGGTTCGACCCGGGCTCGCTCGACGGCGTCTACGACGATGCGCTCGTCAATGCCGTCGTCCGCTACATCGAGTTCAACGCCGACAACCCGGCGATCCACTCGTCCGGCGACGCGCCGTACGACAACCTCCACGCTGAAGCACGCGTCCACGGCACCGTCCGCACGCCGATCCTCACCTCGCTCGGCATCGCCTGCGCCCAGGTGGCCCAGCTGCCCCGCAACTGACACGGCCGTAG
>CAZQCP010000213.1:1639-2232 GCA_964592115.1 uncultured Ilumatobacteraceae bacterium
GAAAGAGCAACCGAGGACCCGACCTCCGGCGTCGCTCATTGCCGGGCGAACTTGCGGCGGGAGATGAGGACGACCGCGGCGCCGGCGGCGACGAGCAGCGCGGCGGTGGCGATGGTCTGGGCGACAGATGTTCCCGTGGTCGGCAAGATGCCGGTCGGCGTGAACGCGGTGGCCTCGAACGCATGGCCCGTGACGGACACCGCGTCGCCGACGACCGCCCACACCACCAGCGTGTGCGGTCCGACGACGATGTCGCTCGGCAGCGTGACCGACACCGACGATGCCGCTCCCCCGCTCGCCAGCACCACCGGCTCGGAGTACAGCGCCACCTGGAACTGCACCGTGCCCGGCGGGAGCGGCACCTCGATCGTCTGACCGCCCACCATCGAACCCGGCAACCCGCCGATCGGGACGAACGTCGGCGGCGTGGGCGGGATCGCCGGCAGGCTCGCCGTTCCCGCTGGCACCGTCGTCGCGGGTGCAGTCGTCGGCGGACGGACCGTCGTAGACGGCGGACGGACCGTCGTCGCCGGCGGACGGACCGTCGTCGCCGGCGGACGGACCGTGGCCGGCGGAGCCTGCGTCGTCGGCGG
>CAZQCP010000213.1:2332-3916 GCA_964592115.1 uncultured Ilumatobacteraceae bacterium
CACCTCAGTCGTCGGCGGCACCTCAGTCGTCGGCGGCACCTCAGTCGTCGGCGGCACCTCAGTCGTCGGCGGCGGGTCGGTCGTCGGCGGCGGGTCGGTCGTCGGCGGCGGGTCGTCGTCGCCGGCGGTCGGATCGGCGATGAACACCTGATCGTCGGCGGGCAGGTTGCCCTCGATGTCGACGTTGTCGAGGACGGGGTGCGATCCGACCCGCCAGATCGCACCCGCGCCCTCGACGCCCTCGTTCTCGGTCATCGAGCCGCCGCTGATCGACGGCGTCGACTCGGAGAACGTGGCCAAGGCCCCGCCGAAACCGGTCGCTGTGTTGCCCGTGAAGTCCGAACCGGAGATGGCCAGCGGCGCGTTCGATCCGATCGCGCCGCCGTTGCCGTCGGCGGCGTTGTCCGCGAAGTCGGAGCCGGTCACCGACAGTGAGCCACCGGCACCGATCGCACCGCCAGCGCCGCCAACGGACTTGTTCTCGTCGAACGTCGACTGCTCCACGACGACGCGGGCCAGGTCGGAGGCGATCGCGCCGCCGACGAGCGCCACGTTCGTCCGGAACGTGCCGCGCCAGATCCGCAGCACGGTGTCGTGCGACGGCATCCCGACGAACACGGCGCCACCCTCGTTGCCCGCCGAGTTGCCCTCGAACGTCGATTGGGTGAGCTCGTAGTTCCCCGTGGCACCGTGGCCCTCGACGAACACGGCACCGCCCTGGTCGAGTGCGACGTTGTCGGTGAACGTCGAGAAGTTGACCGCCAAACGCTTCGGCTGCAGCGCGTGTACCGCACCACCACTGCCCGACGCGCCGTTGCGCTCGAACCGTGCGTTGAGCGTGTTGAGCTCGGCTCCGATCACGGCGACCGCGCCGCCGCCGAGCGCGGTGTTGTCCTCGAATCCCACCAGCACCCGCAAGATGCCCGTCGACACGAAGATCGCGCCGCCGTACCCGTCGCTGTGATGGTTGCTGAACACCGCGTCGCTGACGACGACCTCCGCCCCGACGCCGTGGATCGCCGCGCCGCCGATGCCCTCGGTGTCCAATCCGTTGGTCATGTCGACGCCGCTCATGTTCAGCGTGCCGCCCTCGACCCGGAAGCCTGGCCCGCCGTTCAGGTCGATGACCGGGTTCGGCGTGCCGGCGGGCCCGCTCCAGTCGCGGGTGATCGACAGGCGGGCACGGACCGTGATCGGTCCGCCGAGGTCGTGGGTCCCTGCGGTCACCACGATCTGGTGGTCGCCCGTGAGTGCCTCGGCCTCTTGGATGGCGGCGCGCAACGAGCACCCGCCCGCGGCGTCGGCGCACACCTGGTCGCCCGGAGTCGCATCGTTGCTGGCCGTGACCTTGTCGACGGTGAACGTCAGCGCCTCGGCGGTGTCGTTCGACCCGGTGACCGACGTGTACACGACCGATCCCGCGATCGCCGCCGTGGCGACGAGCGCCCCGACGACCCCGACTCGAATCACACGTTCGCGTCTCATGGCATCCCCTGGTTCGACCCGACGCTGATGCGGCCGGCGGTGAACACGATCGTCTTCTCACCCGGCGGCCACTTCTTCAAGATCTCGCTCGCCGTCATC
>CAZQCP010000214.1:0-3874 GCA_964592115.1 uncultured Ilumatobacteraceae bacterium
GATGCAATCCGCTTCGCTCGAGCGCAACCTGTGAACTTGAGAAAAACGTGAGGATTCCTTGAGTCGGCCGCGTTGGGCGCCGATGACGAGATGTGATGATCCGCCACCCCCGTAATGCCTGACGCCGCGACGCCTTCACCGTGACGCTTTCGACTGTGACTTGGCGACAGGCGGCAGCCGCCGTGATGGCGACGCTGGCCGGCCTGTTGGCGATCGTGGTGGTCGTGCGCGCCGATGGTCTCGTGGCGGTCGACGCGGCCTCCGCGCGTGCCACCGGGTGGTTCGTGCACCAGCCGACCGGTCGCGCAGTGCTCGTCGACGGGTACCGCGGCGTTGCGCTCGGGAGCATCGACGCCAGCGTGCAAGGCGCACAGATCGGGGTGGCGGACGGCAGCGCCGGCGCCTACGTGCTGAACGACAACACCGCCGAGGCCCGCTCGATCGACACCGCATCGATGCGCCTCGGCACGCCGTTCGGACTCACGAGTCTCGGCGAGGGCCAAGCGTTGTCAGCCGTCGGGCAGGCCGGGCTCGTGGTCGTCAGCCAGGTCACCGGTGAGGCGACCGTCGTCCCGGTCGACGGCGAGCCCGTGTCGTTCCCCGTCGAGATCGGAAGCGCGCTGGCGATCGGTCGCGACGGAGCACTGTGGTCGATCGTCGACGGCAACCTCGTGCGCACCACATCGCGCTCCACGTCGTCGGTTCCGATCGGGGTCGACGACGCGCTGTTGGCGACCGTCGGCAGTCAGCCCTTCGTCGTCGACGCCGCGGAGCGGCGGGCTCGGTTCGGTGAGGGTCGGTGGCAGGATCTGCCGACCGACGCGCCGCCGAGCGAGATCGTCGTGCAGGTGTCGGGGCCGTCGGGTTCGTGCGGTTGGGTCGCTGCTGGCGACGACTTGTGGTGCATCGGAACCGATGGGATCGAGCAGCGCTCGACGATCGCCGGACTCGCCCTCCGTGGTGCCGACATGTTGGCGATCGCTGGTGACGCCGGCGCGGTCGTGCGTCGCGGCCCGAGCGCGGTCGTGCGCATCGACTGGCGGGCGGGAGCGATCCTCGACGACGTACCGGCGTCGGTCTCGTCGGACGCCTCATTGAGCGTGAGTGCGATCGTCGACCTCATCTGGATCGACGATGTGAGCGGCGACTTCGTGTGGGCCGTGAACCCGTGGAGCATCAACGCGATCCCCAAGAACCCGGAGGGGATCCTGGTGCTCGGCGACGACGGCGACGTGGTCGACGAGGGTGACGCGGCGAACGGGACGAGCGTCGGGCCAAACGACCGGACGCCCGAGGAGCCGGAGATCCGTGAGCCGGACGACAACGGCATCGACGACCCGCCGGTGGCCATCGACGATCCCGTCACGGCCCGCTCGGGAGCATCCGTCGTCGTCGAGGTGACCGCCAACGACTACGACCCCGACGGCGAAGCGATCGCCGTGTCGGCGGTCGGGGTGGCGGGCCATGGCAGCGTCGACATCGGAACCGCGAGCACCGTCGTGTACACGCCCGATCCCGGCTACGTCGGGGTCGACACGTTCGAGTACACGATCGTGGACGGCAACGGCACCCCGGCGACGGCGACCGTGATCGTCGAGCTGCTCGCCCCGGACGCCGTCAACGCTCCTCCTGTCGGTGTGGCCGACACGGCCGAGACGGGTGCGGGCGTCGCCGTGACCGTCGATGTGCTCTTGAACGACATCGATCCCGAGCGCGACGCGCTGCGGCTCGCCAGCTTCTCGCCGCCAGAGATCCTCGGCTCGACCCCGAGCGGCGAGGTGACCGAGACGATCGGACGGTCGGGCCTCCCGGCGTTGCGGTTCGAGCCGAGCGAAGGGTTCGAGGGGACGGCAACGTTCACCTACCGTCCCGTCGACAGTCTCGGTGCGATCGGCGACGACGTCGAGGTGCGTGTCGAAGTCGCCAGCGCCGACGCGCCCAATCGTCCACCGATCGCACGTCCCGACGCGATTCGGGCCCGACGCGACGTCATCTCCCACGTGCAGGTCCTCGTCAACGACGTCGATCCCGACGGTGATCTGCTGACGCTCAGCATCGTCGGGCCACCGCCTGCAGGCGTCGACGTCGACGTCCAGGGGGAGCAGCTGGCGATCACCGCCCGGGCAGGTGCGCCATCGCTGGTGCCGTTCGAGTACGAGATCGCCGACCCGCACGGGCACACGGCGCGCAGCTGGGTGCTGGTGTCGGTCATCGACGACGTCGAACCGAACCGACCTCCGATCGTCACCCCTGACACGGCGAAGGTCGTCGCCGGCGAGTCGGTGGTCATCGACGTCACCGCCAACGACACCGATCCCGATGGCGACCCGCTCACCGTCGTATCGGTCGATCAGCGCGTCGGTGAGGGGCAAGCGGTCGTGTTCAGCCGCAGCCAGATCCAGTACACGGCACCAGAGATCGACGACGACGCGCAGGTCACCTCGCGTTTGACGTACGCCGTCACCGACGGGCAGGGGCACCAGGTCGTGGGCGATGTCACGGTGACGATCCTGCCCGAGGCGCTCATCGAGCCACCCTTCGCCCGTGACGACTCGACGTTCACGTACGTCGACGTTCCGGTGACCGTCGACGTCTTGCGCAACGATGGCGACCCGTCGGGCGGGCGACCGACGCTCGTCGGCAATCCGGGTTGCCCGTCGGGGGGCACGGCCACGATCACCACCGACAGTCAGGTCCGCTTCGACCCACCGAGTGGCGTGACCGGTGCGTTCCGCTGCACGTACGAGGTCACCAACGCGAGCGGAGCGCGCGCGTCGGCGTCGATCATCGTCTCGGTTCGCGCTCGTGAGCTGACCAATCTGCCGCCGATCGCGGTGATCGATCGCATCTCGGTCGAGGTGGGCATGAGCACGTCGATCGACGTGACCGCGAACGACACCGATCCCGACGGCGACCCGCGCAAGCTGCAGGTCGTGTCGTCGACCGCGCCGATCATCGGCACCGCGCAGCGAACCGGCAACACGATCACGTTCACCGCCGGGACGCAGACCGGATCGGCAACGATCAACTACCAGGTCGTCGACGAAGCTGGTGGTGTCGCCCGCGGTCAGCTCGACGTGCAGGTGATCGAGAAGCGGAACGAACCGCCGATCGCCCGACCTGACACACGAACGGTGTTCGCTCCCGCTGGACCCACCCAGTTCAGCGTGTTGGACAACGACAGCGACCCCGACCTCACGCCCGGCGGTCTCACGGTGTCGTCGGCGTCGTCGACGTCGGGTGGGGGCACGGTGACGTCCACGGGCTCGCTCGTCACGCTGACGCCACCCGACGGGTTCATCGGCCAGATGGTGGCCAGCTACACGATCACCGACGGTGGTGGCCTGCGGGCGACATCGACCATCACGCTGAACGTCGAAGAACCACCGAACCGGGCTCCCGATGCGCGCGACGACCGCGTCGAGGTCGGCAACGGCGGCTCGGTGTCGGTCCCGGTCCTGTTCAACGACGTCGATCTCGACGGCGATCCGCTCAGCGTGTCGATCGTCGCTGGACCCGATGCGGCGCTCGGCAGCGCCGGCACCGCCAACGGCGTGATCAACTTCACCGCGCTCCCGGGTGCGTCAGGGACGGCCGTGATCCGCTACCAGGTCAGCGACGGCGAGCTCACGGACACCGCCGACCTGTTCATCGTCGTCCACCCATGCGCCCTGTCGGCGCCCGGTGCCGCCGACGGATTCTTGCGCACGGGCTACCAGACGCCGATCGCCGTGAACCTGGCGGCGTTCGGGTCCAACGGCACGTTCGTCGACGTCGTCGGCCCCCCTGGTTACGACCCGGCGACCGGCATCTACACACCGCCCGCAGGGGAGAACGGCAACGTCGTCGTCACCTACGGCGTGGTCAACGGCTG
>CAZQCP010000215.1:0-3824 GCA_964592115.1 uncultured Ilumatobacteraceae bacterium
TCGGGAGGACCGAAGGCATCGTCTGCTTCGCCACCGCACTCGTCGTGCGAGGTGCATCGTGACCCGCGGATCGGACCGTCGTCCGGATCGTCGATCCACCGGCGGCAACGACGCGCGACGCAACAAGGGTTCCTCGTCCAAGCCCGGCCAGTCCCGCCCGCCCACCGGCAAGTCGAACCGGAAGGGGGCGGGCGGATCATCGCCCGCCGGAAGTCGCAAGTCGGGCTCGCGCACGGGAGGAACCCCTTCCGGTGGCACCGCGGGCGGCCGCGGCGGCGGTCGTGGTGGAGCCGGCGATCGTCGGCGTGATGGTGCCGCTGGGGGAAGTGGTGCCGGTCCGGCCAAGGGCCTCGGCGGTCGCCAGGTGGAGGGACGCCAGGCGGTGCGCGAACTGCTGATCGCCGGCCGGCGCCGGGTCCACGAAGTCTGGATCAGCGCCGAGCTCGAAGGCGACGATGGCGTGGCGGACATCGTCGAACTGGCCGCCGCGCAACGGGTGCCCTTGACACACGTGGCGCGGGCACGCCTCGAGCGAGAGGCTCGCAGTGAAGCGCCCCAAGGTGTGCTGGCGCGAGCGGCCGAGCTCCCCGAGGCCGACCTCGGGGCCCTCATCGGAGCTCGTGAACGGCGTCGCACGCCGTTTCTCGTTGCTGTCGACGGAGTCACCGATCCCGGGAATCTCGGCGCGATCATCCGGACGTGCGACGGCGCTGGCGTGACCGGCGTTCTTCTCCCGCGTCACCGCTCGGTGCACGTGACGCCGACAGTGGCGAAGGCCGCGGTCGGAGCCGTTGAGCATGTGCCGATCGCGCTTGTCCCGGGGCTTCCAGCGACGTTGATCCAGCTCAAGGATCAGGGCATCTGGGTGGTCGGCCTCGACGATGCCGCAGACCGGCCGCTGGACGAGATCGGCGAATTGGCCACCGAACCGATCTGCATCGTTCTCGGTGCCGAAGGTGCGGGGCTGTCGCGGCTGGTCCGTGAGCGTTGCGACTCGATCGTGTCGATTCCGATGCTCGGACAGATCAGCTCGCTCAACGTCTCGACCGCTGCCGCTGTCGCCCTCTACGAGGTGGCGAGGGCTCGTCGGCGGAGCGCATAAAGTCTTGGCGCTGTGATCAACGACGTGCTGGGCGGTAACGACGTCGTGCATCTCGGGCGACGCGCCTTCCTGGCAGGAGCCGCCGGCGCCGCGGCCGGACTCACCGTGCTCGGCGATGGTGGCATCGCCGGTGCCGTCGAGCCGGGCGCGTGCTTCTTCCAGCCGGTCGACCCGGCGCGCCTGTGCGACACGCGCCCCCGCCCGAACCTGCCGATCGGATACGGGTACGTCCGCCTCGACGCCAACACGATCCGCGTGCAGATCGCCGGCAAGGGCGGCACGCCGACGAGTGCCCAGGCCGCGGTGCTCACCGTCACCGGTGTCAACCCCGGCGGTTACAACTACCTGTCCGTCTACCCCTCGGGCGAGGCGCGTCGCGAGGTGTCGAGCGTCAACCTCGCCGGCCACGATTTCGCTGTCGCCAACCTGGTCACGGTGAAGCTGGGCGCCGGTGGTGCGGTCGACATCTACCAGTTCCGGCCGTGCGACGTGATCGTCGATGTGGCCGGTGTGTACCAGCCGACCACGTCCAACGTCAGCCAAGGTCGCTTCGAGGCATTCACGTCCGCGTACCGCGCGCTCGACACCCGACGTACCGGCGTCAAGCCCGGACCTGACGGCGTCGTGCGGGTGAATCTCAACGGGATCGTGCCGCACGATGCGGTGGCTGTGGTCGCCAACCTCACCGCCGTCGAAGCCACGATCGGCGGGTACATCACCGCCTACCCACGAGGGCAACGACGACCGGAGACATCGAGCCTCAACGTCAACGCTGGCCAGACCCGTGCCGTCGGCATCATGACGAAGCTGCGCTATGTCGACGGCGCCGTCGGCATCGACCTGTACACCGAACGTGGGGCGCACCTCATCGTCGACGTCGCCGGGTACATCACCGGCCCGAGTGCGGGATCGTCGGGCAATGGGCTGTTCGTTCCCGTGTCGCCGTTCCGGATCATCGACACCCGTCAAGGTGTGTCGCGGCGCGTGTGGGAGGGCGGCACGCAGTCGTTCACCTTGCCGGCGCCGATCAACTCGCGGGCGCAGGCGATCGCGATGAATCTCACGGTCACCGGCACGTTACGGGGCGGCGGCTACTTCACCGTCTACGCCGCGCAGACGCCGCGGTACGAAGTGTCGAACCTGAACGCCGAGCCCGGCGAGACGGTCGCCAATCACGTCATCACCCGCATCAGCAACGCGGGTGTGGCGTGCTACACGTTCGGCACGTCACACATCATCGCCGACGTCTTCGGCTGGTACACGGGCTCGCCGGCACGGGCGACCGCGCCGCCCCCGTACATCCCGCCACCGCCTGCCGGACCGCTGCCCTACATCGTGTCGATCCCGCGGTTGGGACTCAACCGGTGGGTGTTCGGCGACGCCAACTCGTATCGCATCGTCAACGCCGGCCACACCTGGCACTGGACGGGGACGGCGCTGTGCGGGCAGGGTTCCAACGTCGTGCTGTTCGGTCATCGAACCGAACACGGCGGGCCGTACCGCTACCAGCACTACCTCCGCGGCGGCGACATGTTGCACCTGTTGACGTCGGACCAGCGGCGCTACAACTACCAGATGGTCGCCGAGTACATCTCGACCGGGTTTCCGAACGACATCCTCGGCAAGACGCGGCTCGTCGGCGGTGAGACGGTGTCGATCGTGTCCTGCTCGAAGACGAACCGCGAGCCGACCGACACGCGCTTCCGGTTGATCTCGACGTTCCGGCTGATCGGCTGGGACGACCTCGGCTGACCGAACTGGGGAGCCGTTTCCGTTCCCCGGTCTCCCGCCGCAGCTACGGCCGCCTCGGTAACCTTGACGCCCACGCCGGGTTAGCTCAGTTGGTAGAGCACTTGACTTGTAATCATGTGGTCGCGGGTTCGACTCCCGCACCCGGCTCCATGCAAAGGCCCAGGTAGACCGACCTTTCTGCGAATGCCGTCCACTGGGCGTGGACCGCTTCCTCGTCAGCGCACTGGCGAACGTGGCTCAGAGTCGAGGTCAATCGGGAAGTTGGTCGAGCGCGGTCTCGATGTCGATGACCGCTTGGGCCGCTCGCCAGAGGTGGTCTTCCGGCGTGGCCCCGTCACGGTGGGCGCGCCGCCAGCGGTCGTCCCAGTACCGGTCGAGGATCGACCTGAGATGGTCCCGACACAGCGGCAACTCTGCGCTGAGCCCGTCGCGCCACTCCTGCAGGTCCGGCTGCACCACGTCGACCTGATGCTTCTCGCTGAGCGCGTCGACCATGCCCTCGTCGAGTCCGTCGCTCGCCGACCAGAAGCGCGCCACCCGACGGTCGTCCGGAGTCCACGGTGGCCCAGCCGCGGGTCGATAGCACCATCCCATCGGGCGCTTGCCGAGACGCATCCGGTGGCCCACCCACTCCGCTGTGGGATGGAGGGCGAGCCACGGAAGCTCGGCTGCGGGAAGGTCGAAGACGAGGACCACCTTGCCGAACTCGAGTTCGTCGACCGGGTCCAGGAGTTCGCCGGCGACCCACATCTCCTCGAGCGGCCAGTCGACGAGCTCACGATAGGCCTTGCCTTCCTCGGCCGCCGCGCCGAGCTCGACAAGCTGACGGATGGCGGTCGAGCGCTTCATGACTCCATCTTCGTCGTCCGGCTAACCCTGTGACACCCCTTCCGTACTGTGGTCGGTATGGGGAACGTGTCGGTGATCGAGCGGGTGCAACAGATCGAGTTGTCCCGCCGCGACCTCGATG
>CAZQCP010000216.1:0-3774 GCA_964592115.1 uncultured Ilumatobacteraceae bacterium
GTCAGGCGACGGTCTCGGTCGAGCGGTGGTTGGCGTTGAAGATCGTGCCGTCCATCCGCAACCGGTCGTCGGTCTCGTACCGCTCGCGCAGCTCGGCGAACCGAGCGTCGGGATCCACGGTGAGCTCGGCGACCGCGTCGAACAGATCGAGCTGCTCGGCGGTGGGTTCTTCACCTGGCTCCCAGCCCGAGCCCCACACGTCCCACGGGTTCATCTCGACCTTGTTGAGCGAGGCGAGGTCGAGCCGCAGGTTCCCGGCGATCCAGAACGAGCCGAACTCGTCGATCGCCGACAACCCGCAGCGACCGGCGTCGAGCTCGCCGCGCCGCCACGCCTGCCACGCGTGTCCGGCCGTGACGAACTCGCCCGGGGTCAGCGCGAACGGGTCTCCTGTGAAGCTGATTCGCTCCCGCCACGTCGAGTCGAGCTGCGCATCGACCATCCGCCAGCACCCCTCAGAGGCGTCCCAGAACTCGGCGACCCAGTGGTCCTCGAACCACCCCTGACGGAAGTACGCGCCGAACCCGCAGCGCGCCCGTGCCGGCACGCCCGCCGCCCGCAGCAGCGCCACCGTCACGCGGCTGTACACATGGCATCGAGCCCCGACCCGCGCCTCGGGTGGGCGGGCCTCGCCGAGCGGCCGGTCGTCGACCGCGCAGGCAGTCGCGAGCAGGCGGTCGACGAAGCGTTCGTGGATCGTGGCGGCCTGGGACGGCGACAGCGTCACGCCGTAGAACGGCTCGGCGACGGTGTCGTAGATCAACAACCCCTGCACCGCGGCAACGACGTCAGCCACATCAGATCCGATCGCGTGGTCGATGCTGCCGAGCGCGGTGAACCGCCCTGGCTCCGACCAGTACCCCAGCACGTCGTCGCTCACGCCGTCCATGATCCCACGCCGCCGGACTGCCGATCGTCGATCCACCGATCCAATCATCTGGGGCAGATTTCGTCCGCTATCCGGAACGATTCTGGCCCGGATCGGAAGAGCTGGGCCGATCGCGCGGATTGGGCTACAGTCGCCCCTGTCTGAACGGGAACACCGGTGCGAATCCGGGGCTGTCCCGCAACTGTCACCGAGGAGTGACCCCTCACGACGCCACGGCGCGAGCTGGAAGGCGAGGGGAAGCATCGATCCGGGAGCCAGGACACCGAACGGACGGCGTAACCGAATCCACGAGGATGGAGAACCTGATGACTGCAACGATGACGCCCGCTCCGGGCGTCGCCCCGATCCACGTTCCCGCGGCGGCATGGTTTGCTGCCGTGATCGCGACGGCCTGGCTGTACCTGATGCTCCAGGAGAACGGGGCGATCCTGACCCACTCCTGGGAGCACCTGCACGAGCTCTTCCACGATGGCCGTCACGCCCTCGGCGTGCCCTGCCATTGAGGCCGGGCATGCTGACATACGCAGATGTGTTGAAGCGCGCCCTGCTGGCGGGCCTGATCATGGGCGTCCTTGCGGGCGCCTACATGCTGACCGTGGTCGAGCCGGTCGTCGATCGGGCGATCGCCCTCGAGGAGGAGATGTCGGCGGCCGAGCCGGCCGAGGGCGACGGTGGCCACCACGAGGAGCCGCTGTACACCCGAGGCGAGCAGAAGGGCGGCGGCGCAGGTGCGATGGTGCTGTACGCGCTCGCCGTCGGCCTGGTGTTCGGCACCGTGTTCGCGTGGCGCCGCCATGTGTTGCCCGGCCGCGATGACTTCGCCCGCGCGGTGTGGCTGGCGTCGATCGGGTTCGCCGTGTTCGGCTTGATCCCGGCGATCAAGTATCCGGCCAACCCGCCGGCAGTCGGCGATCCCGACACGGTCGGCGAACGCACGCTGCAGTACGTGAGCCTGATCGTGATCGCGATCGTGCTGGTGATCGCGCTGACGCACCTGTCCAAGGTGTTGCGGGCACGGCTCGACGACCCGAGCCGGATCATCGTGGTCGCAATCGCGACCTTCGTGGTGTTCGGGCTCGCGTTCATCGTGTTGCCCGGGACCCCCGACGCAATCGACCCCGCCGTACCGGCACGACTCGTGTGGGACTTCCGCCTTCGTTCGGTGGGCGGCCTCGCGCTCTTGTGGATCGGGTTCGGGTTGATGTTCGGTTGGCTCCTCACCCGTCCGTCGGTCACCGAAGGTGACGACACGGCCGAGGACCGCCCACTCGTCGCCTCGAACGCGTGACTGTCCTCGGCTCGCCGGTCGCCGCGCTCGACGCCGTGACCGGCGAGGTGGACTACATCCGCGCGTCCGTGGGCGACGCTGAGACGTCGTTCGAGGAGTGGGTGCCGGGTTCCTCACTGGTGCACGACGCGCAGTTCCTGTACGACACCATGCGCTCGACCATGGACGCCCGCGGAGTCGAGCGTGACGACATCGGGGTCTCGCTGATCGTGCAGGGCTACGCGTTCCGGATCGCGTCGGTGGCGATCGGCACATGGCTGGTCGCCGGCGGATGTGTCGATGTAGCTCCCGAGAACGTGTGGATCCAATTCGACCGCAATCGCCCGAACGCGGTGCTGCTCGACAAGGCCCACTGGGCGGTCGACCCCGCTGCCGGAGACCGCACCGAGCAGCTCGCCGCACTCCACCGACACCTGGTCGACGACCACATGGCGCCGTTGGTCGACACCGCGCGGTCGGCGTGTCGTGTCGGCTCGAGACTGCTGTGGTCGAACATCGCGTCGTCGTGCGCCTCGTCGTTCGGCGCGTTCATGGGCTTGAACGGTCCGCCGGACCGGGAGCGATGGGTGCGGTTGCGCAACGAGGCGTCGGCGTTCTTCGCGGCCGCCCGGCCGGAGCTCGCGGTCGGCGGCGACGTCGTGCAGATCGGGCCGATCTGGGCGTGGCAGCGCAACGCCTGTTGTCTCTACTACCGACACGCGGAGGGCTCGAAGTGCGACGACTGCTCGCTGCACTCCCCCGCTGAACGCGACGCCCGCTTCGGGCGCATCTTGAAGGACGTGGCCTCGTGATCCTGTTCGGTTCCAACGCCGACACCGAGTTGCTGGCCATGCGGGCCGCCGCGGACGCGCTGCCCGTCGAGGTCGGCACGGTCCGCTGGTTCCACCCCGACCGCGTCGACGCGACACCCGAGCTCGACGGCATCCGCGTCGTCGTGATCCGGTTGCTCGGCGGCGCCGACGCCTGGGCCGGCTTCGGCGAGCTACGCGCCCGGTGCGCCGAGCGCGGCATCGGGTTCGTCGCGCTGGGAGGTGAGGCGCGTCCGGACCCGGACCTGCTCGCCGCGTCGACGGTGCCGTCGGGAGTGGTCACGGAGGCGCACCGTTACGTGGTGGCGGGCGGCCCGGCGAACATGGCGAACCTCGTGCGGTTCCTGGCCGACACCGTGGCGATGGCGGCCGTCGGGTTCGACGCGCCGCTCGCGGTCGACGATGTCGGTGTGTGGGACGGTGCCGGCATCGGCGCGACCGATGCCCAGCGGGAGACGTCGCGCCCGCTCGTCGCCGTGATCTTCTACCGCGCCCATCTCGTGGCCGGCAACACCACACCGGTCGCGGAACTGTGTGGGGCGATCGAAGCGGCCGGCGGCGACGCCGTGGCGATCTGGACGTACTCGTTGCGACGCGACGACACCGGCCGTGTGCGGGCGCTCGATCTGTGCGCGGAGCTCGGCGTGGACGTGATCGTGACCTCGACGCTCGCAGCCGGCGAGGCGATCGCCGACGGTGACGGCTGGGAGGTCCCGGGCATCGAGGCGCTCGGGGCCAGGTGGTCGTCCGCATCGGTGGGGCCGGGGTGTGCCACTCCGATCTGCATC
>CAZQCP010000217.1:0-3756 GCA_964592115.1 uncultured Ilumatobacteraceae bacterium
CACGTCGTCGACCCGCTCGTCGACGTGACCGGCCACGCCGAGCTGTTCGACCTGTTCACCAACTTCCACGTCACGTACGTCGGGCACTCGTTCCGACCGGCGGGTGGTGTGGATGCCCACCATGACCTCGTGCGCTGGGGCTGGGAGATGCTCGACGCCGACGGCAACGTCGTTCTCGACGGTCTCGACGTGGCGCTGCTCGCTGACGGCCGCCTGAGCTACGTCGCCGGCTTCTTCGGCGCCGCCCTGCCCGCCTGACGAGCCACCTCCGCCACAGAGCCCGACCAGCTCTGAGGCTGTCGGGCTCTGTGGCGGATTCCGGCACGAGTCCCGACAGCTTCCGTACGTGTCGGGTTCGGTGCCGCCGAATTGCCGACCGGAGGCGGGCGTGCCGTGCGCGAGAGTTGGTGATGGCACGCGACATCCAGATCACCTTCGACGCGGCGGGCCCGCGCAAGCTGGCCGAGTTCTGGTGCGAGGTGCTCGGCTACGTCGAGCAGCCGCCGCCCGAGGGGTTCGACACGTGGGACGACGCACTGGATGCGTTCGGCGTCGATCGCAGCGACCCCGACCGCGCCTTCGCCATCGTCGACCCAGACGGTGCCGGTCCGCGCGTGTTCTTCCTCAAGGTGCCCGAAGGCAAGATCGCCAAGAACCGTGTGCACCTCGACGTGCGCGTCGCGCAGGACGAGCTCCACGCCCGCGCCGACGCGCTCGTCGCGCTCGGCGCGACGCGGGTGCACGAGCTCGACGAGCCCGAGGGCCACTGGATCACCCTGCTCGACCCGGAAGGCAACGAGTTCTGCCTCCACTGACCCGGTGCCAGCATCCCTGAGCTGGGTGGGGGTGACCGCGTAGCGTCGCGGCGACGGTTCTGCCAGGGCCGTTGCACCTCATCGATGAAAGGGGACACCATCCGATGGACGACAACATCCGCATTCCACTCGTCGAGGCGATCGGGACCGCCGTCTTGGTGATCGGAGGACCGGGCACGGCGATCTTCGCCGGCTCGATCATCGGTCCACACGGCGTCGCACTCGCCTTCGGCCTCAGCCTGCTGTGCATGGCATACCTGATCGGGCACGTCTCGGGCTGTCACATCAATCCCGCGGTCACGATCGGCATGCTCGTCACCAAGAAGCTCGAGACCGCCAAGGCGGTGCCGTACTTCATCGGCCAGTTCATCGGCGGCATCGTCGGCGGCGGCATCCTCGCCCTCATCCTCTCCGGCACCGACGGAGCGATGAAGGCGGCTCAGAACGCCGGCTTCGCCTCCAACGGCTACGGCGATCACTCACCGAGCGGGTTCGACCTGATGTCGGTGGCGATCATCGAGATCGTCGTCACGTGCATCTTCGTGCTCATCGTGCTCGGCACGACGAACGAGAACGGCGTGCCGAAGGGCTTCGGTCCGATCGCCGCCGGTCTCGGCTTGACGCTGGTGCACCTGATCTCGATCCCCGTGTCGAACACGTCGGTCAACCCGGCCCGTTCGCTGGCCACCGCGGTGTTCCAGGGCGACTGGGCGCTCGGGCAGGTGTGGGCGTTCATCTTGTTCCCGGCGATCGGCGCCGCAGCCGCCGCAGGGATCTGGATCCTCCTCGGCTCGGACGACGAGACAGCCGAAGCGACCCCGGCCAACACGACCGCCTGATCGGCGGCCCTGAAACACGATCAACCGAAGTGCTGGTCGCACGCGCCGAGCGCGTGTGACCAGCACGTTTGGTCCGATTTTCCCGCCCCCTGATAGCTTCTCGCACCGATGTCGGAGTTCCTGCGCGACTACTTGACCGTCGTCTGGTTCGGTCTCGCCGCCCTTGCGATCGGGGGCCTGCTGCTCGGCATTGCCGCCGTTCTGCGGCCGTCGCGACCGAACCTGGACAAGGTGATCGCCTACGAGTCGGGCGTCGACCCGGTCGGCATGGGCTGGTCGCAGAGCCAGATCCGCTATTACGTCTTCGCCCTGCTCTTCGTCATCTTCGACGTCGAAGCGGTGTTCTTGTTCCCGTGGGCAGCGTCGATCGAGCGCTACGGCACCTTCGGGCTCGTCGTGATGCTGATCTTCATCGTGTTGCTGCTCGACGGTCTCGTGTACGCGTGGAAACGCGGCCTCCTGAGGTGGGTGTGATGGGAATCGTCGACCGGGGCCGCGTGCCCGCACCGCTCACCAAGCTGCTCAACATGAGCCGCTCGTACTCGCTGTGGGTCTACCAGTGGGGCCTCGCCTGCTGCGCCATCGAGATGGGTGCCGCGTTCGCCTCGCCCCGTTACGACGTGATGCGACTCGGCGTGATCCCGCTCCCCGCCAGTCCGCGCCAGGCGGACTTCGTGTGCATCTCCGGCACGGTCACCGACAAGATGGCGCCGGCGATCAAGCGCCTCTGGGAGCAGATGCCCGAGCCGAAGTACGCCATCTCGATGGGATCTTGCGCCAACTGCGGCGGCCCCTACTGGGACAGCTACTCGGTCACCAAGGGCGTCGACCAGATCATCCCGGTCGACATCTACGTGCCCGGCTGCCCGCCCCGCCCCGAAGCATTGCTCGAAGGCATCGTCTTGCTGCAACAGCGGATCAAGAACGAGGACATGGCGGCCAAGTGGCGCGGCGACGAGGCGGCGGCGAAGCCGTCGGCGCGCGAGCGCGCGGCGCTCGAAGCCGGCGAGCGCAACGGCGACACGTCACCAGCGCCGATCGACCCGCGCCCCGAGCCGATCGTCGTGGGCGGTGGACCCATTGAGTGACACCGATACCCAAGACACCGGCACCCAGGACTCCGGCGACGCCGAGACCCCCGCTCTTCCGGGCGATGGTCTCCGCGAGGGCATCGTCGACGACCTCCGCAGCCGCATCGGCGACGCGATCGTCGACACCCACATCTCGCCCAACGACGACCTGTGGATCCGCGTTCGCACGGACGCCTGGCGAGAGACCGGCGCGGCGCTGAAAGCCGCTGGTTTCACGTACTTCGGGTTCTTGTCCGGCATCGACTGGCTGCCGTCGCCGTACGGCAAGGGCGAGGACGACCCGACAGCAGAACCGGTCGAACCGTCGACCGAGATCCGCCAAGGTGTCACCGGAGGCGAGACCCGCTTCCAGGTGTTCGCCCGCGTCGTCGACCTCGATCGTCACGTCGGTGTCACCATCAAGGCCGATGTGCCCGACGACGACGGTCAGGGCGGCGGGATGGTCGTCGATTCGTGGTCGACGGTCTACGCCGGCGCCAACTGGCACGAGCGCGAGTGCCACGAGATGTACGGCATCGGCTTCAACGGTCACCCCGACCTGCGGAACATGTACCTGCCGACGGACTTCCAGGGCCACCCGCTGCGCAAGGACTTCCCGCTGCTCGCCCGCATGATCAAGCCGTGGCCCGGCATCGTCGACGTCGAGCCGATGCCCGCCCAAGACGAGGCTGAGCCGAGCGAACCAGGAGAGGACGCGAGCGAATCATGACCGCCCTGTCCGAACGCCAACAGCTGAGCTACATCGCCAGCCAGGCCGCCGACGCGCGCCTCAACGTCGAGCTCGAGACCGAGGGCATGACCCTCAACATCGGTCCCCAGCACCCGGCCACGCACGGCACGCTGCGCATCATCTGCCGCCTCGACGGCGAGCAGGTCGTGTGGGCCGAGCCGAGCTGCGGCTACATGCACCGCGGCTACGAGAAGCTGACCGAGGTGCGCACGTTCCCCCAGGTCACGACGCTCATCAACCGGATCGACTGGCTCGGCACCTCGTTGGCGAAGCTGCCGAGC
>CAZQCP010000218.1:0-3743 GCA_964592115.1 uncultured Ilumatobacteraceae bacterium
CCACGCCGCCTAACGATTGCATCCGGGGTCAGACACCACATGCAACAGCACACATGACGTTGACCGGCCTGGCGCTGGTGCGTTGTTGCATGTGGTGTCTGACCCCGGATGCAATCGTCTGACCCGGATGCAATCGTCAGGCGGCGGCGCCGCTGTCGGCGTTGCCCGGCTCGTTCGACCGGTACCTGCCGGGCGGGATCAACTCGGCGGCGTGTCGGCGCCAGGCAGCCGGAAGCGCACCGTGACCGGGACGTGGTCGGACAGCGCCGCCCACGTGGGACCGCCCGCGGGGACACGCACCTCGACCTCGGTGGCGGCTTCGGGCAGGAGCACGTGGTCGAGTGTCTGCGTCGGCGCCGACGCCGGGTTCGTGAACCCGGGCGCGACGTGCTCGATGCCGGGCAGCTCGGCGATCACCGTCGGGTCCGCCGCGTCGTTGAAGTCGCCGGCGATGACCAACGGCACCTCGCTGCCGTGCCGCTCGGCGAGCTCGCGCACGCCTCGCGCCTCGGCGACCCGTTCGCCGGCGAGCGCGTGTGGCGACAGGTGCACGTTGACGACGAACAGTTCCTCGCCATCCCCGCGGCGCACCACCGCCCATTGGGCGATGCGTCGCCGCCAGTCCCACCGCCGTGCCATGCGCATGGAGATCTCGATCGAGTCGGCGCGTTCGAGCGTGTGCCGTGTCAGGATCGCCATCCCCTCTGCCCGCCACCAGATGAGGAACGTGTACGGGTAGTGCTTGCGCGCCCAGCTCACGTGCACCGACGACGCCACGTCCGACATGGCGAGGGCGAGGCGGCGGGCGTCGCCACGGCGGATCTCCTGCACGGCGACCACGTCAGGAGCAGCATCGGCCAACACTGCCGCCACGGCAGCGTGATCCACACCGGTCGAGCCTTGGAGGTTCCACGTCGTCACGGTCCACCGGGCGCCGGTGATGGCGCACGGCCCCCGCGCGCGGTCGCGATGTGCCGGACTCTCGGTCACGACGGCAGTGTCGCACATGGGAGAATCTGCGACCGTGACAACGATCGCATTCCTCGGCCTCGGCGTGATGGGCGCCCCGATGGCACGTCATCTCGCCCGAGCGGGCCACGACGTTGCGGTGTACAACCGCACCGCCGCGAAGGCGCTGGCATGGGTCGCCTTGAACGGCAATCGTGCCGCGCCGACGCCGGAGGAAGCAGCGAACGGCGCCGAAATCGTCGCCTTGTGCGTCGGCAACGACGACGATGTCCGCGAGGTCGTACTGGGACCGAACGGTGCGCTCGCCGCGATGGTGCCTGGGTCGATCCTCGTCGACCACACGACCGCCTCGGCAGGACTCGCCCGGGAACTGGCGGCGACGTGTGCCGAGCGCGGCGTCGGGTTCGTCGACGCTCCCGTGTCCGGCGGGCAAGCGGGTGCCGAGAGCGGGCAGCTGACGGTGATGTGCGGCTGCGACGATGCCGCCGTGTTCGAGCGGGCCGCCGCGGCGATCGGCGCGTACGCCAAGTCGTGCGTCTGCCTCGGACCGGCAGGCGCCGGGCAGCTGACGAAGATGGTCAACCAGATCTGCATCGCCGGCGTATTGCAGGGCCTCAGCGAGGGCGTCAACTTCGCCCAGCGCGCCGGGCTCGACGTCGATCAGGTCGTCGACGTGATCGGCAAGGGTGCCGCCCAGAGCTGGCAGATGGACAACCGGGCGCGCACCATGGCCGCTGGCGAGTTCGATTTCGGGTTCGCTGTCGAGTGGATGCGCAAGGATCTCGGGATCGTGCTCGACGAGGCCGCCCGCAACGGCGCCGCACTGCCGCTGACCGCACTCGTCGACCAGTTCTACTCCCGCATCGCGGCGCGCGGCGGCGACCGCTGGGACACGAGCGGCTTGATCGAACTGCTCCGCTGAGCGTCGTGCGTCAGCGTGCCGCGACCCGCGTCGGTCCGTGAGTGACGACTCAGCCCCACAAGCCGAGCAGGCGTCCGGCGAGCGCGATGGCACAGCCGGCCATGACCCAACGGACGAGGCGTTCGCCGCCACGCACGGCGAGCTTGGCTCCCAGCCATCCGCCGACGAGGAATCCGGCGGCGAGCACGAGTGCCGGACCCCACACGACGTTGCCGCCGACGATGAACACCGGCAGCGCGATCGATGTCACGATGAGGTTGACGAGCACCTTGACGTTGTTCGCCGTGACGAGGTCGTAGCCGGCGCGGGTGAGCGCAGCCAGCAACACGAGCCCGACGCCGGCCTGGAAGGCGCCGCCGTAGAGCCCGATGCCCAAGAACACGGCGAACGTCACCCAGGCCGGCCACGGGGAGACGTCGGTGCGGGCCTTCGGCTTGACGATCGTCAGCGCGACGATCGGCAGCATCAGCAGCCCGAAGACCGTCTCGAATGCGTCGTCGGCCACGCGGCTGATCGTCACCGCGCCGGCGAGCGAGCCGATGATCGTCGGCACGATCACCTTGCTCGATCCGGCGAGGCTCGTCGCGCCCGAGTGGCGGAACGACGCAACGGCGGCGGCGCTGGCGGCGAAGATGCCGACGCGGTTGGAGCCGTTGGCCTGGTTGCCGGGCACGCCGGCGAGGACGAGTAGCGGCACGGTGAGGATCGAACCGCCGCCGGCCATCGAGTTGATCGTGCCCGCCGCAAACCCACCGACGACGAGCAGCAGCGCTTCCCAGGCGCTCACGGTCGGCGCCGGGCTCGACGTTCGAGTGCGGGAGGCGTCCAGCCGCGGTCGGCCGGATTGAGGTCGGTACCGGGCGGGACGATCTCGTCGATGGCGTCGAGGATGTCCGCCCCGAGGCGCACGTCGAGCGCCGTGAGGAGTTCGTCGAGCTGCTCGTTCGTGCGCGGACCGATCAGCGCGACGTCGACGTCGGGGTGTTCGACCGCGAACCCCAGCGCGAGCTGGGTGAGCGTCAAACCGGCCGCGGTGGCCACAGTATTGAGCGCGTCCACGGCGGCTGCCTTCGCCGCGTTGCCGCCGTCGAAGTGGTCCGGATTCGTCGCACCGCGTGAACCTTCGGGAGCGGGTTCGCCGAGCCGGTACTTGCCAGTCAGCCAGCCGCCCGAGAGCGGACTCCACACGATCACGCCGATGCCGTGGCGCCCACAGGTGGGGAGCACGTCGGCCTCGATCCCGCGACACAGGATCGAGTACGGCGGCTGCTCCGTGTGCGGCCCGGCGACGCCGCGGCGCTCTGCCGCCCAGCACGCTTCGACGATCTCGTCGGCGGGGAACGTCGATGTGCCCCAGGCCAGGATCTTGCCCTCGCGAACGAGGTCGGTCAACGCGTCGATCGTCTCGGTGATGTCGGTCGCCGGGTCGGGTCGATGCACCTGGTAGAGGTCGATGTGATCGGTGCCGAGGCGGCGCAGGCTGCCCTCGACGGCTCGGCGGATCCAGCGCCGTGAGTTGCCGCGGTGGTTCGGGTCGTCGTCGAGCGCGTTGTTGAACTTCGTTGCCAACACGACCTCGTCACGCCGACCGGCGATCGCTCGGCCCACGATCTCCTCGCTCTCGCCGAACGCGTACACGTCGGCGGTGTCGACGAGGTTGATCCCGGCATCGAGCGCCCGGTTGACGAGCCGTGCGCAGTCGTCGTGATCGCGGTTGCCCCACGCGCCAAGCACCATCGTGCCGAGGCCGAGCGGTGCCACCTGAATGCCCGTGCGACCGAGCGTGCGCAGTTTCATGTCGAGTTCGTCGTCCAGTTCCGTGTCGATGTATCGCGTCGATTGTCGTGATGGT
>CAZQCP010000219.1:0-3670 GCA_964592115.1 uncultured Ilumatobacteraceae bacterium
GCGGGCAGGCCGGCGCCCATCAGGTCGACGAAGTTGTCGCAATAGAACTTGCGGCGCACGGCCTCGCTGGCGTCACCGAGGCTGCGCTCGAAGCGCTCGAAGGGGCGGCGTCCACCTTCCACGTGCGGGTAGTCGGTGTTGAACAGCAAGATGTCGGGGCCGACCTGCGCGGTCACCCAGCCCACGTCCTCGGTCGGGTACGGCGCCACGCGCAGCTGGCGCTGCACGAACTCGTCGGGTCGCAGCGACAGCTTCTGGAGGCGCTCTTCGTGGCGACCGAACGCGTCCATCGCCGACTCCATCTGCTTCAGCCAGCTCGGCAGCCAGATGCACCCCTGTTCGATGACGCCGAACTTGAGTGCGGGGAAACGGTCGAACACGCCGTCGAAGATCAGCGTCGCCAGCGTCTGCATCGGTGGGAACGGGATCGCCATGTAGTCGACGGAGCGGAAGTTCTCCTCGCCGCCGTGGAAGTCGGGCGGGATCGGGAGGCCGTTGTCGAAGTAGGCCTTGTCGATCAGTGCCCCTGTGCCCCCGACGTGGAACACGACCGGGATGCCCGCCTCCTCGGCCTGGCGCCACACGGGGTCGAGGCCGATGTGCGATGGAGAGTGCGTGGCCGGACAGCCCGACGCGACGAGGAGCGCCGCGGCGCCGGCTTCGATCGCCTCGGTCGTGATCGCCGCCGAGCGATCGAAGTCCGCCAGCGGCACGTAACACGTGGCGAGGAGCCGCTCGTCGACCGAGCAGAACTCGAGCATGCCACGGTTGTGGGCGCGGGCTGCGCCGTAGGCGAGGTCGAGGTCGTCGCCGTGCTCCCACTGGTAGAGGCGACTGTTGTGGAACGTGTTGAACAGGAGCTGGCTGGCGACGCCGATGTAGTCGAGCGCCCGCGGCCGGTCCTCGGGCAGGAACGAACCGGTGGCGGCGAAGTTCTTGCGGTTCATGACGTCGGTGGCCTCGTCGGCGAGGAACTCATCGCTGCGATGACGCGCCGTGAGGCGCTCGAACGCGGCGTCGATGCGGTCCTCGTCGCCGCCGTGGTCGCCGTCGCCGGTCTGGGCCAGCTCGTTCGAGTATCCCGGCCGGTCGAGCAGCTCACGGATCGCCGGATCGGCGTGATCGCGCAGCCAGTTCGGCGGCTCCATGATGTGCGCGTCGGCGTCGTGGGCGATGCGGTCCGTGATGTAGGCCATGCGCAATTGTGAACGATCAGGAAGCGTCCCGTCGATACCTGCGTGGTGTTCCGTATCGTGGTTCAGCCCACTCGACGGAAGCAGCCGCCATGACCGACACCTCTCCCTCCTTCTCGACCGACACGCCCGCCGACGCGTCCGACGTGTCCGGATCGGGCGTGCCCGGAGCGGGCGTGCCCGCGGACGCGTCCGACGACGACGGCGTGCCCGCGGACGCGTCCGGCACCGGCTTCGCCGCGCTCGGGCTCGATGGGGAGTTGCTGGCGGCGCTCGACGAGCTCGGCTACGAGGAGCCGACGCCGATCCAGCGCGAGACGATCCCCGTGCTGCTCGCCGGACGCGATGTGCTCGGCCAGGCGGCGACGGGTACCGGCAAGACGGCGGCGTTCGCGCTCCCCGCACTACACCAGGTCGACGCCAGCCGGCGCGTCCCGCAGGTTCTCGTGCTCGTGCCGACCCGTGAGCTCGCCGTGCAGGTGAGCGAGGCGATGTACCGCTACGGGCGGCACCTCGGCGTGGTCGTCGTGCCGGTGTTCGGCGGCCAAGCGATCCACCGCCAGCTGCAGGCACTCGACCGTGGTGCCCACGTCGTCGTGGCGACCCCGGGGCGTGCGCTCGACCACATCGGTCGTGGCTCACTCGGGCTCGCCTCGATCACGACGGTCGTGCTCGACGAGGCCGACGAGATGCTCGACATGGGGTTCACCGACGACATCGAGTCGATCCTCGAGAGCACACCCGAGGATCGCCAGACGGTCCTCTTCTCGGCGACGCTGCCCAAGCGCATCCAGGCGATCGCCGCCCGTCACCAGCGCGACCCGCAGCGCATCACGATCGCCCGCAGCGACACCGAAGCGGGCACGCAGGCACGCATCCGCCAGATCGTCTACGTCGTGCCGCGTTCCCACAAGCCGTCGGCGCTCGGTCGGATCCTCGACATCGAAGCACCAGGCGCGGCGCTCGTGTTCTGCCGTACCCGCACCGAGGTCGACACACTCACCGACACGATGAACGCCCGCGGCTACCGCGCCGAGGCGTTGCACGGCGGCATGGATCAGACGCAACGCGACCGCGTGATGGCGCGCCTACGTGACGGCACCGCCGAGCTGCTGGTGGCCACCGACGTCGCCGCCCGCGGGCTCGACGTCGACACGCTCACCCACGTCGTCAACTACGACGTTCCATCCGCCGCGGAGAGCTACGTGCACCGCATCGGGCGCGTCGGTCGTGCGGGGCGGGAAGGCGTGGCGATCACGCTCGCCGAGCCACGAGAGCGTCGCGGGCTCGAGAACATCGAGCGGCTGACGAAGCAGAAGTTCGAGATCGCGACCGTGCCGACAGTCGCCGACTTGCGCGCTCGGCAGGTCGAGCTGACCGTCACCGCCGTCCGTGAGGCGCTCACGGCCGACGATCTCGACGAGTTCAACCCGCTGCTGCACGCGCTCGCCGGCGACGACAGCGACCGGCAGATCGCGCTCGCCGCGCTCAAGCTGTTGCACGAAGCGACGGTCGCCACGGTCGACGAGCAGGAGATCCCGGACGTCTCGTTCCACTCCAAGGGCGGCAAGAGTCGAGCGGCGGGGCCTGGCGGCAAACGCGATCGGACAGCGAGCTCCGACCGCGGCACGGGCCGCCGGGGTCCTGGTGGTCGAGAGGAGCGCCCGGCGCGAGGTCGGAGCGCGGGTGGCTCCACGGACACCGGCTTCGTCCACGTCAACCTGGGACGCAAGGCGGGGGTGCGTCCCGCGGATCTCGTCGGCGCGATCGCCAACGAGACAGGACTGTCGGGACGCGAGATCGGTCCGATCCGCATCGCCGACGCGTACTCGGTCGTCGGGGTTCCCGAGGGGTCGGTCGAGCGCGTGATCTCGGCGATGCAGTCGACCTCCATGCGCGGCAAGCGCGCCCGCGTCCGCCGATTCGTCGACTGACACGGGCGCGCCGTTCGAGGCCCCTACCCGTCGGAGCGGGCGGAGCGGGATCGTCAGGTCTTGTCGCGGACCTTGTCGATCAGATCGGTGACCTTGTCCTTGGCATCGTCGACGACGTCTTTCACCTTGCCGGCGAGCTCGTCCTTCTTGCCCTCGTCCTTGAGGTCGTCGTTGTCGGTCAGATCACCGGCGGCCTGCTTGACACGTCCGACGGCCTTGTCCTTTTCGCCTCCCATGGGCACCTCCTGTGGTTCATTGCCCGGACACGGTCATCCGGACGGGGGGAAACAGGGATCTACCCCGCGACGCCGCCGCTCAATCCTCGTTCCGTCCACCCGATTGCATCCGGGGTCAGACACCAGATGCAATCGCGCACCAGCGCCGCGGGCTCGCCGGAGCGCGCCCAGCCGCACCCGGTCCCGCCCACGCGATTGCATCCGGGGTCAGACACCAGATGCAACTGCACGCGAGCGCGGCAGGATCCACCGGACGCGTGTCACGATTGCATCTGGGGTCTGACCCCGGATGCAATCAGTCGCGGAA
>CAZQCP010000220.1:0-3553 GCA_964592115.1 uncultured Ilumatobacteraceae bacterium
CCAAGAAGGCGCCAGCCAAGAAGGCTCCGGCCAAGAAGGCGCCAGCCAAGAAGGCGCCAGCCAAGAAGGCGCCAGCGAAGAAGTGACCCGAGCCCGGTGGTCGCCCACCGGGTCGAGGTCGAAACCGTGGACGAGGGGCCTGTTCGGGCCCCTCGTTCGCGTGCCGGGCCGGGGTTGGGCGAGCGACGGTGCTACAGGTCGGTGAGCAGCACGAAGATCTCGGCGGCGGCGAGGTCGTGCGGCGCGCCGAGGTCGGCGAGGCGGGCGCGGATGCGATCGTCGAACGCCGCGAGGTCGGCGTCGTCGGCGGCATGCATGGTCGATTCGAACTGGCTCTCGTGGGCGTGCAGCGCGTCGAGCTTGGCGTCGACGAAGGCCGCCACGTCTTCCACGTGGTTGGGGCGGCCCGCCTCCCAGAGCAAGAGTGCGGCAGGTCGATGATGCTCCAGCCCGTGTTCGGGGAAGAAGTGCGGATCGCGGGCGGCGACGATCCCTTCGCATGCGAGCAGCCCGGCATGGCGATGGTCCGGGTGGAGGCGATACGCCTTCCACGGGTCGTGCCCGAGCACGACCTCGGGGCGGAGCTCGCGGATCACCCGGGCGACCTCGCCACGTGTCGCCAGGTCGCTGTCGAGCTCGCCGTCCACGCGTCCGAGGAAGCGCACCTCGCCGGCGTTTGGGCCCGCCAGCCGTCGTGCTGCGGCGCGTTGTTCGTCCTGGCGGCGGGCGGCGAGCGCCACGACATCCGCATGGGGGTCCCAGGTGCCCTTCGAGCCGTCGGTGCACACGAGATGGTGAACGATGCAGCCGGCGGACGCCCACTTGGCGAGCAGGCCGCCGGCGCCGAACTCGACGTCGTCGGGATGGGCGCCGATCGCCAGCGCCGACACCGGCACCGCGAGGTCGCGTGTCGGTGAGAGCGGTGGCGTCAGTGGTTGGCCCGGCTCGTTGGCAGCCATGGCGGCAGCACCTCTCGGATCAGTGGGTGGGCGAGATCGGCGGCGGTGTCGAGATCGAGCGACAGGTCGACGTCGCTGCGCACCTCGGTGACCACGTCGAGCGCCAACGCCTGGCGAAGATGCCGTTCGAAGCTGCCACCGCCGTACGAGGCCGCCAGACGGTGGGCGATCGGGAACGACATGACGTTCGTACCGTCGCGATGGCGGTCCGGTACCAACGTCACGGTTCCCTCACGCGGGACGCTCACGAGTGCTGCGGGTCGGGCGAGGTCGGCGTGGGAGACGAGCACGTGATCGAACCCAGCAGCCGCGACGTGGGTCACGCCGTCGTCGACCGCACCGTTGAGCCCGAGCCCCCCACCCCACACCACCGTCGCCCCGCAGCGTTGTGCCCACTCGGCGACCACGTCGTCATCACAGGCCACGAACGTCGGCGCTTCGGCGACGACCTCGAGGACGCGGGTGGCCATCCATTCGGCGAGGCGGGCGCGGTCAGCATCGGTCAACACACCGGTGAGACGACGCTTCGCGGCGGTGAACCGCTTGACGGGAACCAGCACGGCGAGACGCACCGTCGCCACTGTACGAGCAGCGGCGATTGCATCCGGGGTCAGACCCCACATGCAACAGCAGACGGCATGTTGGCTGGCGTGGTGCTGGTGCGCAGTTGCATGTGGGGTCTGACCCCGGATGCAATCGCACGTCGCGGACCGCTCGCGGCGTGAGCGCTAGCGTGGCGGGCGGTACGGGGCAGGGCGAAGGACATCGACGGGGGATGCATGACGGACAGTGCGAAGGCGACCGTGGCAGTGATCGGCGCCGGGTCGTGGGGTACGACGGTCGCCGCGCTCACCGCCGGCAACGCCACCACCGTGCTGTGGGCGCGACGCTCCGAGCTCGCCGACCAGATCAACGACGCCAAGGTCAACGCCGAGTACTTGCCGGCGTTCGTGCTCCCCGACGAGTTGCGGGCGACGTCGTCGTTGCATGATGCGGTCGCCACGGCCGATGTCGTGGTCATGGCGGTGCCGTCGCACGGGTTTCGTGACGTGGCGGCCAAAGCGGCGCCGTCGATGCGCCCCGGGGTGCCTGTGGTGTCACTCGCCAAGGGGCTCGAACGCGAGACGCTCAAGCGGATGAGCGAGGTCGTGAGCGACGTCGCGCCCGGACATCCCGTTGCCGTCCTGACCGGCCCGAACTTGGCCAAGGAGATCCTCGCCGGACAGCCGGCGGCGAGTGTCGTCGCCGCCGACGACGGCGACGTGGCGCGCCAGCTGCAGCACCTGTTCAGCCGGCCGAGCCTGCGTGTGTACACGAACGACGACATCACCGGCTGCGAGGTTGCCGGCGTCGTGAAGAACGTGATCGCCATCGCGTCGGGCATGGCCGCGGGGATGGGGTTCGGCGACAACACCCGCGCGACGCTGATCACCCGTGGGCTCGCCGAGATGGCGCGGCTCGGCGTGGCGATGGGTGGCCGTCTCGAGACGTTCGCCGGCCTCGCCGGCATGGGCGACCTGATCGCGACATGCTCGTCGGCGCAGAGTCGCAACAACGCCGTGGGCCGTCAGCTCGGCGAGGGCAAGACGATCGCCGAGATCCTCGCCGCCACGAACATGGTGGCCGAGGGTGTCAAGTCGTCGCCCAGCGTGCTCGACCTCGCCCGCCGGTACGGTGTCGAGATGCCGATCACCGAGCAGGTCGTCGCCGTGTGTCACGAGGACCGTCCCGTGTCGGACGCGCTGGCCGAACTGATGCAGCGCACCCGCAAGGGCGAGTTCGATCGATGAGCCGCGCCCGGGCGTGGCTGGCGAAAGGCACGTCACGCGGCGAGGTCGACGCATCGGACACGGCGCCAGCCGACGCGCACGCACCGCTCGATGTCACGATCGTCGGGATCACGGGCACGACGTGCCGGGCAGCGGTGTCCGCCTGGGGTGACGTCACGCCGCTCGGTGCCACCACGACGGACGCGCTGTCGTGGTTCGTCGCCGCCGACGACCGTTGGCACGTTCCTGCCCAGGAGGCAACGGTCCGTCAGCGGCGGATCGAAGGTGCGCCGGTCGTCGAGACGAGGATCCGGGTCGTCGATGGCGATGCCGTGCAACGGGTCTGGGCGGTGGCCGATGGCGGTGGGTTGACCATCGTCGAGGTCGAGAACGAGTCCCCGCTGCCGTTCGCCGTCGCCTTCGCCGGTGGCGACATCATCACGGAGCGCCCGCCCGCGGACGTGCCGGTGCGTGGCATCGACCTGCCGCCGGGAGCGTTCGTGCTGCCGGTCGGGCATCGTTCGACCGTGCGGGTCGCGGTCGCTCACGATCCGGCAGCCGCCGATCCTGCAGCGCTTCGGCGGGCGGCCCCGGCGATGGCCGTGGTGCGCGGATGGCATGCGGTGACCGACCGGGCGAGCCGGCTGGTGCTGCCCGACGAGGCCGCCGCTGAAGCGGTCACCGCAGCCCGCTGCGACCTGCTGCTCGCCGGTCCGGTCGATCCCGCCGCCGACCCGCTCGGCTTCTTGTCCGACGTGACCGAGCTGGTGCGCCTCGGCGAGCCAGGCGACGTGTGGATGCCCGAGATCGTCGAGCCGATCGCCG
>CAZQCP010000221.1:0-3480 GCA_964592115.1 uncultured Ilumatobacteraceae bacterium
ACGACGGGCGCGTCCACACCGAACTCGCGCAAGAAGTGCAACACGTCGGGCACCAGCTCGAGGTGCGAGCCCGACAGGATCGACAGGCCGATGACGTCGGGGTCCTCGTCGCGCGCCGAGGCGGCGATCTGTTCGGGAGTCAGCCGGATGCCGGAGTACACGACCTCCATGCCCGAGTCGCGCGCCGCCACGGCGATCTGCTCGGCGCCGTTGGAGTGGCCATCGAGGCCCGGCTTGGCGACGAGGAACTTCGGCGGCCCGCCGGGAAGCGACCGCACGTACTCGGCGACATCGCCGAGCCCCGCTCCGCCCGTCACACCCGACACGCCCGTCGGTGCCCGGTACTCGCCGAACACCGAACGCATCGCCTCGCCCCACTCGCCGGTCGTTCCACCTGCACGGGCGAGTGCGATCGACGGCGGCATGATGTTGTCGCCCGACTCCGCGGCGCGGAGCAGGTCGGCGAGCGCCGCGTCGACCGCCGTCTGATCGCGTTCGGCGCGCCAGGTGGCGATCTCGGTGATCAACTGCCGCTCGATCGCCGGGTCGACCTTCAAGATCGCACCGTCGCCACCGAGCGGCGACTCGGTCGTCTCGACGAACTCGTTGACGCCGACGACGATCTGCTCGCCGGTCTCGATCCGGCGGAACCGCGTCGCCATCGACCCGACCAGTCGCGACTTCAACGTCTCGACCGCCTCGAACGCGCCACCGAGCGACAACACGTCGTCGAGCTCGGCCTGCGCGGCGTCGCGCAACTCGGTGGTGCGCTTGTCGATCACGATCGACCCGTCGAAGATGTCGTCGTACTCCAACAGGTCCGTCTCGAAGGCGAGCACTTGCTGCATGCGCAACGACCACTGCTGGTCCCACGGGCGGGGCAGACCGAGCGCCTCGTTCCACGCCGGCAGTTGCACCGATCGCGCTCGCGCCCGCTTCGACAGCGTGACGGCCAGCATCTCCAACACGATGCGCTGCACGTTGTTCTCCGGCTGCGCCTCGGTCAGCCCGAGCGAGTTGACCTGCACGCCGTAGCGGAAGCGCAGCGCCTTCGGGTCGGTGACGCCGTAGCGCTCACGGCCGATGCGTTCCCACATCTCCGTCATCGCCCGCAGCTTGCAGATCTCCTCCACGAAGCGGATGCCGGCGTTGACGAAGAACGAGATCGCGCCGAACACCTGCGTGAACTTCTCGTCGGAGACCTGGCCCGAGGCGCGCACCGCGTCGAGCACACCGATCGCGGTGGCCATCGAGTACGCGATCTCCTGCTCGGGCGTGGCGCCCGCCTCTTGCAGGTGGTACGAGCACACGTTCATCGGGTTCCACGACGGCGCGTACTTGGCGCACCACGCGATCATGTCGACGATCAGGCGGCGAGACGGCCCGGGCGGGAAGATGTACGTGCCCCGCGACAGGTACTCCTTGACGATGTCGTTCTGCGTCGTGCCGCGCAGCTCACGTGAGTCGGTGCCCTGCTCTTCCGCGTTGGCGACGTAGAGGGCGAGCATCCAGGCCGCGGTGGCGTTGATCGTCATCGACGTGTTCATCTTCCCCGGCGGGATCTCGTCGAGCAGCGTGCGCATGTGACCGAGGTGGGCGACGGGCACACCGACCTTGCCGACTTCGCCCTTCGCCATCGGTGAGTCGGGGTCGTAGCCGGTCTGGGTCGGCAGGTCGAACGCGATCGACAGGCCGGTCTGGCCCTTCGCGAGGTTCGTCCGGTAGAGCGCGTTCGACGCCGCCGCACTCGAGTGGCCGGAGTACGTCCGCATCATCCACGGCGTGTCCTTCGAGCGCGCCGGGGCGCCGGCCGGAGTGGTCGTGGGATCGGTCATAGGTGAAGTGTTGTACCCGGACGAACAATCCCTCAAGTCCGCTCGGAGTGTGCCGAAACACAACACGTCCCCAACGGGACGCACAGACGGATCGGATCACCCTTCCCCCGGAGGTTCGATCCCAACGAGGTTCTCCCCTCTGGCGGGAACCCCCGTCGGCCGAAGGCGGATTCGGCCGGCGATGTTCTCGGAGCGGGTGGTGGCGGCCACCCGCTCCGATGCTTTTCCAGACGCCCAGCTGAGCTCGCCGGCACTACGCATCCGCCGCCGCGGCGACGAGGCGGGTGAGGTACTCGGTGCGGGAGATGGTGACGGCGCCGAGCGACGCGAGATGCGGGGTCACCCACTGGACATCGAACAGCTCGACTCCGCTGTCGCCCAACCACTCCACGAGCGCGACGAGGGCGGCCTTGGAGGCGTCGGTGGCCCGGTGGAACATCGCCTCGCCGGCGAAGAACCGCTCGATCCACACGCCGTACACCCCGCCGACCAGCTCGTCGTCTCGGTACACCTCCACCGAATGCGCCCATCCGAGGTCGAACAGTTCGCTGTAGGCGTCGACGATGGCGTCGGTGATCCAGCGTCCTGGGCGCGACGGGTCGCCGCAGGCGCGCACGACGTCGGCGAACGCGCTGTCGCGCCGCACCTCGAACCGACGCATGCTCTTGCGCAGCGAGCGGCTCACGTGCAGGCCGTCGATCGGGATGATCCCCCGCGGGTCGGGTGAGAACCAGGCCATCTTCGTTCGCCGCTTGCGCGGGTCGACGGGCATGGGGAACAGGCCGGAACGATACGCGGCGAGCAGCGTCCCCGGCTCGAGATCGGCGCCGATCGCGACGAGATCTTCACCTGGCGCGAGTTCCGTCGGGGTGGGCATGACGAACCGTGACGGTGGTGGCTCGACCGGTGCGCGGTCCCCGCTGCTCACGGCGCCCATTGTGGCAATCCTCGAAGCGATGTGTGGCGAGCCGAGACCGGCGGCGGCCGGTGGGTAACGAACGTTGGGACCCGTCCCCAGCGTTCGTTTGTTGCTGCGATCAGTACGTGCGGAAGCCGCGCTTGGTCTTGCGACCGAGGTGGCCGGCGGCGACCATCCGGCGCAACGCCGGCGCGGCGGCGTAGTTCGGGTCGCGGAACTCGGCGTAGAGCGCGTCGAGGATCGCCAGCGACGTGTCGAGGCCGACGAGGTCGAGGAGCGCGAACGGCCCCATCGGGAAGTTGCAGCCGCCCTTCATCGCCGTGTCGATGTCGTCCATCGACGCCGTGCCTTGCTCCCACATGCGGATGGCGTTGTTGAGGTACGGGAACAGCAGTGCGTTGACGATGAAGCCGGCCCGGTCCTGCACCTGCACGGCGTCCTTGCCGCACGCCGCAGCGAACGCCAGCGCTTCGTCGATCGTGTCGTCCGACGCGGTCAGCGGACGGATGACCTCGACGAGCTTCATCATCGGCGCGGGATTGAAGAAGTGGACGCCGCACACCTTGTCGGGGCGCTTGGTGATCATGGCCAGCTCGACCACCGGGAGCGTGGACGTGTTCGTCGCCAAGATCGCCTCGGGCTTCACCACCGCGTCGAGTTGTTCGAACAACTGGCGCTTGACGGCCATGTCCTCGACGACGCTTTCGATCACCAGGTCGCAGTCGG
>CAZQCP010000222.1:0-3476 GCA_964592115.1 uncultured Ilumatobacteraceae bacterium
CGACGCTGAACTACTCAGCTACTCGGCGCAACGGTTTCGCCAATCGTTTCGCCAAGCCCTCCTAGGGACGGCCCTGGTCGGGGGGTTGCGGGGGGAGGGGTCGGGCACCCCTCTGCACTTAACTTTTTCGCGGATCGCCGGGAGCCGTCCGAGGGGCGCGGCGGCGAAAAAGTACAAGGCGTTCCGAGGGGTGCCCGACCCCTCCTGCGTAAGCGCCCCGAAGTTCCGTTGGCTGCTTGGGCCTGGGCTTTGTCCCGATCAGTGGGCTCAGGGACGGGTCGCGAGAGGCACCCTGTTCCGGTGGGACTTTGGGACGCATAGAGCCCAGAACTCCCACCGGAAGCGTCCTGCCGGGGCTAGGACTGCCCGCTAGCCCTCCGGTCAAGGTTCCTGAACGTTTCTGGCGTCCCCGCGGTCCTATGGAGAGGGAGGCGGGAACCACCCAAAAACGCGGAGGAGACAACATGCGATTCGCGATCATCTACCGCCCCAAGGACCCCCCGACGGCCGAGCAGATGCCGGACGTGATCAACGACATGGCGGCCTGGATGCAGAGCTACGGCAACCGCCTCGAAAACGTCCACTTCTTCATCGGCGGCGGCGGCTTCGGCACGATCGAGACCGACGACGCGGCCGAGATGACGAAGATGATCACCGAGAACCCGTTCACGATCCACTCCGAAGTCGAAATCAAGGCCCTGGTCGACCCGGCCACGGCGATCGGGATCCTCCAGGACTCCTACTCGGCGGCGAGGAGCTAGGGCACGCTCGGCACGTTGCCGAGTTCGCAGTAGAGCGCGGTGCTGACCGCGTGGTTGACCCTGCCGCCGAACACCTGCGGAGTCAAGAAGGTGAGCTTCTCCCATCCCCAGCCCGCCGTCGCGGCGCGGCTCGAACGGTTCCTGCGCGAGGCTGTCCGGCGGCGAGGCCTGGGAGCCGATGCCGCGGGCGAAGAAGAACATGTTCTTGATCGGGTTGCCGTTGCCGTCGTAGCCGATCGTCACCCACATCTCGGCGCTGTCGGGCTGGTTCTGCCAGCCGGGGAGGTAGAGGCGGCAGTTGATGTTCCTGGCGTTGTCGTTGCGGCACCTGCGACCCACCCAGGGCATTCGGCCTCCACGGAGCCAAGGCCGCGGCGAACGGAGGCGGCTAGCCGGACTCGACCGGATAGGTCGAGAGCCGGGTGTGGAAGGCGTTGGCCACGCGCAGGGCGTGCACCTTGGCGGTCGCCGCCACAGGGCCGTCGTAGAGCTCGTCGACCGTCTTGCACCAGAGCACGAGCCAGCGCTCGAAGTGCTCCTTGCGCAGCCCGCCCGACTTCTCGTGCAAGCCGACGTGGACGCCAAACGCGCCACCGCCGTAGCTCTGCGCCCCGAGCAGGATCGTCTCCCAGAACGAGGTTATGACCGGGACGTGCTCCTCGAGATCGAGCTCGGCGACCTCGGTGAAGATCCAGCCGATCAGCTCGTCCTCCATCGCCGTGCCGTAGAAGGCGCGGACGATCCGCTCGCAGTCGGCGCGGGTCTCGATATCGGGACGGGCGGGCGGCTCGATGGGAAAAGTATGGCGGGCTCGCACCCCGGCTACAGGTTCCAGGCGGCGGCGAGGTCGTCGATCGTCGACTCCGCGCGGGCGGCTCCGTTCTCGATCGCGCCGGCGAGCTCGCGGGGGTCCATGAAGTCGATCCCCGGCTCCGGGTTGGCAGCGACGAGCAGCGCCCTCGTCCCCCCGGCCTCGAGCGCGTCGGCCTCGCGGCGCGCGGTCCCGGGATGGATCCGCTCGGCAAACCCGAAGCTGCCGCCTCGCTGCTCCGCCTCCGCGGCGGTCAGCGACATCATCGAGAAGACCACCGCCCGCTCCGCGCCGGCGAGCAGCTCGGCGTGCGTGCTCGACGTGCTGACGCCGCCGTCCATGCAGTAGCGGTCGCCGACCCAGACGGGTCCGTTGACGCCGGGCAGCGAGGAGCTCGCGGCGCAAGCAGTCGCGATCGGGACGCCGCTCGCATGGTCGACGACGACGCGCTCGCCGGTGAAGCAGTCGACCGCGGTGACGTGATGGACGGGGCTCGGCCAGCTCCCGTGGCCCAGCATGCGGCGCAGCGAGCGTTCGTAGCCCTCCACCGACACATTCCGGGCGGCCATCGCGGCCCGGCCGATCTCGAGGATCGTCGCCCGGTCGGTCGACCTCGCCTCGGCCAGCGCCCTCACGGCGCGCTCCTGCGACGCGTGGCCGGTCGAGGTCTTCACCATGCGGTCGAGGAGCTCCGGGCGCGCGGCAAGGAAGTCCATCTCCTTCGCCCCCCGCCAGAGCCGGTCGCTGGTCATGAACGCGCCAGCGAGGCTCCCCGCCGAGGTCCCAACCGTCACGTCGGCGGTGCCGAGATCGACACCCAACCGCCTCGCGGCCATCAGGAAGGAGAGCGTCCAGGCGACGAACCACTCGCCTCCGCCGCCGAACGCGATCCCTCGCTCTTTACCGGCGCCGGGAGCCGTCATCGCGTGGGTGCGCTCCTAGGCGCCGGGAATCGCATCGAGGATCTCGGTCCGCTCCGCGAGGCCTGGCGAGCTTACGCGCGTGAGCCTCATCCAAAAGTTACGTTGATGCGCTTCGGATTGGCAGCCACCAGCCAAGATTCGCACAGAGGTACACGCACCGTGCCCTCGTGTCCCCTGAATCCGGCTCTCCAACGTTCTCGCTGTATTCGGTCGCGCGGAATCAGATCGATCTGGTGCGCTTCTCCAGCCGGGCGACGATCTCATTTGGCGTGGCCTCCCCGGCGGCGATGCGCTCCACCATCGGCACATCGGTGTCAGGCTCTTCCCCGGAGAAAGGTTGGCCGTTGACCTCCATGAAGAGCCACGCCGCGAGGAAGGCAGCGCGCTTGTTGCCGTCGGACAGCGGATGGTTTCGTGCCAGATGCTCGACCAGAACCGCCGCCTTTTCGATCAGCGCCGGATAGGCGTCCTGATCCCCGGAAACCAGCGCCCGGTGCCGCCAGGGCGGATTCAGCCCGAGAGGTTCGTCTGAGATTGCTGGAGCCGGGGACCAATTTCGGGACAGGTTTTCCTTGCCCTGTCTCCCGCCCCCTTCCTCGCGATACCGTCGGCCCTGGCCTCGCACGAGCCGTCTGCAGACAATTCGGCGTGCCAGGGCCAACCGACCCCCGTTGAAGAACCGGTTCGCGCATCAAGGGAGAGCAACGAGATGAGACCACTTCGATACTCGATCAATGTCACGCTCGACGGCTGCTGCCATCACGAGGCAGGGCTCCCCCCGGACGAGGAGTCGATGCGCTACTGGACCGCCGAGATGGAACGAGCCGATGCCCTGCTATTCGGCCGGGTGACCTACGAGATGATGGAGTCGGCGTGGCGGCAGCCGGCCACGGGCGCTTGGCCTGACTGGATGGATGAGTGGGAGGTCCCGTTCGCCGAGACCATCGACCGGGCGAAGAAGTACGTCGTGTCGAGCACGCT
>CAZQCP010000223.1:0-3475 GCA_964592115.1 uncultured Ilumatobacteraceae bacterium
CGGCCGCCCCGCCCGTGACACGACGACGGACGAGGCGGTGCGGGCCGGGCGACCGGCGGCGTCCGGCCAGCTCAGTGCGGCACCGTAGGGCTGGGCCGGATCGGTCGACGCGAGCACGACCGGGTCGACGACGTCTTCGGGGTGCAGCTCAGGGTCGGCCACGTCACGCGCCGAGCGCAACCGATCGACGGCGCCGGGGATCGCGAACTGCGCCGCCCCGAGCCCATCCACGAAGTACCCCCGACGCACCTGACCGCGCTCTTCGAGCACCTTCAACACGCCGTACACCGACGCGAACCCGCCGACGAGCCCCTCGGCGAGCGCCGCCTCGCGGGTCACCACGCCGTGCCGCTCGACGAGCTGCATGGCGACGGCGTGCGCGGACTCCGTCGGTGACGGCGCCGGTTCGAGCAGTGGCGCGACGAGACTCCAGCGCCCCTGACCGGCGGGCGGTCCGATGCGCGTCAACCGTCCCGGGCGAGGGCGCGCCCGATGCCCCGCCGTGTGCCGGCCCCCAGCCTTCGCTCGCGCTCCGGACAGCACCGCCCGCAGCGGCGCCAGCGAATCGTTCGTCACCTCGCCGGCCCACACGAGATCCCACAACGCGGCGAGGACCTCGGTATCGCTCGCTCCCGGCGCGGCGCCGCGCAGCTGGCTCCAGAAGCACGCGCCGTGTTGGGCCATGTGAGCGCGCAACGCGTCGTGCATCTCACCCTCGACGGGCTCGCCACGCTCCCAACCCGGCGCGAGGAGGGCCAGCTGATCGACGAAGCACAGCCGGATGCGTCCATCGCGTGCGCCCAAGCCGCCGGCGCCGACCCACACGACCTCGCCCGCGGTGCAGAGCTGGTCGAGCATCGACGGGCTGTACGCGGCGACTCGTAGCGGCAGCACGTCGCGCTCGATCGTCGAGGCCACGAGTGCGGCACCCGACAGCATGCCAAGCGTCTCTACGAGCGCGTCGACGCCACGCCGGCTGGCGGGCACCCCGTGCCAGGCACCGAGGAAACGGGCGAACGCCTCCTGCTCGACCGGCGCCACCTCCTTGCGGAGCGCGGCCAGCGACCGTCGGCGCAACTGGCGCAGCACGTCGACGTCGCAGAACTCCCGGGTGACGCCACCGGGCCGGAACTCACCGACGACCAGTCGTTCGGCACCTTCGAGCGCCGCCAGCGCACCCGCGATGCGCTCGACCGGAACACCGAACCGTGCCGCCACCTCGCCCGTCAGGAACGGACCGTGCGTGCGGGCATAGCGGCCAACCGCGACTTCGAGTGGTCGGGCCACGGGCTCGGTGAACGCTCGCGGGAGACCGAGCGGGAGTGCGCAGCCGAACGCATCGCGCAGCATCGCCGCATCCTCGGCAGCGGCGTAGCGCGTGTCGCCCCCGAGCACGATCTCGATCGCCCGCTTCGCATCGAGCAGCTCGCGCAACCACGCCGACGCGCCCGCGGACGCGTTGCCATCGCCGTTGCGGCCGCCGCCGACACCTCCATCGCCCGGATTGCATCTGGGGTCTGACCCCGGATGCAATCCGGGGGTGGCGGTGCCTGGCTCGCAGCGCAGTTCGATCTCGTCGATCGTGAGGTCGCCGACGCGCCGGAACACGTCGTGCAGCTCGTCGGCCGAGCGCGCCCGGCGGCCCTCGGTGACGCACTGCAGCTCCAGCTCGACGTCGGCGAGCACGTCGGGGTCGAGCAGCTCCCGCAGCTCCTCCGCACCGAGCAGGTCGCGCAGCAGATCGCGATCGAGCGCCAGCGCCGCCGCTCGGCGCTCGGCGAGCGGCGCGTCGCCCTCGTACATATAGGCGGCGATCCAGTTGAACAGCAGGCTCGACGCCATCGGGCTGGCGTGGCCGGTGTCGACGCTGACGACGCGCACCGCCCGCGACTGCAACTGGCCGAGCACCTCGCGTAGGGCGGGCACGTCGAACACGTCCTGGAGGCACTCGCGTGACGTTTCGAGGAGGATCGGGAACGTCGGATACTTCGCCGCCACCGCCAGCAGATCGGCGGCCCGCTGGCGCTGCTGCCACAACGGCGTGCGCCGGTCGGGACGGCGGCGCGGCAGCAGTAGCGCACGCCCCGCGCACTCGCGGAACCGGGCGGCGAACAGCGACGTCTGGGGCAATGCGCCGACGACGAGCTCCTCGATCTCGTCGGGCGGCACGAGCAGCGCATCGAGCGGCAACTCCGACGCCGACTCCGGCAGGCGGATGACGATGCCGTCGTCGCCCCACATCGTCTCGACGGGCAAGTCGTAGCGCTCCATCAGTCGATGTTCGATCGCCATCGCCCACGGCGCGTGCACCGGCGTGCCGAACGGGCTGAGGATGCACACCCGCCAGTCGCCGATCTCGTCTTGGAACCGCTCGACGACGATCGTGCGGTCGTCGGGCACCGCGCCGGTGGCCTCGGCCTGCTCGGCGAGGTACTGCACCACGTTCGTCGCCGCGAACGCGTCGAGCGCGTAGTGGCCCATCAGCCGCTCGATCGCCACACCGTCGTCGAGCCCGCGCACCTCGCGGTTGAAGGCGCCGAGGGCCCGGCCGAGCTCGAGTGGGCGGCCGGGCCGATCACCGTGCCAGAACGGCATCTTCCCCGGCTGTCCAGGTGCCGGCGACACCGTGACTCGCTCGAACGTGATGTCTTCGATGCGCCACGTGGACGCGCCGAGGATGAACGTCTCGCCTGGCCGGCTCTCGTAGACCATCTCCTCGTCGAGCTCGCCGACGCGGGTGCCGTCGGGAAGGAACACGCCGAACAGCCCGCGGTCGGGGATCGTGCCGCCGGATGTGACCGCCAGCCGTCGCGATCCGTCGCGGGCGCGCAGCGTGTCGGTGAGGCGATCCCACACGAGGCGTGGCCGCAGCTCGGCGAACTCCTCGCTGGGGTAGCGACCCGACAGCAGGTCGAGGACGTTCGTGAGCAGCTCGTCGGAGATCTCGGCGAAGCTCGCACAGCGGCGGATCATCGTGGCGAGCTCACCGACGGTCGTGTCGCCGACGATCGCCACATGGGCGACGATCTGTTGGAGCAGCACGTCGAGCGGTGACCGCATGTAGCGCGTCGACTCGATGTCACCGTCGACCATCCGCCGGGTCACGACCGCTGCCTCGAGCAGGTCGCTGCGGTGCTTCGGGAAGATCGACCCGCGCGACGGTTCGCCGACGGAGTGGCCGGCACGCCCGATGCGCTGGAGCCCGCGGCTGACCGCCCCCGGCGACTCGACCTGGATCACGAGGTCGACGGCGCCCATGTCGATGCCCAGTTCGAGTGACGACGTGGCGACGATCGCCCGCAGCTCGCCGCGCTTGAGCTGATCTTCGATGACGACCCGTTGCTCGCGCGCCAGCGACCCGTGGTGGGCCATCACCAATGCTGGTGGCGGGCTCGTCGCCCGGTCCCGATCTGGGTCGGAATAGTCTCGGAAACCGGAAGGATCCCGGCCCAGATCGGGAGTGGCCGGATCGGGA
>CAZQCP010000224.1:0-3327 GCA_964592115.1 uncultured Ilumatobacteraceae bacterium
ATTGCATCCGGGGTCAGACACCACATGGATTGCATCCGGGGTCAGACACCACATGCAACCGCGGGCCAACGCCAGGCCGGCCAGCATCATGTGTGCTGTTGCATGTGGTGTCTGACCCCGGATGCAATCAGTTGGCGTAGCGGAGGAGGATGGGGCGGGCGGCGCCAGCGGTGTAGAGGCTGCCGGTGGCGAGCACCGCATCGTCGCCGTCGGCGTACTCCATCGCTCGCCGGCACGCCGACTCGACCGTGTCGAACGTGTACACGTTGTCGCACCCGAGGCGCCGCGCAGCGTCGGCCACGTCGGCGGCCTTGACACCGCGGGGCGAGGGCGCGGTGCAGGCGAACACGACGTCGAACTCGTCGGCACGCAGCGCGGCGAGCATCTCTTCGGGGTCGCGCAGCGTGCCGACCACCAACAAGCGACGACCGTCGGGGTCGAAGTCGTCGAAGAACACCTCCGCGCACGTGTCGGCGCCGGGTGGATTGTGCGCTCCATCGACGATCACGAGCGGCTGACGCCCGAGCACCTCGAAGCGCCCCGGCATCGACACCTCGCCGAACCCCTCCATCACCACATCTTCGGCGAGCGGTGTGGCGAAGAACGTCTCGACCGTCGTGAGTGCGGTGATCGCGTTGCGGCCTTGGTGTGCGCCGTGCAGCGGGATGTACACGTCGGTGTAGATCGTCGTCGGGGTGCGCAGATCGAGCAGGCGGCCGCCAATGGCCAGCCGGTTGCCCTCCACGTCGTAGTCCTCGCCGCGCACGAGCAGGCTCGCCGGCCCCTCGGCGCGGAAGATATCGACGAGATCACCGCGGGTCTCCCCCACGATGGCTGCTGATTGCGGACCGATGATGCCCGCCTTCTCGCGGGCGATGTGCTCGAGCGTCGGGCCGGCGAACTCGGTGTGGTCCATGCCGATGTTCGTGACGACGGCAACCGTCGCGTCGACGACGTTCGTCGCGTCCCACCGCCCGAGCAGGCCGACCTCGATCACCATCGCGTCGACGGCGACGTCGGCGAACCACCGGAAGGCGGCCGCCGTGAGGATCTCGAAGTAGCTCGGCCGGTACCCGACGATCACTTCGAGGTCAGCGATCGCGCCGACCTGTTCGGCCAGCTCCTCGTCGGAGATCGGTTCGAGGTTGCGACTGATGCGCTCGTTGATCCGTTCGAGGTGCGGGCTCGTGTAGGTACCGACCGTGAGGCCGCTGGCCACGAGCAGCCGCGAGATCATCTGGGCCGTCGAGCCTTTGCCGTTCGTGCCGGTGATGTGGATCACGGGAGCCGCGAGCTGCGGATCGCCCATCGCCGCGCACAGCGCGGTGATCGTGTCCAGCGACGGTGACGTGATGCGTCCCGTCTTCTCGTACGACGCGTGGTCGTCGAGGTAGGCCAGAGCCTCCGCGATGATCATGTGAAGCTCCCGGAGCGGTCGCGCGCGCGACTCAGGACGCGGCCTTGCGCTGGCGGCTCGTAGAGCGCGGCACCAACGTCGGGTTGACCTTCTCGGTGACGGTCTCGGCATCGATCTGCACCTTGCCGATGTCGGTCCGCCCGGGCAGGTCGTACATCGTGTTCAACAGCACCTCTTCGAGGATCGCCCGCAGCCCGCGGGCGCCTGTGCCGCGCAACAGCGCTTGATCGGCGATCGATTGCAGCCCGTCGTCGGTGAACTCGAGCTCGACGTCTTCGAAGCTGAACACCTTCTGGTACTGCTTGACGAGGCTGTTCTTCGGCTCGATGAGGATCTTCACGAGCGCCTCGCGATCGAGGCTGCCGACCGCACCGATCATCGGCAGGCGGCCGATGAACTCGGGGATCATGCCGAACTTCACGAGGTCCTCGGGCAGCACCTGGGCGAACAGCTCGCCCGGATCGCGGTCGACCTGCGAACGGACCGTTCCGTGGAACCCGACACCTTTGTGCCCGATGCGCGACTCGATGATCTGTTCGAGCCCGGCGAACGCGCCGCCGAGGATGAACAGCACGTTCGTGGTGTCGATCTGGATGAACTCCTGGTGCGGATGCTTGCGCCCACCCTGGGGCGGCACCGACGCCTGGGTGCCTTCGAGGATCTTGAGCAGCGCCTGTTGCACGCCTTCGCCCGACACGTCGCGGGTGATCGAGGGGTTCTCACTCTTGCGGTCGATCTCGTCGATGTACACGATGCCGGTCTCGGCCCGCTTCACATCGAAGTCAGCGGCTTGGATCAGCTTGAGGAGGATGTTCTCGACGTCCTCGCCGACGTAGCCGGCCTCGGTCAGCGCGGTGGCATCGGCCACGGCGAAGGGCACGTTGAGCTGGCGGGCGAGCGTTTGGGCGAGGTGCGTCTTGCCGCAGCCGGTCGGACCGAGCAGCAAGATGTTCGACTTGGCCAGCTCGACGTCGTCGCGACGGCCGACGGTGGTCGCCTGGTTCTGATGCTGGATGCGCCGGTAGTGGTTGTAGACGGCGACGGAGAGGATCTTCTTGGCCGACTCCTGCCCCACCACGTAGTCGTCGAGGAACGCCCGGATCTCACGCGGGTTGGGCAGGTTGTCGAACGTGAGCTCGGCCGTTTCGGTCAGCTCTTCTTCGATGATCTCGTTGCACAGGTCGATGCACTCGTCGCAGATGTAGACACCCGGGCCGGCGATCAGCTTCTTGACCTGCTTTTGCGACTTGCCGCAGAACGAGCACTTCAGCAGTTCGCCGGTGTCGCCGAATTTCGCCACGTGCTGTGTCCCTTCGTGTCCCTGCTGCCTGTGCGCTGTTGCGATGATGCTGCGGTCGTGCGGTCGGTTCGAGTGCGACAGTCTGGCAAGCCCACCACGACGAATCGTGGACCCACCCGACGAATCGGGTGTTCCCGGACGTTCAGCGGATCGGACCGGTGCGGTCCACCGCCTCGCGAGACGAGATCACACGGTCGATGATGCCATATTCGAGCGCCTCGTCGGCTTCCATGACGAAGTCGCGGTCGGTGTCGTTGTGGATCCGTTCGATCGGCTGGCCGGTGTGGTGCGACAAGATCTCGTCGATCAGCACGCGCATGCGCAAGATCTCCTTGGCCGCGAGCTCGAGATCGGTGACCTGGCCGTAGCCGACCGAGCCGCTCGGCTGGTGGAGCAGGATGCGGCTGTGGGGCAGGGCGAGCCGCTTGCCGTTCGTACCGGCGGCGAGCAGCACGGCGGCAGCCGACGCCGCCTGGCCGAGGCAGATCGTGGCGATGTCGTTCTTGATGAACTGCATCGTGTCGTAGATGGCGAACAGCGCCGTGATGTCACCGCCGGGGCTGTTGATGTAGATGTTGATGTCCTTGTCGGGGTTCTCCGACTCGAGGTG
>CAZQCP010000225.1:0-3316 GCA_964592115.1 uncultured Ilumatobacteraceae bacterium
TGCTGGGTTCGAGTCCCAGGGGAAGCACTCAACGTCGCCGCTCAGCGCGCGGTCCCATTGCCGGGGAGCGACGCGTACAGCGCGTCGATGAGTGCCCGATTGCGTGTGCTCTGCCAGCGCGGCACCACGTGGTTCATCACGTAGCCGAAGGCGATGCCGCTGTCCGGATCGCCGAATCCGAGCGAGCCGCCCGTGCCGAAGTGCCCGAAGCTGCGCGGGTTCGGGCCGAGCGGGCGCCGCGGCGTCGTCGGTGTGAAGCCGAGCCCGAACGTGACGTCGTCACCGAGGATCGGGCAGGGCCCGTGCGACTGGCCGCGTGCCGCCTCGGCGAGCAGGGGTGCCGACAGCACACGTCCGTCGTCGAGCAGCGCGGCGTAGAAGCGGGCGACGCCACGTGCTGTGCCGTGGCCGTTCGTCGAGGGCACTTGCATCGTGCGCCACGCCGCAGTGTTGACGATGCCGATCGACGACGCGCCGGGCGGGTTGAAGTGGGCGAGCACGTTCATCAGCGCGTCGCCGTCGAGCGTGCTGGTGTCGATCGGCAGCTCGGGGAGCGGGTTCGCAGGCGCCCAGATCACCGACGCACAGCGCGCGTGTTCGGCTTCGGGAAGGCCGAACCAGACGTCGGCGTCGATCTCGCCGGCGATGCTCGCCAGTGACCGGCCGGGGAGGTCGCCCGACACCCGGCGGGCGATCTCGCCAACCAAGAAGCCGTAGGTGTTCGTGTGGTAGGCGTGCCGAGATCCGATCGGCCACCAGGCGTCCGTGGCAGCCAGCGCATCGCACATCCGGTCCCAGTCACCGAGATCGTCGTTGGTCAGCGGCTCGCGTATCGCCGGGACGGCGGCGCGGTGACAGAGCGCATCACGGATCGTCGCCTGCTGCTTGCCGCCGACCGCGAACTCCGGCCAGACGTCGACGATCGGGGCATCGAGCACCAGATCGCCGGCGTCGACGTGGCGCAACAGCAGCGTCGCCACGAGCGCCTTGCCCACCGAATAGAAGTCGACGAGGGTGTCCGAGCGCCACTCCTGCGTGCATGGCTCGTCCGTCCAGCCACCCCACAGATCGACGATCGTCTCGCCGTGGCGGGTGATGTGCAGCGCCGCCCCGACCTCACCGCGCTCGACGAAGTTGTCGACGAACGCGGCGCGCACCGATTCGAAGCCGGCGGCGCAGTCGCCGTGGACGGGCGCGTTCACGGGCGCCGGCCTCAGCGGCTCCAGCTTCGATCGTCGCGATAGCGGGCGACGTTGAGGGGGGTCGAGTGCTGCCGTCGTTCGCGGCGGCTACTCGTGCCGAACACGACGACCGCGGCAAGGCCGATCGCCAAGAGCGACAGGAGGATCGTCACGTTGCGTCGATGGTCGGCGAGGCGGGCGAAGATGCCCATCCACGCATCGTCGGAGAACGCCGGTAACAACAGCAGTGGCACGAGGTAGCCGAACACGAAGATGCTCACGCCGGTCGCCGCGAAACCGACACCAACGGCGAACGTGCCCTCGCCGCGCTCTGGTCGCAGGAGGATCCCGGCCAGGAGCGTCACGAATGCCAGGCCGGCAGCACCGAGCGCGAACCACCCCAGCCAGGTGTCGAGGAACGCCACCGAGCCCACCTCACGTACCGGGAGTGTCAGCGGCGCGACCTCGCCCACGCGCTCGTCGCGCACGATCAGCACCTGCTCGGCGGCGGTGATCGTGACGGGTCCCTCCGACTCCCCGATCAACACCGCATGGCCATCGTGGAGGAAGCGACTCATCAGCGCGGCGCCGTCGGGAATGCGAGCGATCTCGCCCACGAACTCCCGCAATCGCTCCGCCGAGTAGCCGAGCACGGGACCGTTCGCGCTGGCGATCACGGTGGTCACCTGGTCGCGGATCTGCTCGTCGCCGATCACCGATGCGGCGACCGATGAGCTCGTCGACGGCGTGAACGCGACGCGCTGCAACCACAACGAACCGAGGGCGAGCGCGAAGAACGCACCCGCGATCACGAGCAGGAGGCCGCCTGGTGAACGCCGCACGCCGGGAAGTCTCGCGGATCTGACCCCTAACCTGGAACTGTGCAGCGTCCCAGCGTTGTGAAGATGGTCATCCGCGGTGCGCTCCGACGCTGCCCGTGGTGCGGTGGCAAGGGGTTCTTCACCGGATGGTTCTCCAAGCAGGAGTCGTGTGGGAGCTGCGGATTGCAGTGGCGCCGCGGCGACGTGGGCTACGAACTCGGCGCGGCATCCGTCACGGCGGTCATCACCGGCGGCCCGCTGGTGATCGTGCTCGGCATCATGACTGCGGTGATGTGGCCGGACGTCGACGTCGTGCCGATGTTCGCCGTGTTGATCGTGCTGGCGATCGTGCTGCCCTTCATCATGTATCGCCCGTCGTACATGATCTGGCAGGCGATCGACATCGTGATGCGTCCCCCGACAGCAGCCGACTTCGACTCATCGGATGAATCGGGTCGCACGGTGAACCGCTGATGGGGCACTCGATCGAGGCACCTGCGTCGTATGCGTCGGCAGCGTCGTGGCTGTCGTTCGCGTCATACGCGTCGGTGGGATCGGCGTGCTCACTGGCGTCGATCGGGTCGTTCGCCTCGATCGCCTCCGTCGGCTCGGCGGGTTCGATGCTGTCGTGGAACTCGGCGGGTTCGGTGCTGTCCGTTCGGTCGGCTGGCTCGGTGCTGTCGGTCGAGAGCGCCGGTGGCGTGCTCTGCTACCGCGACCAGCCGCTGACCGGCGGCCGGGCGTTCGGTCTGGCGGCGACGGTCACGGTGATCAGCGTGGTCACGGCGTCACTCCCGTCGATCATCCGGGCGACGAACGCCGCAATCCGGGCTCGCCGCAACCATTGACCGAACGACTGTTCGTATATTACACTCGTGTCGTTCGTCGGGTCTGAGCCTGGCGGCTGCCTGATTTCCGAACCCTGTCACACCCCCTCCGTACGGTGCGAGACAGCAAACCGCACCGGGGATCGCCCCGTCAGCAGAAAGCGAGATACGAGATGAGCACAGACCGCGACAAGGCGCTCGACATGGCGTTGGCGCAGATCGACAAGCAGTTCGGCAAGGGCGCCATCATGAAGATGGGCGAGCGGACCAACATGGCCATCGAGGTCATCCCCACCGGTGCCTTGGCCCTCGACCTCGCACTCGGGGTCGGCGGCCTGCCGAAGGGCCGGGTGACCGAGATCTACGGCCCGGAGTCGTCGGGCAAGTCGACCCTCGCGATGCACGTCGTCGCCGAGGCGCAGCGCAACGGAGGCGTCTGCGCCTACATCGACGCCGAGCACGCGATGGACCCGGTCTACGCCCGGGC
>CAZQCP010000226.1:0-2841 GCA_964592115.1 uncultured Ilumatobacteraceae bacterium
ATTGCATCCGGGGTCAGACACCACATGCAACGACGCACCAGCGCCAGGCCGGCCACCATCATGTGTGCTGTTGCATGTGGTGTCTGACCCCGGATGCAATCCGACCCTCTCCGTCCGCCAGGAATCTGACCCAGATCGGGTGAGCTGCAAGAATCAGGGGCGTGAAGGCAGCGCTGTTGGTCGAGAGCTTGACCGGGAACACGTGGCAGGCGGCAGAGAAGGTCGCCGACCTGCTCCAACAGGAGCGGTGGACGATCACCGGGTTGTCCCGGGTCAAGCAGCCCGACCACGCGTCGATCCAACGAGCCGACCTGGTCCTCGTCGGCACGTGGGTGCACGGCGCCTTCATCTTCGGACAGGCACCGTGGGCGTTGTCGAACATCGCCAACCTGCCGGCGATGCGCGGCAAGCGTGCCGCAGGCTTTTGCACGTTCGCCCTCGATCCCGGCAAGGCGCTCGACAAGCTCGACCGCGCCCTCGGGGACACGGGTGCCTACGTCATCGGCGGGCTGGCGATGAGTCGCGGCAAGCTCGACGAGCACACCGAGATCTTCGCCGAACGTCTCGTCGACGCGCTCGCCGTCGGCTGATCGTCGATCCTCCGTCAGCTCGCCGCGGCGAGGTCGATGTAGAGCCGACGCTGGTCCTCCACGACCGGATTGATGCCCGGGTCGGGCGGTGCCAGGTCCGTGACCTCGATCGTTCGTCCGTCGCAATCGATGAACTGGCGCGTGCCGACCACCTGCTCGACGACGCACGACACATCACGATCGGCGGGGAACGCGTAGTAGACGCGCCAGCCGCGAGTCGGATCGTCGCCTTCGTGATCGATCACGAGCGTGCGGTCACCGGTCGTCGTCGCCAGCCCGGGGAGCAGGATGGGGCCTTCGTCGGCGACGAGCTCGGCGGCGTTGGTCACCGAGCCGAGCGGGAGCGTGGTCGGCATGAGCCGTTCGCTCGTGTCCGTGTTCCCGCCGGAGATGTACGCCGCGACCCCCCACATCGCGAGCCCGAGCAGGGCGAAGAAGACGATGCCGCCGAGCACGGGGACGACCGCGCGCGCCAGCGGCGAGTGCAGGCCGAGGCGTTCCTCCCAGGTGGCAGGGGGCGGAGCGGCGGCGGGTCGGGCAGCTGGCCGGGATCGTGGCCGGGGGGATGACGCGGCGTCGTTCGGCACGCCTGCAGTGTGCCGTCAAAATGTCACATCGTGCCGGGCACGGTGTGACATCGGACGGCGTGCGCGGCGTCGTTTCGGTGTCACCTGCCCGGGTGCCATAGGGTTCTGCGGCGCACGACACGGCCGTCCGCGACTGAAAGGAACCCCCGTGGACCTCTTCGAGTACCAGGGCAAGCAGTACTTCGCCCGTTATGACATCCCCGTCAGTCCGGGTGGCCCGGCCGACACGGTCGACGAGGCCGTACGGGAGGCGAACCAAGCCGGCTACCCCGTGGTCGTCAAGGCCCAGGTGCAAGTCGGTGGCCGGGGCAAGGCGGGCGGCATCAAGCTCGCCGCCGACGAAGCAGAGGTCCGCGAGCACGCCGGCAACATCTTGGGCATGGACATCAAGGGTCACGTGGTCCGGCGTCTGTGGGTCGAGCGCGCCTCGGACATCGACGAGGAGTACTACGCCAGCTACACCCTCGACCGGGCCGCCAAGAAGCACCTACTGATGCTCTCCGCCCAGGGTGGCGTGGAGATCGAGGCCGTGGCCGAATCCGATCCGGACGCGATCGTCAAGCTGCACATCGACCCGACCGTCGGCATCGATCACGCCACGGCCCGCCGGGCCTGCGTCGACGCCAAGCTCGCCGACCGCGCGCTCGACGGCGCTGCCGAGATCCTCGTCAAGCTGTACCGCTGCTTCACCGAGGGCGACTGCGACCTCGCCGAGATCAACCCGTTGATCCTCAAGCCGACAGGTGAAGTGCACGCACTCGACGCCAAGGTCACCCTCGACGGCAACGCCGAGTTCCGCCACCCCGAGTGGGATGCGTTCCGTGGCCTGACGGAGATGGACGAGCGCGAGAAGCTCGCCGCCGAGAAGGACCTGCAGTACATCGGTCTCGACGGCTCGGTCGGCATCATCGCCAACGGTGCCGGCCTCGCGATGTCGACGCTCGACGTCGTCAACCAGGTCGGCGGGTCGGCCGCCAACTTCCTCGACATCGGCGGCGGCGCCAACGCCGACGTCATGGCGGGCGCCCTCGAGGTGATCAACACCGATCAGAACGTGAAGTCGATCTTCATCAACATCTTCGGTGGCATCACGCGCGGCGAAGAGGTCGCCACCGGCATCGTGGAAGCACTCGGCCGCGTCGACCTGCGAGCACCGATCGTGATCCGCCTCGACGGCACGAACGCCGAGGAGGGTCGCCAGATCCTGCTCGAGGCGGGGATCCCCGCCGACAAGCTCCGCTCGGAGCCGACCATGTTGGAAGCCGCCCGCGCGGCCGTCGCCGTTGCCAACGGCAACTGACCCAGACCTCCTGACATAGAGAGAGCACACAACGTCATGGCAATCTTCGTCAACGAGAACACCAAGGTCATCGTCCAGGGCCTCACCGGCGGGCAGGGCAAGTACCACGGCTTGCGCAACCGCGACTACGGCACCCAGATCGTCGGCGGCGTCACGCCCGGAAAGGGCGGCCAAGACGTCGATGGCGTGCCGGTCTTCGACTCGGTCGCCGACGCCGTCGCCGCCACCGGCGCGACTGCGTCGTTCGTCGCCGTGCCGCCCAAGTTCGCTTCTGACGCCATCCTCGAGGCGGCCGCGGCCGGCATCGGGTTCGTCGTCTGCATCACCGAGGGCATCCCAGCGCAGGACGAGGCCAAGGTCTACA
>CAZQCP010000226.1:2851-3310 GCA_964592115.1 uncultured Ilumatobacteraceae bacterium
TCGTCAAGGACTTCCCGAACACCCGCCTCCTCGGCCCGAACTGCCCGGGCATCATCAGCCCGGGCAAGTGCAACATCGGCATCACGGCCGGTGAGATCGCGCAGGAGCCGACCGCCGGCGGCCCCAACGTCGGCATCGTCAGTCGCTCGGGCACGCTCACCTATCAGGCGCTCTACGAGCTGAAGCAGAAGGGGATCGGCGTATCGACGTGTGTCGGCATCGGCGGCGACCCCGTGCCGGGCACGAACTTCATCGACTGCCTCGCTGAGTTCCAGGCCGACCCCGAGACCCACGCGATCATGATGATCGGCGAGATCGGCGGCTCGGCCGAAGAGGAGGCTGCGGACTACATCCGGGCCAACGTCACCAAGCCGATGAGCGCGTACATCGCCGGTGTCACGGCGCCTCCCGGCAAGAAGATGGGCCACGCCGGCGCCATCGTGTCGGGCGGCAAGGGCA
>CAZQCP010000227.1:0-3309 GCA_964592115.1 uncultured Ilumatobacteraceae bacterium
GTGCGGCCATCGAGGAGGGTGTGGTCGCCGGTGGCGGCACCGCCCTGATCCGTGCCCGCACCGCCGTCGCCGCCGTGGTCGACGAGCTCGACGGTGACGAGAAGACCGGTGCCAAGACGGTGTACGAGGCGCTCATCGCGCCGGCTCGCAACATCGCCAGCAACGCCGGCCTCGAGGGCTCGATCGTCGTCCGCGAGATCGAGGCGGCCGAGGGTTCGGTCGGCATGAACGCGGCGACCGGCGAGATGCAGGACCTGCTCGCCGCCGGCATCATCGACCCCGCCAAGGTGACCCGTGCGGGTCTCCAGAACGCGGCGTCGATCGCCGCCATGGTGCTCACCACCGAGTGCCTCGTGGCCGACGAGCCCGAAGAGGAGCCGGCGATGCCGGGCGGTGGCATGGGTGGCATGGGCGGCATGATGTGATGACCGCTCAGCTCACCTGAGCTGACGTAGCTGTACCCGACGGTGCCCCGGAGCCTTGCGCCCCGGGGCACCGTCGCGAATTGAACGTCGTACCCTGCGGGTGTGGAGATCGAGCGCGTGCAGCGGCCGTTCTGGGCGCATCAGCTCGTCGAGTACCTCGTCGGCATCGCGCTGATCAGTGTCGCGGTGCAGCAGCCGCAACCGGCACTTCCGGCGATCCTCGGCGTCGTGGTGCTGCTCAACGCGGCGATCGCCAAAGGCGCGGCTGGCGCGTTCCGTCTGGTCGGTAGGCGTGCCCACCGGGTGATGGATCTCGTGGTGATCGCGGCGCTGGTCATCGGTGCGGTACAGCCGTGGGTGTCGCTGGACAACGTCGGCCGGCTGGCACTCGGCGGCGTCGCGGTCGTGTTGCTCTTCGTCTGGTTCCACACCGACTTCAGCGAGCGAGCGCCGGGGCGCTTCGGCAAGCGAGACGCGCCCGCGGACGCGTCTCGCGCCGCGGCCCCCTCGACGTCGACCACGGGCGCATCGAACACCGACGGCACGTTGAGCGAGGAGATGGGCCGCCGTGCGGGGCGCGTCGTCGGCGGTGGCGTGAACTCGGTGAAGCGCTGGAAGGCGTCGTTCGACGAGGCGAGGAACGACGAGGCGGGACAGGACGACGCGGCCAGCCGAGAAGGCAGGAAGGCTGACCCGTGACGCCCACCCGTAGGCTGGAGGCATGACCTGGGAACAGCCCCCGCCCGACCTCGGAAAGATCATTGCTGCGCTCGAGGAGTGGGAGAAGGGCGAGCAGACGCCGGGACGCGCGCTCGCCACCATGAAGACCGCCGGGCTGGCACAGGTCCTCGGCCAGCTCGCCGCGGAGGGTTGGACACCGTCGGAGTGACGGCGCGGTGAGCCAGCGACGACCGGGCGGCGCCCAGCAGATCCCGCGCCCCGAGTTCTGGACCGAGGACGAGGTCGCGCCGTGGGAGACCGTGTCGCATTGGAGCGTCGAGCAGCTCGTCGCGCCGATCGCCGAACGGCAAGCACCCCTCCTGCCGACGTTCCCCGACGCCCGCAACTCCGCCGTGCTGATCGCCCTCGCGGAGGGTGAGCGCGGCGCCGAGGTGCTCCTCACCCGGCGGTCGATGTCGCTGCGCAACCACCGCGGCGAGGTCAGCTTTCCCGGCGGTCGGATGGACCCCGGGGAGACACCGGTCGAGACGGCGCTGCGCGAAGCGCACGAAGAAGTCGGGCTCGACCCCGCGCTGCCGTCGGTCGTCGGTGAACTCGCTCATCTGAGCACGGTCGTCAGCCGCAGCTACATCGTGCCGATCGTGTCCGTGCTCCCCGAACGTCCGGAGCTGGCACCGCACACCGGGGAGGTCGACCGGGTGCTGTGGACGCCGATCGAGGATCTGACCAGGGCGGGCACGTATCACCTCGAACGGTGGGGACGACCGCCGCTCGACCGCCCGCTGCACTTCTTCGACCTCGACGACGAGACCGTGTGGGGCGCGACCGCCCACATGCTCGTCGAGCTGCTCACCGCCACCACACCGCGCCGCTGAGATTGCATCCGGGGTCAGACCCCACATGCAACTGGGCGCCAGCGCCGGGCGGGGCCTACATCGTCTGTGCTGTTGCATGTGGGGTCTGACCCCGGATGCAATCCCCGCGAACTGGTCAGACGAGGGACTGCAGGAGGTTCCACGCCGCGAGCACGTGGCGGCGTTCGGTCGTGCGGGCCCCGATCGACACGCGGATGACCGATCGGCCGTCGAGGACCGTGCGGGTGAACAGCGCGGCGCGGGTGTCGTTGGCCGCGTCGATCAGCGCGTCGGTGCGGGCGTTGCCGGTCTCGCGGTCGTCGTCGCGCACGGCGAGGCACAACAAGTTGAGCTGGTGCGGCGCGACGATCTCGAAGCGCTCGTCGTCCGCCACGAGCGCCGCGAGCTCCTGGGTGAGATCGATGTGGCGCCGGATCATCCCCTGGAAGGCGGATGTGCCGTCACAGCGGATCGCGAACCACAGCTTGAGCGCCCGGAACCGGCGACCGAGCGGGATCTGCCAGTCGCGGTAGTCGATCACCGCCCCGGCCTCGGCCGCTTCCGAGCGGAGGTACTCGGGCAGGATGCTCAACGCGCCGAGCAGCGACTGGCGGTCGGCGGTCCAGTAGAGGTCGCAGTCGAAGTTGACGCCCATCCACTTGTGCGGATTGGTGGCGTAGGAGTCGGCGAGGTCCAGGCCCTCGTTGACCCAGCGGAGGTCGGGCTCGAACGCGGCGATGCCGGACATCGCTCCATCGACGTGCAGCCACAGCCCCTCGCGCTGGGCGATCTCGCCGATCGCCGGCAGCGGGTCGAACGCCAACGACGAGGTCGTGCCGCGCGTCGCGCAGACGAAGAACGGCGTGAGTCCGCGGGCGCGGTCGTCGGCGACCATCGTCGCGAGCGCCGCCGGATCCATCGCGAACGCGGCGTCGTGGGGCACCGTCCTGATCCGCTCCGTGCCGATCCCGGCGATCCGCAGCCCCTTCTCGATGCTCGAGTGCGCCTGCGTGGTGGCGTACGCGACGAGGCCGGTCGTGTCGCCGTCGCTATTGATCGCGCCGTCGGTCGCTCGCCACCGCGCCGACAGGATGCTGACCAGCGCGGCCTCGCTCGCCGACCCCTGGATCACGCCACCGCCGCTGGTGCTCGTCGAGGCGAACCGCTCGGGAAGATCGAGCAGCTCGCGCATCCAGTCGAGTGTCAGCGTCTCCAGCTCGGTGCACGCCGGTGAGGTGACCCAGCTCATCCCTTGCACGCCGAGCCCGGCGGCGGCGAGCTCGCCGAGGATCGACGGGTAGGAGGAGTTGGGTCACCTCACCGGCGTGCACCGAGCTGGAGACGCTGAC
>CAZQCP010000228.1:0-3279 GCA_964592115.1 uncultured Ilumatobacteraceae bacterium
CGCCTACCCGGTGATCGCGGCTCGGGGGATGGACCTCGATGACCCCCGTGAGGCCAGCCTCGTCAACACGATGATGTCCCGCCTGTCGCGCACCGTGGCCGATCACCCGACCGCCGTCCCCGCCTGACGCCGCGAGCGGACGCGTCGATCCGGCCGCGGTGGCGTGCGGCCCACGGGCGCCGTTCGCTCTCCGAGAACGCGCGGCACGCGCCTATGGTCGGAGGCCGGAGCCTCGGTCCGACTCGGGGCGTGACCACGAGGAGCGATTGCGATGGCCGACAGTGAGATCACCGTCACGGACCACCCCGACCAGCACCGTTACGAGATCACCGTCGACGGCACGATCGCCGGGTTCGCCGTCTACCACGTGCGCGGCGGACGCCACTTCTTCGTGCACACCGAGATCGACGACGCGTTCGGTGGCCGCGGCCTCGGATCGATCCTCGCCCGCGGGGCGCTCGACAACGTCCGGGCCTCGGGCGGCAAGGTGATCCCGTTGTGCCCGTTCGTCGCCGGATGGATCGACAAGCATCCCGACTACGCCGACCTCGTCGACGCCGAGCTGTACGCCACGCTCACCGCCGAGTAGCCGCGCCGCCCGCCCGACGTCGCGCACCCTCCCCGCCACGTTTTCGTGATCGTGGGCGGCAATAGTTCAACCACCAGATCACGAGAACACGGGGGCTGGGTCAGATCACGCCCGCGTAGGCCGACAGGCAGGGCTGACCGCCGAGGTGCGCGTAGAGCACTCGTGAGCCGGCGGGGATCTCACCGGAACGGATCATCCCGATCAGCCCGGCCATCGACTTGCCCTCGTACACGGGGTCGGTGATCATCCCTTCGAGGCGGGCGCAGGTGCGGATGGCGTCGATCGTCTGCTCGTCGGGGATGCCGTAGATGCCGGCGTGGTAGCCGTCGACGATCGTGATCTCGTCGGAGCGGAGATCGCGCTCGACGCCGATCTTGGCAGCGGTGTCGCGGGCGATGCGGGTGACCTGGTCGATCGTCTTGTCGAGCGTTGCCGAGGCGTCGACGCCGATGAGGTGCCTGTCGACGCGGTCCTCCAACGCGAACCCGGCGATCATGCCGGCGTGGGTCGAGCCGGTGACGGTGCACACGATCACGTGGTCGAAGAAGGTGTCGAGCTCGGCCTCTTGCGCCGCGACCTCGCGGGCCCAGTTGGCGAAGCCGAGCCCGCCGAGCGGGTGGTCGGAGGCGCCGGCAGGGATCGGGTACGGCGTGCCGCCGCTCTCGACGACGGAGTCGAGCGCCCGCTGCCACGAGTCGCGGATGCCGATGTCGAAGCCCGCCGGGTCGAGGCGCACGTCGCCGCCCATCATCCGCGAGAGCTGGATGTTGCCGACGCGGTCGTAGACGACATCGGGCCAGTCGACCCAGTGCTCCTGCACCGTGACCGCCTTGAGCCCGAGGTGCGCGGCGACCCCGGTGACGGCGCGGGTGTGGTTCGACTGCACGCCGCCGATCGACACGAGCGTGTCGCAGCCCTGTGCCAGCGCCTCGGGGATCAGGTACTCGAGCTTGCGGACCTTGTTGCCCCCGAACGCGATCCCCGAGTTGCAGTCCTCCCGCTTTGCCCAGATCTCGACCTTGCCACCCAAGTGCGCGCTCAGCCGCGGCAGTGGATGGATCGGCGACGGTCCGAACGTCAGCGGATGGCGAGAGAAGTCATCGAGCGACGGCATGCGGCGATGGTACGGCGCGGCTGGCACCGCGCGAATCGATCCGGTCGCTCAGTAGATGAGTGCCGAGCGGTCGCTATCGGCGCCAGAAGATGAGGTGGGTCACGCCGCTGGGGCTCGGCACGGTCTCGAGGTGGAACCGGTCGAGCAGGTCGTCGGGTGAGTTCCAGAGCCGCTCGCCGCGGCCGATCTCGACGGGCGCGACGGCGACGTGCATCGTGTCGACGAGGTCGGCCTCCAGGAACTGCCGGACGGTGGCGACGCCACCGCCGAGCCGAACGTCCTTGCCGTCGGCGGCATCCTTCGCTCGCTGGAGCGCGTCCGCGGGCGTGGCCTCGATGAAGTGGAACGTGGTGTCGCTCAGCGTGAAGCTCGGCCGGGGATGGTGGGTGAGGACGAACACGGGCGTGTGGAACGGCGGGTCATCTCCCCACCAGCCTTGCCAGTCGAGGTTCTCCCACGGACCACGCTGGGGACCGAACTTGTTGCGGCCCATGATCTCGGCGCCGATGTTGTGCGCAAAGTCACGGGTGAAGTAGTCGTCGAGGCCGCGGGTGCCGCCGGGGTCCGTGCGGTTCGGCCAGCTCGCGGTGGCACCGGCCCACGAGGCGAGCTCGGCCGGGTTGGCGTGCCCGAAGGGTCGTTCGAGGCTCTGGCCTTCACCGCTGCCGAAGCCGTCGGTCGACACCATGAAGTTCTGTACTCGCAGGAGTTGAGACATTCCGTGTTCCTTTCTGCGTTCTGGATTGGGGCGACGAGCGGCCGCTCGTCAGGGCGCGTCGACCGGCGGCGCGAAGCCGAGCTCGGCGTAGTGCGCCTGCGCGGCGGAGGAGGAGGAGGCGGGGAACTCGGTCATCGGTTGGCCTTTCGGCTCGCGGAATCGGTCGGAGTCGGGGGCGGGGCTGGGGGACGACGGCTGGAGGTCGGTGTCGACGTGCGCCGCAGGTGCACTTCGAGCGAATCGAGCCGTGCCGTCCACTCCGCACGGTACGGCTCGAGCCATGCGTCGAGCTCCATCAGCGGCTCGGGACGGAGCCGGTACAGCCGCCGCTGGGCGTCGCGGCGCACTTCGACCAGCCCGGCGTCGCGCAACACCTTGAGTATGTGCAAGGGCATGTACAAGGGGCGGCCCACCGAGATTGCATCCGGGGTCAGACACCAGATGCAATCGGCCGACGCGCGAGGGACATCGCCACCATCGATTGCATCTGGTGTCTGACCCCGGATGCAATCGGTCAGCGCTGGAGGTTGGCGAGCCAGCTGCGGTGCTTGAAGACCGCCTTGCGGGCCGCTTTCGCCAGCGACTTGTCGGTCAGGTGGCGTCCGAGCGCCTCGAGCAGCTCGACGGTCTCGGGTTGGTCGTGGCGCCACATCTCGTCGATGAGATCGTCGTCCGCCTGCTCTTGCGTGTGTCGGAAGAGCCGGTCGAGGTCGGCTGGCGAGTCGATCACGGTGGAGAGCAGGTCGACGAGCGGGCCGACATCGAGGAAGCCGCCGACCTCGTCGTTCGTCGCGAGACCGCGTTCGAGCAGGTAGAGAGCAGCATGGCCGGCACAACGGCTGTCGAGGAGTTGGCGGA
>CAZQCP010000229.1:0-3277 GCA_964592115.1 uncultured Ilumatobacteraceae bacterium
CTGCGGACGGGCCCACACGCGGTGGGGCTCGTCGAGGTGGTCGAGGCGCTCGGTGGCCCGCTGCGCGACCGGTCGGGTGAGCGTGCGTCCGCGGCGCTCGACCGCGAGTCGCTGTGGGGCGAACTGCGCGGTCACCCCGTCGCCGCCGACGAGCGGGTCCGGGCGTGGCTCGACTCGCTGCGAGCGCGGGGACGTCTCACTCGGCTCGGCGTCACCGCCCCCGACGAGCAGGTCGCGCAGGCGCTCGACGTGGTGGCGGCCGTGCTCGACCGTCGAACGGGCTCGGACCGCCCGCTGCCGCCGCTACCACTGCCGGTGCTGGCCGCCGACCTCACCGGCGACGCCCACGCCCTCGACGATGACCGGGTCGTCGGCCAAGTCGTCGCCGACGCGGTGCAGACGCTGTCGGGGCAGACGTCGACTCGTCGGGCATGGGCGACCTTCGCCGTCGACGTCGACGCGCTGAACTCGTCGGTCCTCACGCTCGGTCTCCCCGGGTCGGCCGGTTCGATCCTCGACGCCGCCCGCCGAGCAGGCGAACCGGTGCGATTGACGTCGCGCATGGTGCGTGCACCGTCGACGCTCGCCGGGGCCGACGACTTCGCAGGCCTGGTCGTGCACGTGTGCGAGAACCCGTCGATCGTCGCCGCGGCCGCGGACGCGCTCGGAGCGTCGTGCGCGCCGCTCGTGTGCACCGACGGCATGCCGAAGTCGGTCGCGACGTCGCTGATCGCCGTGCTCGTCGAGCGCGGCGCGTCCGTGTTGGTCCACGCCGACTTCGACGCCGGCGGTGTCGCCATCGTCGGGCACCTCGTTCGCGCGCACCGAGCACAGCCGTGGCGCTTCGGATGTGGCGACTACCTCGACGCGCTCGCCCGGCCGACGCTGCCGCTGGGCACGCAGGTCGGCGCCACACCGTGGGACGACGAGCTGTCGGCGTGCATCAACCGCACCGGCCAAGCCGTCCACGAGGAGTCGCTCGTCGACCTGCTCCTCGCCGACCTGCAGCGCAGCTGACTGGGAGCGACTCAGGAGTTGCCCACCGGAAACGAGTATGTAGCACCACAAGCAGCAAGGTGCTACATTGGCGCGATGGGTGTCAAGGAGTTCGGGATCCGTGATCTGCGCAACCACACGCAGACCGTGATCGCTGCGGTCGAAGCCGGTGATCAGGTGTTCCTGACGCGGCGCGGCGAGCGTGTCGCCGAGCTGCGGTCTGTGCGCGAGTCGCCGATCGACGCGCTGCTCCGACGGGCGGCTGCGCTCCCGAAGGTCGACACCGGTTGGTCCGACGAGCTCCGCCGCGCCAAGGACGCCGACCGGGCGTCGCAGGTCGACCGGTGGGCGTGATCCTCGACACGTCAGCGGTGATCGGCTGGCTCGAGCGGGGGAACCAGACGGTGGCCGACGTGCTCGCCGAGCACGGCGAGGTGCCGTTCGTGCACGTCGTCACCATCGGTGAACTACACGAGGGCGTGGTTCGCGCTGCATCGATGCCCGACGACGTCCTCCGTTCGCGTGAGGCCACGCTGCGCTTCGTGCTCGAAGAGCTCGCACCAGCGCCCGCTCCCGACGAGCGCGAGGCTCGGGTCTTCGGTGTGGTGTCGGCGACCACGAACCGTCAACTGTCGCACAACGACAAGTGGATCGTCAGCCGGGCGGCACTCGACGGGCTGCACCTGGTGACTGAGGACAATGGTCTCGCCGATGCGGTCGAGAGTGCTTCGTTGGCCGCCGCACTGCGCGACGTCGGCCTTCGAGCGGTGGATGTCAGCCGATGCGCCGACGGCCGCTGAGCGCTGCTCGCCGGCGACGAACCCACCCCGCGGGTCGCCGGCCTGGCACCATCCGCCGTCGCGAGCCGGGGCGATCGTCGTCGGATCGCATGGTCAGATCCTACGATTCGTGTGGATCAGCAGCCGATCACGTCGAGGCCGATCGCCCGTGCGGCGCGGGCCTGGCGGATGTCGAAGGTGAGCACGGTGGTCGCCGACCCGGTTCGCTTGGCCGAGGCCAGGTGGACTGCGTCGAGCGAGCGGGACAGCGTCTGCTCGGCGATGCGCGCCGCGTCGTTGCAGATCACGGCATCGACGGTGATCAGCCCGACTGCGTCGAGATCGACGGCGAGCTGCCGTCGAGCGGCATCGAGATCGGGCGGTTCGAGAAGGCGCGTCAGGTTCCGTCTCACCTCGATCTCGGTGATCCGCGACGTCAGCAGCACCGGATCGGTGTGCATCAGTTCGACCGCGACGTCGGAGTCGTGCTCGTCGATGTACCGCTTGAGCAGAGCGCTGGAGTCGACGTACAGCGTCACCCGCGGTCCTCGTCGAGTACGTCCAGCACCGACGACGGCGAGCGGTACCGCGCCGCGGGCTCGAGGCGGCGACGTCGCGGCGCGTCGATCCAACCTTCGGCGATGCCCCGCTCGACGGCCGAGACGCTGCCGAACTGCACCAGTCGAGCCACCGGTCGTCCGCGATCGGTGACGACGATGTCCTCACCTGCGGCGGCCGCAGCGAGGTACTCCGACAGCTTCGCCTTCAGTTCCCGCACTCCCACATCCATGTGGTCACATTATCGCATGGTGTGACTACAGGCGACCGACACTTGACGACGAGTCGTGCGTCGACGGTCGGCGCAAGCGATCATGAAGGCATGAACACCGACGGCGGCATCCACGAGATCCCGCTGCCTCCGCCGGCGTCGGGTCGGCTGTGGCTGTGTGGCAAGCACGCCATCGGGCCCGATCCCGAGTTGTTGATGGAGCGGGTCGGCGCCGACGTGGTCGTCTGCCTGAACGAGGCGTACGAGCTCAGCGATCGCTATCCCGACTACGTGGCATGGCTGCGCGAGCAGCCGGCGGAACGAGTCGTGTGGTGTCCGATCCCCGATCTGCACGCGCCCGCGCTCGACCAGTTCGCTCCCGTGCTCGACGACCTGGTCGATCGGGTCTCGGCAGGCGAGCGGGTGATCGTGCACTGTGGCGCCGGAATCGGCCGTGCGGGCACGACGGCGGTCGCCATCTTGGTGTCACTCGACGTACCACTCGACGACGCGCTCGAGGTGGTCCGCCGTCACCGTCCAGCGGCGGGTCCCGAGGCCGGCCCCCAGCTCGACCTGCTGCAGAAGCTCCACGACCGCCGCTGACCGGCCGCTTCGGCTTCCAGCGCGGAATCTCACGCCAGGCGCGACTGGTTCACGTCGTACGGTTCGTCAGATGGCGCCCGTGACGTTCGATCACTATCTCGCCGGCATCGTCGGGTTGGGGCTCATCCGC
>CAZQCP010000230.1:0-3267 GCA_964592115.1 uncultured Ilumatobacteraceae bacterium
GCGATCCGGCTCCACCTGAACCGCTTGGCATCGGAACACGACGTTGCCAGGTGGGGCGAGCTTCCACTCGCCGAGGGCGAGCAGGCACTGGAGCGCTGCAAGCGGCCACCGGCTGCTGAACACCCGTCACAGATCGTCTCGCCGTCGTCGTTTCGTTCAACGTCCGGGGCTGGAACCGCGCCGGGCGTGGTCAGGTAGCGACGAGCAGGCGGGTCGGGCCGCGGAACTCGAAACCGCGGATCTCAACGTCGCCGACCAGCGTGGCGTTGGGAAAGCGCTCGAAGAAGCGCTGCACGGCGACGCGTACGGTCGTGCGACCCAGCCAGGCGCCGAGGCAGACGTGAGCGCCGGTGGAGAACGCCATGTGGGCTCCTTCGCTCCGGTCGATGTCGTACCGGTCGGGGTGCGAGTACCGACGCTCGTCGCGATTGGCCGAGCTGATCACTCCGGCCACGATGGCCCCAGCCTCGATCGTCGTTCCGGCGAGCTCGGCGTCGGATGTGGTCTGTCGAGTGGCGGTTGCGACGGGCGAGATCCACCGGAAGAGTTCCTCGCACGCACCGCGCCAGCGCGCGGGATCGGCTCGGCACGACGCGAGCGCCGCGGGGTGGGTGAGCAGTGCCCAGATCGTCAATGCGATGCCATCGCGCGGTTCGTTGATGCCGCCGGACATGCACAGGCGAACGTTGTTGACGATCTCGTCGGACGTCAACCCGGTCGACGACAGGCGCGGGACGACCAGTTCTCGGATCGAGTCGCCCGACTCGGCGTTGGCGCGTTGGCCGAGCGCCGCCAGGTCCGGGTCGTTCGAGAAGTTGGCGAGCCCGGCGCACACCCCGCGGGTCCACTCGCCGACCTCGGACCACGACGCGTTCGTCCAGCCGAGCGCATCTTGGAGCGCGATCACGGCGATCGGTTCGGCGTAGGCGGTCATCACGTCCGTGCCAGCCGGGTCGAACCGGTCGAGCAGCTCGTCGCACAGCAGCGGCAGCCGGGTCCGGGTCCACTCCCCCGCCGCCGACGGAGAGAACGTCGGCTGGAGGGCATCCTTGAGCCGCCGGTGTTCCTCCCCGTCGGTGCCCAACATGTTGCGGCCGAGCACGTCGTTCAACCAGCTCGGCTCGGTTGCACTCGTGAACAGCTCGGGATGCGCGTTGACGTACGCGACATCGTCCCAGCGCGTCACGAGCCACATGTCGAGGTCGGGCACGAACGACACCGGCTCGTCGGCACGCAGCCGTGCCAGCACCGGGTACGGGTCGACCTCCAGCTCGGCAAGCGTCACCGACTCCCCCAATGGCATGCGCCGATGTTACGGAACACGGGAGGCGACGGTGAGGCCGGCACCCCAACCGGGTGCCCGTCCGCCAAACGGCGGCTCGATCCCCCGCGTGTCGAGACCGGCTCGTACGAGCAGCCACGCCGTCAGGGAGTTCGAGTTCCACATGTCGCCGACGCGGGACTCGTCGCGACCCCACGTCAGCGGTGGGAACTGCGGAACGAGCTCCAACATCAGCTCGGCGGCGTGTGGGTCATCCGTCAGGCGGTTCGGTCCACCCACCGCAGCCGAAACGTCGGGGATCGAGCCGGAGTGCCAGCAGCGAACCTCGTAGCAAAATGGCTTCCACCTGCCGAGGAACCGGCTTCCCACCGGCCCGCGGGCAACGACGCCTCGCTCGCCTTGCTGTGTCCATGCCGGCGCCATCTCGATCGCGACGGTCTCATCGCCGAGGTGAACCTCGATCGCCGAGTGGAAGAGATCGCGGCGAGTGCGGCGAGCGGCAGCCGCGGTCAGCGCCTCGTAGGCGCGCCCGCTCCAACGCACCACTGAGCCACCCACTCCGGCCCCCAGTGGGATCCAGTAGAGATCGACGCCTGCCTGCTCCACGACCGGTCAGGAACTCCGGACGTCGGCAGCCGCGATGTCGGCCAGGTACGAGGTGAACCCGAGCGGCACCGCTAGGCCGCCTCGTCGAAGTGCGTCGCGAGATTGTCGAGCAGCGCCACCCAGCCCTCGATCATCTCCTCGAAGAACTCGTGCTCCCAATCCGCTCCGCTGCCGTACGCGCTCGAGACGACGCGGATCACGCAGCTGCCACCCGATGCTGATTCGACGAGGAACTCCGTCGCGATCGGGCTCACCGACGACCAGTCGTGCTCGCCCATTCGTGGCCACGGCTCTGCGTAGGCGAAGCGGGTCGGCGGTGTGTAGTCGGTGACGATGCCGTGCGACCAGAAGCCGCCGACGTCGAACGACACTGCTCCCCCGATCTGCGGGTCGAGTCGGGTGGGCACCATCCATGCGGCGACGCCGTCGGCGGTTGCGATCGCTTCCCACACCTGTTCGGGCGTGGCGGCCACCGCGTAGGTGCGCTCGAGCCGGTGTTCGACGCGGTCGGGATGGTCGGAATGTTCGGGATTGGTCACGAGGGCTCCTTGGGTCGGGGATATGACGAGATGGTCAGACGGTGCGGTCGCCCGTCGTCGTGGTGGTATTGCGCGACCAGGGCGGCCACCGCGGATTGCAGGTCGGCAGCGAACGCGGCACGGTGTTCTGGCGATGCGAACCCGATCACCGCGTCGACGGCGAGCGTCGGCACCCGCGTTCCGTTCGCCGCGCTGCTCATGATCGCTCCCACTTCGGACACGGTCCGCGCGTTCACCGCGATCAGGTACGCCGCCGAGAGATGATCGCCGACCTCGTCGGGGTCGATGGCCACGCCCTGCACCACGTCGGGGGCAACCACGAGGTGGCGTGCTGCACGACGCACGAACCGTTCGGTGATGCCGCCCCAGGCGCGCTCTTCGGCCAACTCGACCAGCCCGTGGGCTTCGAGCGCCTTCAAGTGATAGTTCACCTTCTGACGGGTCGACCCAACGGCCGCCGCGACCGTGGAGGCAGACCCCGGCTCGGTCAGCGCGTCGAGGATCGAGGCGCGGATCGGGTCGAGCGCCACCTCCACCGCGGCCGCATCGGCGAGCACTCGAACGTCGTCCACGGATCCCAAGGTACGCCTTGACAGTATTTCTTGTCAATGGGTACCCACGGAACGTTCGCGCCGGTTCGACGGGTTCCATCGTCAGCGGTTCCGATCACCGTGTGCTCGACGTGCCCGAGAACCGGTCCCGGTGGCGGGCGAAGTCGGGGAATCGTCTCCGCACCGATTCGCGATGTCGGTCTGCTCGGGTCGGCCATCGCCCGACCGTCGTCACGATCGCCGAGCGACTCCGGCAACTTGCCACATGACGGCGGCGGCTACGTTGCGT
>CAZQCP010000231.1:0-3255 GCA_964592115.1 uncultured Ilumatobacteraceae bacterium
CCGACTTCCGCACCGAGATGCACAGCGACTTCGCCGACTTCCGCACCGGAATGCAACGCGAGTTCGCCGACTTCCGTGCGGAGATGCAGAGCGACTTCGCCAAGTTCCGCGCGGTGATGCAATCCAGCTTCGCCGACTTCCGCACCGAGATTCACGGCGTGCTCGCAGATCACCGTGCCGAAACGCAGTCCGAGTTCGCCGCCGTCCGCGCGGACATGGCGGCGATCGAGACGCGGCTGACTCGGCGTTTCACGACGCTGCTGTTGACCACGCAGGCAGCGACGGTTGCCGTGTTGTCGGTCGTCGTGGGGGTCCTCGCCTGATGCGCGCGACAGCTCTCACAGCATCGGCATCGAGGAGGGCGGCATGACGGTCACCGAGGTTGACATCATCCAGCTTTGGGGATCGCTGCGCGACGTGATCGGCGAGGAGGAAGCCACGACGCTGATCACGATGCTGCGTCCAAGGATGGGCGTGAAGTCGTGGACGGACGCCGACAAGCTCGAGCGCTGGAACCGGGTCACCGATGAACAGCGCGACGCCATGTTCGCCGCGCTCGCGGACACTCTCGGTGAGCGACCGACCAACTACCTAAAGTCGATCCTCGATCCGGCCCAGCGCCGCTACTGAGATGACGCCGACGCTTCGGAAGTCATCGTCGTCCACAGGGTGTCATCATCGACACGCCGACTCCGCGCGCTCCCCCGCTGCAGTAGTCACCTCGGAAGTCGGCGTCCCCGCGGTCGTCTCTTGAGCTTGACTGGGTGGGTGAAGCAGGTAGTCATCGACGCCGTTGCCGCGGCGACTGGCAGCGACGTCGTGGGCGCCACGGTCGTGCGCGGCGGTGACACCTCCGCTGCCTTCCGCGTCGAGGTGGCTGGCGGCACGTTCTACTTCGCCAAGACGCATCCGTCGCCACCGTCGGGCTTCTTCACCACCGAAGCGGCGAGCTTGCGCTGGCTCGGTGAGTCGGGAGCGGTGCGGGTGCCAGCGGTGATCGCCGCGTCCGACGGCGACGCGATCGCGCCTGGCGGATACATCGTCTTGGAGTGGATCGAGGAGGGGACGGCGCGTCCCGACGAGGCTGCGCTCGGTCGATCGCTCGCCGCCCTGCACGACGCCGGCGCCCCGGCGTTCGGGCGCGATGACCTGCGTACGACCGGGAGTCTCGGCCTACCGAACCACCCCTGCGGGTCGTGGGCGGAGTTCGTCGCGACGTGCCGGTTCGAGCCGCTGGCGGCGATCGCTCTCGAGCGCGGCGCGCTGCCGATCGACGTGATCGAGGACCTCGACGCGCTCGCGGCTTCGCTCGACCAGTTCGACGATGGATCGCCGCCGGCCCGCCTCCACGGCGACCTCTGGGCGGGCAACCGGCTGATCGACCGGTCGGGCGAGAGTTGGCTGATCGACCCCGCCGCGCACGGCGGGCACCGAGAGTTCGACTTGGCGATGATGCTGCTGTTCGGCGGGTTCGGCACCGACGTCTTCGCCGGCTACCACGAGGTGTCACCACTGGCCGACGACTGGCAGGAACGCATCGAGCTCCACCAGATCGCTCCGCTCGTGGTGCACGCCATCAAGTTCGGCGGCACCTACGTGGCCGCCGCCAAGCGAGCGATCCGCCGCTACCGGTAAGGCACGTAACGAGAGCGGAACGTTTGCCGACAAGCTCCGAGGCTGGCGAGTTATCTGCCGGATTCCGCAGCGGACGCCGACAGCCTTGGAACCAGTCGGGGCTCGTGCCGAAACGTCAGCGCTGTGGAGAGTCTCGCGCCCATTGTCGGAACCTTCGCCCGACCGGACAGCAGACTCGGCGGCGGCCACATCACCGCCGAGGGCGGAGCGATGCCCGGACGAGTGACGGCCTGTCGCCACGGTGGGTACCATCTGGCTATGAGCGTCGCTGCTGATTCAGTGCTTGAGCAAGCCTTGGCGTTGACGGTTCAAGAGCGGGCGAAGGTCGCGTCCACACTGCTCGCCAGCCTCGACAGCGAAGCGATGGACCAGGCGGAGATCGATCTCCTCTGGTCGATGGAGACACAACGGCGCGCCGAGATGATCGAATCGGGCGACGCACGCACGTTCACTCGTGACGAGGTCCTCGAAGGGCTTGCTGACCTCCGCGCCAAGCGCATGCCGTGAGCCTCAGCGTCGGCTACCACGAGTTGGCGCGCGCTGATCTGTACTCCGCCTGGGCATGGTACGAAGAGCAGCTGTCCGGTCTCGGCGAGCGCTTCTCAGAGGTAGTCGACACCGTTGTTCTGCGAGCAGCCAAGTGGCCGCAGACTGGCTCGCCGGCGATGCGCAACGAAGACGACGAAGTCGTCGAGCGCAAGCTGGCAACACCTGGCTTTCCGTATGCCATCCGCTATCGGGTCATCGACGACACGCTGCTCGTGATGGCGGTAGTCCACCAACATCGCCGCCCGGTCTTCGGCACCGACCGCGAGCCGTAGCCTCCGGCCCCACTTCGCCGCCGCCGTCAGCGTCACACGGTTGCCGACTCGTTCGGAAGCTGTCGGGGTTGCTGCCGGATTCCGCGATGCGTGCCGACAACCTTGGAACCGGTCGGATTTCGCGCCGCTCACCAACGGCACGATCCGACGGTCACGGTCACGCCGTGGCGTAGCGGCGGAGGACGCGGCGGCCGAGGGAGGTCTTGTGGACCTCGTCGGCGCCGTCGTAGATGCGGGCGGCGCGTTCGTGGCGGTACCAGTAGGCGAGGACCGTGTCGTCGGTGACGCCGAGGGCGCCGTGCACTTGGATGGCGGTGTCGACGGCGTGGAGCATCGTGTTGGCGACCTCGAACTTGATCGCCGAGATCTCGTCGCGGGCGACCTTGGCGCCGTGCTGGTCGATCATCCACGCGGCGTGAAGCGTCTGCAGACGCGCCCCTCGGATCCTGGCGTCGAGCTCGGCAGCCCAGTGCTGGATCACCTGCCGGTCGGCGAGGGTCGAGCCGTCGGTGTCGATGACGCGATCGTTGGCGCGCTGACACATCATCTCGAACGCCCGCGCTGCGATGCCCAGCCACCTCATGCAGTGATGGATGCGGCCAGGGCCGAGGCGGTCCTGGGCGATCATGAACCCGGCACCTTCCGGGCCGAGCAGGTTCGACCGCGGCACCCGGCACGAGTGGTAGGCGACCTCGCCGTGGCTGGCATGGCCAGAGCCGGAGTGGCCCATCACGCTGACGTTGCGGACGAGATTGAACCCGGGCGCGTCGGTCGGCACGATGATCATGCTCGCCCGTTG
>CAZQCP010000232.1:0-3140 GCA_964592115.1 uncultured Ilumatobacteraceae bacterium
TGGCCGCCGCCGAGGCCGGCGCCGCGCTTGCGGCCGATCGAGTCGATCTCGTCGACGAAGATGATCGCCCTGCCCATGCGGCGGGCCTGCTGGAACAGGTCGCGGACGCGGCTGGCGCCGACGCCGACGAACATCTCCATGAAGTCCGATCCCGTGACGCTGAGGAACCCGACGCCTGCCTCGCCGGCGACGGCGCGGGCGAACAGCGTCTTGCCGGTACCGGGAGGACCGACGAGCAAGATGCCCTTCGGGACGCGGGCGCCGATCTCGCGGAAGCGTTCCGGCATGCGCAAGAAGTCGACGACCTCGGTGATCTCCTGCTTGACGCCCGTGTACCCGGCGATGTCGTCGAACGTCGTGGACGGCTTGTCGGCGTCGTAGCTCTTGGCTTTGCTGCGCCCGATGGACATGACGTTGCCCATCTGCCCCTGGGCGCGGCGTTGCATCCACACGAAGAACCCGATGATCAACATCACCGGCAAGAAGATCGACAACAGCCCGAGCAGCCAGTTGTTGCTCGGTGACTTGAACTGGTAGTCGACGCCCTGCTCGATCAGCATTTGCTCGTCGGCTTCGGAGATGACGCGATCACCGCCTCCGGTCGTGCTGTAGGTGTCGCCGTTGGTGAACTCGCCCGTGATGCGGCCCGAACCGGTGTTGATGTCGGCCGTGGCGATGAGGCCCTCTTCGACCTGCGTGCGCCACTCGTTGTAGGTCAGCGAGGTGCCGTCGTCGCTCGGCCAGAGGTTGGGCACGAGGAACGCGGCGGCGAGGACGCCGACGAGCACCCACAGCGTCCAGCGCGGCCAACTTCCGGGACCTCGCGACGCGCCACTGCTCGAGTCGCCACCGAACTCGTTGCCCTTCGGCTTCGACGCCGGACGATCACCCTGACGGCGCTCGGCGCCCGAATCGCTCGCACCGCGCGACCCCCGACCGCGACCGGGCGGCGGAGGCGGAGGCGGCGGGGGGAGATCGTTCATGTATCCATGCTACGCACGTTCTGCAGGCGCGGCACCCGCACCGTCGCCCTCTCACCGACCGCTCACGTTCTGACCGGCGGAGGGGAGCGAGCATCCGCGGTCGACGTCGCGGGTCGATCTAGCGTTCGACGCCATGCAGGCGATCGGAACGAACGCGACCAGAGCCGTCACGCCGACGGGCGCCGCCCGACAGTGCTCCCGCACCGGTTGCGCCGAGCGGGCGTCCGTCACGCTCACGTACCACTACGGGCGCTCGCACGTGTGGCTCGACGACTTGAGCCGCGATCGCGATCCGCACGCCTACGACCTGTGCGACCGCCACGCCGACCGGCTCTCGGTCCCCTCGGGTTGGTCGCTCGACGACCGCCGCGCGCTCCACATGCCGCTGATCGCCGTCTGACGCGAATCCTCACCCCGACCCGATCGAAGCTCCACTGCGGGCGCCGGTAGCGTCGGGGTGTGGTCGAGTCGCGTGCGGGATCCTCATCGAGGTCGTCGCCGTCCGGCCCGTCGCGGCCACGGCCACCTCGCCGCGGAGCCCGCTTCGTCGATCGCTTCGAGGCCGGACGCGCCCGCATGGCGGGTGGGTTCTTGCCATCGGCGGCCCCGCGTTCGATCGATGCCGGGCTGGCGATCATGGCGTTCGTCGGGGGATGGGTCGTCGCGCAGCTCGTCTCGTCGTTGATCGTCGCGGTGCTCAACGACGGTGAGCCCGGCGATGCCACGTTCGGCGTCCTCGCCGCCGGCCTCGCCGGCGCGTGGGCGTGCTACCTGACCGCGATGTGGCTCGCGTCGCAGCGCGGCGGTTCGGCCGACTTCCGCGCCGACTACGGGGTGTCGCTCGCCTGGGTCGATCTCGTCGGGTTGGCGATCGGCGCCGGCTGCCAGCTCGTGCTGTTGCGTGTCGTCTACCTCCCGCTCGAAGCGTTCTGGCCGGACACGTTCACCCAGGATCGGCTGGAGGAGAACGCCCAGGACCTGGTCGATCGCGCCGGCACGGCGACGTGGCTGCTGGTGGTCGTCGTGGCGATCGGGGCGCCCGTGGTCGAGGAGCTCTTCTATCGAGGCCTCCTGCAGCGACCGCTCGCCAGCCGCTTCTCGACCGGCCTGGCCGTCGTCGGTGTCGCCGCCGTGTTCGCGCTCGTGCACTTCCGCCCCGTCGAGTTCCCCGGCCTGTTCGTGTTCGGTCTCGTGCTCGGCACGGCCGCCGCCCTCACCGGGCGCCTCGGCATGCCGATCATGATCCACATCGGCTTCAACGCCACCGCCCTCGCCCTCGTGATCTGACGCGCCGGCCCGCGCCGCGTGATCGTCGCGTCGCGTGACGGGGAGGGACGCCCGAGCGCTGGCATGATGTCGGGCGGTGAGCGAGGACCTCCACGACCCCGACGCGTCCGCGGAGGCGCCTCCAGCGGACGCCTGGGCGGACAACGAGTTCGGCCCCCCGGACCTCGATGCGCCCGACGTGGCGTCGGTCGAGGAGGATGCCGCGCCGCCCACCCCGCAGCCCTGGTACGAGCGGGCAGCTCGTCGGACGGTTCGACGCCCGGTCGAGTGGTGGAACCGGCCGTGGGACAACGCCCGCATCATCCGTGTCCTCGTCACGTCGTCGGTGCTCGTCATCACGACGGTCGTGATGATGCTGATCGTCCACCTCAACCCGCTGTCGCCGAGCCGCGACCTGATCTTCGACGACACCACGCCGACGGGCGGCGACATGGGCGCCCACGTGTGGGCGCCGGCGTTCTTGCGCGACCACTTCCTCCCCAACTTCCAACTCTCGGGCTGGAGCATGGACTGGTACGCCGGCCTGCCGCTGTACCGCTTCTACATGGTGATCCCGGCGCTGGCGATCGTCGCCCTCGACGTGATCTTCCCCTACGGCGTGGCCTTCAAGCTCGTCGCCGTGTCGGGGCTCGTGCTGTTCCCGATCGCCTGCTGGACGTTCGGGCGCCTGGCCGCGTTCCGCCACCCGATCCCGGAGCTGTTCGCCGTCGCCGGTCTGTGCTTCTTGCTCGACGAGAGCTACTCGATCTACGGCGGCAACGTGAAGTCGACGATGGCGGGGGAGTACTCGTTCTCGATCGCGCTCACGCTGGCGATGTTCGGACTCGGGTTGCTCGCCAACGGCTTGCGCACCGGCCGGTTCCGGGTGCG
>CAZQCP010000233.1:0-3118 GCA_964592115.1 uncultured Ilumatobacteraceae bacterium
CATACGCCGCGGTGGTCTCGACGTGGGCGTGGCCCATCAAGTCGCGTAGCACCAATGTCAACGGTCAATGTGATCTCCCCGTAGGTGGCCGTGGGTTTTCCCCGGGGACGGTCGGGTTGATTCCCCAGGGGTGGCCACGGTTTTCCCCGCGGTGGGGGTGGTTCAGGTGAGTGGTTGGACTCCTTTGCCGTTGGCGGCTTCGGCGAGGCGGACGCTGTCGCCGGTGGTGACCAGGACGTGGGCGTGGTGCATGAGCCGGTCGACGAGGGCGGTGGCGATGGTGCGGGGCATGAGCTCGTCGAAGCCGGAGGGGTGCAGGTTGGTGCTGATGGCGATGGATCGTCGTTCGTAGGCGGCGTCGATGAGCCGGTAGAGGCCTTCGGCGGCGTCGGTGGTGATCGGGAGCAGGCCGATGTCATCAACGATGACGAGGTCCGAGCGGAGCACGGGTTTCAACGCTTTGGTGATCGAGTCGTCGATGCGGTGGCGGGCCACGAGGCTGCCGAGTTGTTCGACGTTGAACCAGGTGACGGTCAGGTTGGCGTTGATCGCGGCGTGGCCGAGCGCTTCGCAGAAGTGGCTTTTGCCGGTGCCGGAGGGGCCGGCGACGACGAGGTTCTCGTGACGGCCGATCCATTCGAGTGACGCGAGGGCGTGTTGTGTGGTCGCGGGGATGGAGAATCGGGTGGGGTCGAAGCTGTCGAAGGTTTTGCCGGCCGGGAACGCGGCTTTGCGGCGACGGATCTCGATCGTGGACGCGTCGCGGCCGGCAGCTTCTTCTTCGAGCAGCACCCGCACCACCTCCGCGGGGTCCCAGCGTTGCGCTTTGGCGGTGGCCAACACATCGTTGGCGTGGCGGCGCAGGTAGGGCATCCGCAGCCGGCGGCAGAGCCGATCGATGTCGGCGAGCGGGTCGACGGCAGCGCTCACGGGATGTTCCTGACGAAGGGTGCGGTGGCGAGGCGGTCAGCGAAGCGGCGCAGGTCGTCACGCAGATCGGCGAGCTTGAAGTCGTTGCCGGTGAATCGCCACAGACTGTCGTTGAGGCGGGCGCGGTCGTGATCGAACCAGTCGCTGAAGAACTCGAACAGATCGATCAGTTCGGCCGCGTCGGCGGCGTCAACGGTGACACGCTCACTCACAACTGACCTCCTGTGTCGGTGCCGGCAGGGTTGGTGCCGATGTGTCGCCAAGCCGCGGTGCCCAACTGCAACGAGTGCGTCTCGGGCGCGACCGTGGTGTTGGTGGTGGAGGCTGTGGTGGTGAGGATCGAGATCAGATCGGCAATCGTGAACCGGCACACGATCGCGGCTTGCCCGAGCGCCCGATCGACCGCGCCCGGGTCGAACACTTTGGTGAGCTCGACCACCTCACGCATGCGATGCTCGATCCCGCGGGTGCCGACCGCGGCGGCCTCGACCAGCCAAGCCGCGGCACCCGGCCCGATCGCCAAGAACCCGGCCTCGGCAACAGTGCGTGCTTTGGGTTGACGGTGCAACGGATCGCTGCGCCGCTCGGGATAGTGGGCGGCATCCAAGCTGACCTGGCCGGAGCCGACGAGACGATGCCGGGCGATCTCGACGGGACCCGACGGCGGCGTGGCGACCACGACGAGCTGGTCGCCTTCGACACGCACCCACACCCGCTGATCCACCCAATCGTGCGGGACCGAGTAGCGGGCGCCGCGATGATTCAACGTCGAGGACCAGCCAACTGCCCGGGTCTCACCGAACGCCGCGGTGAACGGATCTGTCGGCACATCATGCAGATGCGCTCGTTCGATCTCGAGACGAGCCACCGGCCGTTCACCGGTGGCTCGATGCACCCGGCCGTTGACCTTGTCCATGAACGCGTCGCACGCCGCGACGAGCTGCTCCCAGGACTCGTAACCGCCGAGCAGGTTGTGTCCGGTGGGGACCAGGTCGGCCTTGGCCAACTTCACCGTCGATTCCGAACCGCCCTTCGATTCGGGATCGGCCGGCCGGCACGTAGTGATCGACACGCCGTAGTAGTGGCCGACCGCCACGATCTGCGGATTCCTGACGGCCACCCCAGCGATGTGCCGATCAGTGACAGTCTTTTCGTTGTCCGTCAACGCGAACGTCGGCGCCCCACCACAGCGACGGAACGTCGCGTCGAGCGCGGCGATCACCGACGGCATCGTGCGATCCCGCAACGGCACCACCACCCGGAACCTCGACCACGCCAACCACGCAACGAACAACACCACCCGCTGCCCGGCCAGCATCGGCCCCGCCGCATAGTCCCACTGCAACCACAACCCCGGCTCGGTGATCCACGGCATGTAGACCCGATGCGACGTACGCCGCCACCGGTCCTTCACCGCCGCCACCACCCGGCGCGTCGTACGCTCCGAGCCCGGATACCCCATCGCAACGAGTTTCTCGTGGACGACATCGGCACGGATCCGACCATCGGAACGGTCGACCCACTCGTAGATCTTGTCCACAAACGGCTCGGTCACCGTCGCCCGCTCACCGCCCGTCGACGGGTCCAAACCGGCCGACCGGGCCGCCACGTAGCGGGCGACGGTGTGATGATCGCAACCGGTCAGCGCGGCCGCTGACCGATACGACTTGGTGAGGTCATAAGCCTCGAGTATCTCCATGATCTTCTCCTTCGAGTACATGAGATGACGGTCCTCCTCGGACGTGCAGGTGTTCAGCAACCGGCACGATGACCGAGGAGGACCACCCACAACACGGATGGTCAAAGTGGGGAACCTCATGACCGTCCCCGGGGAACCTCAGATGGCCATCCCCGGGGAGAACCCGTAACCACCTACGGGGAGAATCTCATGTCCGTCGTGTGCGCCACGAGGCGCCTGTTGACCAGGTGGAGGTGAAAGGACTCCACCGCTGGCCTGTCGCAGCAGGCCAATGAAGCTGAGGGCAGCCTGATCCTGGAAGTGCAGGGGAGGGTGGGAGCAGCCCTGACGACGCGGGAACGTTGCCGGTACTGCCAGACGGTGCGGGTCCTGCAAGCGAGATGGAAAGGTGTAACGAGAGTGAACCAGTGGTTGAACCCCCTCAAGCGTGAGACCGGCTCCAACCTGGCGGATATGGGCCGGTGGGCAGTGCACGTCGGGCTACTTGGC
>CAZQCP010000234.1:0-3083 GCA_964592115.1 uncultured Ilumatobacteraceae bacterium
GCGGCAGTGGCGCCGCGGCTGCAGCTCGACGATGCGCTCGTGCGCCTCGCCCGTGATGCCGGCGCCCACGTGCTCGACGGCCACGGCTTCGTGTCGCTCGCGCACCATGGCTCCGACGAGCGAGGCGAGGGCTACGTCACGGTCGTCGCCGATGGGTTCGTGATCGATGCTCGCTACGTGATCGCGGCGGACGGCATGTGGAGCCGCGTGCGCAAGGCCGTCGGCGCCCACGACACCGGGTACCTGGGCGAATGGCACGGATTTCGCCAGTACGCCCGCAACGTCACCGGCCCCGCATCGCACCAGCTCTACGTGTGGTTCGAGCCGGACCTCCTGCCGGGCTACGCCTGGTCGTTCCCGCTACCGGGCGGCCGGGCCAACGTCGGCTTCGGCGTGTTGCGCGACGGCGCCCGCCGTATCCAGGACATGAAGCAGCTGTGGGCAGATCTGTTGCGGCGGCCCCACATCGTCGAGGCGCTCGGGACCGATTTCGAGATGGAGGATCGTCACACGGCCTGGCCTATCCCGGCGCGCATCGACGAGGCGGTACTCGCCCGCGGACGCGTGCTGTTCGTCGGCGACGCGGCGATGGCGACCGACGTGATGACGGGCGAAGGCATCGGCCAGGCGCTCCTCAGCGGTCGCCTCGCCGCCGAGGCGGTCGTCGCCGGGGGCGCGCTCCAGCCGGCCGACGTCGCCTCGATCTACGAGGCCGAGGTCGCCCACCACCTCGCCGCCGACCACGCGATGTCGCTCCGCCTCGGCTCGCTGCTCGCCCGGTCGTGGGGCGCCCGCGGCGCGATCCGGGTCGTCGGCGCCAGCGGCGAATGGGGTCGACGCAACTTCGCCCGCTGGATGTTCGAGGACGAACCGCGCGCTCTGCTCCTCACCCCGAGCCGCTGGCATCGCCGCATCCTCGCCCGCCCCGGCGCCTTCGCCTGACCCGGACGCCAATATGCGCCGAAGCGTGCCGATGTGTGCCGAAAAATGTCCGTCCGGTGCCGCGCAGCGGCATGAATCGGACATTTTTCGGGTTGGCGGGCAGGAAGCGACAACCTGGGGTTGACGATCCCGGTTCGACAACCTAGGGTTGTCGACATGGCTGACATCCCACCACGCATTCCGGATCCCGCGGTCCGACTGGATGACCTGATCGACGCGATCTCACGCGTCCACGACGACGACCTCGAACGCCTCACCAGCGCGATCGTCGCCGCCGATCACCTCGGCGACGTCGCCGACCACCTCATCGGTCACTTCGTCGACCAGGCCCGTCACGCCGGCTACTCGTGGACCGACATCGGCCGCGCGATGGGGGTCACCAAGCAGGCGGCACGCAAGCGTTTCGTCCCGAAGGACCCAGGCGATCCCGCCGGTGACGACGATGCGAACGACGGCTTCGCCCGCTTCACCACGCGGGCGCGCAACACCGTCGTCGCCGCACACGACGCGGCCCGCGAAGCCGGGAACGTCGAGGTCTCCCCTGCCCACCTCGTGCTCGGCCTGCTCACCGAGCCGCAGGCCATCGCCGCGCTCGCCATCATCGACGCCGGCGTGACGCTCGACGAACTCGGCGACCAGGTCCGCGCGGCGCTGCCTCCGGCTGTCGATCAGCCGCCCGAGCTGGTGCCGTACAGCGACGACGCCAAGAAGGTGCTCGAGCTGACGTTCCGCGAGGCGCTGCGCCTCGGGCACAACTACATCGGCACCGAGCACATGCTGCTGGCGCTGCTCGAGGCCGAAGCAGGCGATGGTGTGCTCGCCGACGCCGGGATGGACAAGGAGTCGACGGAGCGCTTCATCCGCGGCGTACTCGGCGCCCTCGACGCCTGACCGCGCCACCCGCCACACAGCCCGACGAGCTCCGAAGCTGTCGGCACGCTCGTCGCAAAACGCCACGGACGCCGACACCCTCCGAACGAGTCGGGAAACGTGCCCGACACGCCCGCGCCGCGACTCGGTGCGATCAACCGGGAGGAGGCGCCCAGTAGTCGATGTCGTCGACGCGGCCGCGGATGCCGTCGGTGTCGATGTCGTCGGGATCGCCCGGCGCTTCGGAGACGACGACGATCTCGTCGTCCTTCGGCGGTCCCTCGTAGATGTCGCGCAGACCGAGCATGACGCCCGCCATCGCCGCGCCGGCGAGACCGCCCTTGCGTCGCCCGGCCTCGATCGCCGAACGGCGGCGCGCCGCCTCCGCCTCTTCCGCTTCGATCGTGGCGACCGTGCGCTCATCGATCTCCAACTCGGCGATGAACTCCGGCGTCGCCTCGACGCCAGACTCGACGCCGCCGGCGCTATCCACCGCGCCGGCGGCCTCCACCTCGCTCGCGCCGTCGGCGTCCGCGATCGCGTCGTCGGCGGGATCGGTCATCCGTCCAGCGTACGCAGCGGTGGGCGGACCGAGGGCCACACCCGACTTCGTGAACTCGGTGAGAGCACCGCGCCGCGACGCGCCTCCGCCGCAGGTCACGGCTACCGTCGGCACGCACATGGACACGGACATGAGTGCCCGCATCAACGCGGTCTCGATGGAGCATCGATGAGCGATCACGACACACCCGACCCCGCCGCGCCGCCAACCCCGATCGCGCCCGTTGCGACCGCGGCGCCCACGACTCCGACGCTGCCCGGACCGAGCGCCGACGACCGGCAGACCGCCGAGACGTTCGAGAAGATCTTCTTCGAGCTGCGCAAGGTGATCGTCGGCCAGACGCGCCTCCTCGAACGACTGCTCGTCGGCGTGTTGTGCCGCGGGCATTGCCTGCTCGAGTCGGTGCCCGGCCTCGCCAAGACACTCGCCGCCGAGACGCTCGCCGACGTCGTCGGCGGCTCGTTCGCCCGCATCCAGTTCACGCCCGACCTGCTCCCGTCCGACATCACCGGCACTCGCATCTACCGCGGCAGCACCGAGTCGTTCGACGTCGAGTTCGGCCCGGTGTTCGTGAACTTCCTCCTCACCGACGAGATCAACCGGGCGCCCGCCAAGGTGCAGTCGGCGCTGCTGGAAGTGATGGCCGAACAGCAAGTCACGATCGGTGGGGTCACCCACCTCGTGCCGCAGCCGTTCTTCGTCGTCGCCA
>CAZQCP010000235.1:0-3044 GCA_964592115.1 uncultured Ilumatobacteraceae bacterium
GTCACCGATGCTCTTGAACCACTGGGTGATGGTTCCCTCGGTAACGGTCTCGCCGAGCTGGGGAAGCGTGACGTCTGCCATGGGTCGTGAATCCTCGCTGCTGTCTGTGTCTTCGATCGTGTGTGGTTCGGGGCGAACCGCGACGGGTCTTGTCTAGCCGTTGAAGTTGCGGCCGGTGAGCGTCATCACCGTCTCGCCGAACAACTCCGACAAGCTCGGGTGGGGCTGGATGAACTCGGCGATCTCGTCGACGGTCGCCTCCCAGTTGACGGCGAGATAGCCGCCGCTGAGCTGTTCGGTGACCCACGGGCCGACCATGTGCACACCCAGGATCTGTCCTGCACTGCCGTCGGAGTTCTTCTTGGCGATGATCTTCACGAGGCCTTCGGTCTCGCCGAGGATCATCGCCCGGCTGTTGAACTTGAACGGGTGCTTGGCGACGACGACGTCGTAGCCCGCGGCGCGTGCTTGTTCCTCGTCGGGACCGGCCCAGGCGACTTCGGGATGCGAGTAGATCGCCCACGGCACTCGGTTGTAGTCGACGGGCAGCGGCCCCTCGCCGAGGAGGTCCTTGATCACCATGATCGCTTCGGCGTAGGCGACGTGAGCGAGTTGCGGCGTGGCGATCAGGTCGCCGATCGCGTACACCCCGTCCTCACCCGTTCGGCAGTGCTCGTCGACGTCGACGAAGCCCCGGTCGCTCACGACGACACCGGTGCCGTCGAGACCGAGCTCGTCGGCGTACGGGCGGCGGCCGACCGACACGACGACGGCATCGACTTCGACAGACTCGCCGTCGCCGTACGACACGGACGTGCCACCGAACGCGTTGGGCGTGTGGCCGTTGACCATGACCCCGGTCCGGATTGCGATCTTCTTCTTCTTGAACGACTTCTCGACGACCTTGGCGAGATCCTTGTCGAGGCCGGGGAGGATCTTCGGCAGGCCCTCGAGGATCGTGACCTCGCTGCCGAGATCGGCGAACGTCGACGCGAACTCGCAGCCGATCGCGCCACCACCGATGACGGCGACCCTCGCCGGCAGCGTGTCGAGGTCGAGCACCTCGTCGCTGGTCATGATCGGTCCGCCGCGTTCGAAGCCAGGGATCAGGCGGGGCACGGAGCCGGCGGCGAGGAGCACGGCGTCGCCGGTGAGCGTGGCGGTCGATCCGTCGGCGACGGCAACCGTGACGGTGCGGCCGGCGCCGAGCGAGCCGATGCCGTTGAAGACGTCGACCTTGCGGTTCTTGCACATCGCCGCGATGCCGCTGACGAGGCCGGTGACGATCCCCTGCTTGCGCTCTTGTGTGCGGGCGAACTCGATCTTCGGGGTGCCGACGCCGGCGATGCCGAAGTCGGCTGCGTGGTCGACGTGGCGCTTGACGGCCGCCGTCTCGAGGAACGCCTTGGCGGGGATGCAGCCTCGGTTGAGGCACGTGCCGCCGAGGGCGTCCTTCTCGACGAGCGCGATCTTGAGTCCCGCGGATGCGCCGTAGAGGGCAGCCGAGTAACCGCCCGGGCCACCTCCGATGACGACCAGGTCGTAGTGCTCACTCATCGCCTGCCACCGTAGCGGCCGATCACCGCAACGTCATTCGGACGCGCCGCCACGCGGCAGCGACGCTTTCGTGAAGGGTCAGTCGGTGAGGTCCCAGCGGCGTTGCTCGTCGCCGCGGCGGAGCACCAGCACGCGGTTCGAGCCCTCGCCGCCACTGACGTCGAAGTCGATCCGGCACTGCTGCCTGGCGACGGTGATGCTCGCGCACCGGCCATCGGCGGGCGCCATGACCGGCGCCAGGGGATCCGAGCCGGTGATGAGGCGGAAGCTGTCCATCCCATCGGCATCGTCGACACCTCCGAGGTCGACGGTCACGGCGACGGTTCCGCCCGCTTCGGCAGCGTCGAGCACCGTCACGTGGACGTCGCCGACTTCGACCTCGACCCCGATCGCCGCCACGTCGACGGTCGCCGACTCGTTCGACAGTTGGAACAAGAAGACGCCACCAGCGAGGAGGATGGCCAAGGCGACCGCGACCGACATCAGCAGCAGTGTCCTCGTCTTCATCGGGCGACGAGCCTACGGGCGGATGCCATGAGCTGCGGTTTGCGTGCCAGCTGGCACGGATCGGCAAGACTGGCCCGATGGCAGGCGACGGGACGAGCGACTCCGGCGACTCCGGCGACACCTCACGGTCGCACGAGCGCATCGTGCGCGGCATCCGTTTCGTCCCCGCCGATCCACAGGCGATCTTCGACCTGCTCGCCGACCCGTCCAAGCATCCGCTGATCGACGGTTCGGGCACCGTGCGGGCCACGACGGACCCGCCCGGCGACTGGCTGACGCTCGGCTCGAAGTTCGGGATGTCGATGAAGGCCGGCATCCCCTACAAGATGACGAACGAGGTCGTCGAGTTCGAAGAACCGAGCCTCATCGCCTGGCGTCATGTCGGTCACCACGTGTGGCGGTACCGGCTCCGACCCGTCGACGGGGGCACCGAGGTGACCGAGGAGTTCGACTGGACCGACGCCCGCAGCCGGCTGTTCATCTCGCTGATCGGTGCACCGCGCCGCAACGCCCGCTCGATCGAGGCCACACTCGACCGCCTCGTCGAGCACTTCTCCGCGCCGGGCTGATTGCATCCGGGGTCAGACACCACATGCAATCGCGACGCGCTGGTGACGGCCGCCCTCGCGCCGAGCAGATTGCATCCGGGGTCAGACACCACATGCAACAGCACGCATGATGCTGGCCGGTCTGGTGCTGGTGCGCAGTTGCATGTGGTGTCTGACCCCGGATGCAATCTGTTGTGGAGCACAATAGTTGCGGTGTGTAACTAAGGTGGTGGGCATGGCAACACGTTGGCTGACTCCGCCCGAGATGGCGGCCTGGCGCAACTTCATCGAGACGTACTACGACCTCATGTCGGCGCTCGAACGCGACCTGGCCTGCCACGGCATCTCGCTCGGCGACTACCAGGTGCTCGTATACCTCTCGGAGTCCGACGAGCGACAGATGCGGATGTCCGACCTCGCAGAGCGGCTGCA
>CAZQCP010000236.1:0-2909 GCA_964592115.1 uncultured Ilumatobacteraceae bacterium
CGTCACGTGACGAAAGCGCTTGGACGTCGCGGCACGCAACGTGGCGGTCCGCGCGTCGATCCTCGCCTGTTCGCCCTGCATGCTCACCTGCTCGACGCCGGCGCGGAGCTCACCGAGCGTCACGAGGTGGAGCCGCGGGAGGTCGTCGGGATCGCTGTGGCGACGTATCGCAGCCACGAGGAGGGGGCGATCGGCGGCGAGCTCGAGCAACCCGACGACCGCAGTCGTGTCGAGGATCACTGCCACGGGTCGCGTTCGACCTGTTCGGCTTCTTGCCGTCGCCGCTGATCCAGCAACTCGTCAGCCATGCCCGAGTCGTACGGCTCGATGCTGTTGAGCCACTCGAAGAAGCCGTCGAGCGACGAGGTCTCCTCGTACGGGCGCACCACGGCGTACGGCTTGCCGTGGTGCGTCAGGATGGCTTCGCCGTCGGCTTCCACAGCACGCTTCACCGCGAGTGTGTCGTTGCGGAGATCACGAACGCCGAATCGCTTGGCCTGTTGCATCCCCATGGCAGAAATGTAGCACTTATTAGATCGCAATATGCTACAACCTCGGGCCGCGATGGTCGCGTAGCCCAGCATCGATCTTGATCCCGACGTCGTTCACGGCGATTCCACCGCCGCCATAGGATCACCGCCTCGGGTGCTCCGCGAGTACCGACACGAGGCGACCGGGTCAGTCTGCTGGGCACCGACGCCCGGCCCGCTGGACCTCGCCGCGCGCTCGTCGTCTGACACACTGGCCGCCGTGTCGGTGCCTCGACTCCCGCCGCGCCCGTTCGTGGTCGTCGTGTCGGGGATGCCGGGATCGGGCAAGACGACGCTCGGGTGGGACCTGTCGCGACGGCTGCACGTGCCGCTCGTGTGCCGCGATGACATCAAGTCCGGCATCCACGTCTCGCACGCTGATCGCGACGATGAACCCTGGGCGTTCGCGTCCACCGCCTTCGAAGCGTTCTACGCCACTATCGATGTGCTGGTCGATGCGGGAGCGAGCCTCGTGGCCGAGGCGGCATTCCATACGGGCTTCGCCGACACACCGATTGCGGCCCTCGCCGGGCGCGCCCGGATCGTGCACGTCCACCTCATCACCCCGCAGGAGGTGTCGCTGCGCCGCTATCGCCAGCGGGCGCTCGACGGTCTCCGTCACCCGGCCCACGACGACCTCCGATTCGCCGACGAGATGGAATCCGGGCGCAAGCCGACCGACGTGTACGAGCTCACGCTGCCCTTCTCGACCATCGCCGTCGACGCCACCGACGGCTGGAACCCCGATCTGGCGACCATCGCCCGGTTCGTACTCGACCCGTCTTCCCCGTGAGGAGCCACGCTCCCGCGCGTGCGGTCTGAGTCGCAACTCCGGAGTCGAACCGCAGACAGGGCTACGGGTTGGCGAGGCAGTCCCGGAGGAGATCGAGGTGTCCGGCGTGGCGGGCCGTCTCGTCGATCATGTGCACGAGAATCCACCGAGCGTTCACCGGGCCTCGCCCGAACGACGGGACCTCAGCCACCTGGTCCAACGAGTCGATGCTCGCGAGCGCGCGGCGGCTGCGCGCACACGCTGCCGAGTAGAGGTCGATGATCCCAGCGACCGTGTCGTCGGCGCGCAGCTGCATCGCGGAGTCGGGGTCGTCCGCGCCAGGCGCATTCCACGGCACAGGCATCTCGACACCGAGCAGACGGCCCTGGAACCACCTGTCCTCGGCCCACGCCAGGTGCCTGACGATGCCGGCGATCGTCAGGTTCGTGGCCGGCAGCAGCTGCGCCGACGCATCCTCCCAGACGAGGTCACGCAGCGCGTTGGCAGCGATCGCTCGGTACTGGTCGAGAAACTGAACGAGCGCCGTGCGTTCATCGGCCGGCCGGATGTCCGGATGCTCAGGCTGCACCCCCACGCCGCAATCTTGGCAGTTCGCCGAGGCCAGATCCTCCCGATGTCACACCGGTGCCAGGCACGAGCGTGACACGTGCACCCGGACGCGTGGGATGGGAGCGCCCGGACTCGCCGGCGCGGACGTTCAGGCCGAACGAGCCCCTACGACATCCGCGAAACGGGAGCTCCGCCATCATCGAGTCCGAGGAGATGGTCGCCGTTTCGATCCACCCAGGCTGCGTGCTCCAGATCGGACATCGAAGTCCCCGACTCGACCCACTCCTTCTGTGGCTGAACACCCAGACGTGCGAGGTGGTCCACGTGTCGCGTCGTGAGCCGCGACCGCTCGCTCACCAACGATGGAACGCTGCGTAGGTCGAGCTGCACCCCGCACGCGTCGAGGAACACCTCCGTACGGTGCCGACGCGGCGGCGGCTGCTCGTAGCGGAACCAATCGAGACAGCGCTCATCGCTTTCGAATGGCGCGACATAGCGCAGCGCATAGGCGATGTCGTCGAGGCGGTGACCGGGCGCGACGAAATCCCAGTCGAGGACGGCGACCGGGCGTTCAGCGTCCCAGACGACGTTCCACGGACCGAAGTCGTTGTGGCACAGCACCAGGCCAGGCTCCGGCGTGCCGATGGAGAACGCCCAATGGTCCTGGTCCGATGCTGGATAGCCGGCCAGCGCCTCGTGGAGGGACCGGAGAAGCTCGCCGAAGGCGCGCAGCCCGTCATCGCTGTGGACCGCTGCCCAGCCGTCGCCGCCTGATCGGCCGGGCACGAACCGCAACCGCTCCCACTCGTCGTCGTAGCCGAGTGGCTCGGGCACGAACGGGTGACCCTCCGCATGGAGATGTCGGAGCAAGCGCTGAACCGTCGGCGTCCAGGACCGATACGGCCGATGCACGACACCGGCCACCAGGAACACCGGTCGGTGAGGCGCATCGCTGAGCACCTCAGCGTTGGGCGGAACTTCCTGCACTCCGATGATCGTGGCGCAGCCGACTGCAAGGTGTCGAGGAGGATTGCGCC
>CAZQCP010000237.1:0-2880 GCA_964592115.1 uncultured Ilumatobacteraceae bacterium
CCCGCCGGCCTCGACGACGCCCTCTGATCCCCCGCCTGGCAAGATCGGGAGATGGCATCGCAGATCCCGAAGGACCGGACGGTCGCCGCGCTCGGCGAGGTGTGGGCGAGCATCGGTGATCTCCTCGATTCACTCTCCGACGACGACTGGGCGCGCCCGTCGCCGCTGCCAGGGTGGAGCGTGCAAGACAACGTGGCTCACATCATCGGCACCGAGGCGATGTTGTCGGGCGGGCAGGTTCCTGACGTGGTTGTCGACCGCGAGCAGGTCGGCCACGTGCGCAACGACATCGGCGAGATGAACGAGCGCTGGATCGAGTCGTTGCGGGGCGTGGCGCCAGCCGAAGTCCGGCACCGCTTCGCGGAGACCACCAGCGCGCGCCTGGCGACGCTCGAAGCGATGAGCCAGGACGACTGGGACGCGGAGTCGTTCACGCCAGCGGGCAAGGACACGTATGGCAGGTTCATGCAGATCCGTGTGTTCGACTGCTGGTTGCACGAGCAGGACATGCGCGATGCGGTCGGTCGGCCTGGTCATGAGTGGGGCCTCGCCGTCGAAGTGACACTCGATGAGATGGCGACCGCGCTCGGGTTCGTCGTCGGCAAGAAGGCAGGTGCGACGACGGGCCAGTCGGTCACGTTCGCGCTCACCGACGGCGGGGCGGTCGTGCGCTCGATGCACGTGCTCGTCGGTGAGCGAGCGGCGGTCGTCCCGGAGCTCGATGGCCAGGCCACCGTCACGCTGACGATGCCGGTCGGCGTGATGACCCGCCGCAGCGCGGGCCGTGTCGCCTCCGACGCGTTGCTCGATCAGGTACAGATCGAGGGCGACGCGGAGCTCGCGTCGCGCATCTTGGGCAACCAGGCGTACACGATCTGAGGCTGTGGAAAAGAAGCAACGGCTGGGGCCCGTCCCCAACCGTTGCTTGGGATGCGGGGCGTCGGCGCGGGCTCGGCTAGCTTGCTGATCTCGTGCGGTTCCGTCTCATCCCACGTGACGAACGGTTCTTCGAACTGTTCGACGAGTCCGCCGCCAACGTCGGCGCATGTGCGCGGCGCATCCGCCAACTCCTCGACGATCCGAGTGACGCGGCGACGATCGCCAATGGGTTCGAGGAGACCGGTGAACGCCTGACCCGCGAGATCCTGACGCGGCTGAACACGTCGTTCGTCACCCCGTTCGACCGCGAGGACATCCACGCGCTCGCCGAGGAGCTCGACGACATGGTCGACGACATGACCGAGGTCGCCCACCTGCTCGATCTCGGCGACCGTGACGTGGTGGTCGTGCCCGAGCTCGTGCAGCAGGCCGACGTGCTCGTGGCGATGTCCGACGAGGTGGTGGCGCTCGTCGCCGGGTTGAAGTCGATGAAGGGGCTGTCGGCGCACCTCGACGAGATCGACCGGCTGGAGACCGTCGGCGACGACATCTACCGCCACGCGCTGCGCCGCCTGTACTCCCAGGAGTTCAAGGCCAGAGAGACGCTCTACTGGAAAGACGTCATCGCGGCGATGGAGGACGCCCTCGACACGATGGAGGACATCTCCGACGTCGTCGAGGCGATCGCGCTGAAGCACGCCTGATCGATGGACCTGTTCGCGGTCATCGTCGTCGTCGCGATCGCACTGGCCTTCGACTTCGTCAACGGCTTCCACGACGCCGCCAACTCGATCGCCACGATCGTCTCGACCCGCGTCCTGAGCCCGCGCCTGGCGGTGATCTGGGCGGCGTTCTTCAACTTCGCGGCATTCTTGGTGTTCGGCACGGTCGTGGCGGCGACGATCGCCACCGGTGTCGTCGAACCGGAGGTGCTGTCGGTCGGCGTGATCTTCGCCGGCCTCATCGGCGCCATCGTCTGGAACCTGATCACGTTCTTCTTGGGGCTGCCGACGAGCTCGTCGCACGCGCTGGTCGGTGGGATCGCGGGTGCCGCCGTGGCAAAGGGCGGCTTCGGCGTGCTCGTTCCGTCGGGCCTGCGCACGATCGGCGTGTTCATCGTGTTGTCGCCGCTCATCGGCCTGGCACTCGGCATGGTGTTCATGCTCATCTTGATGTGGGTCTTCCACCGCTACCGCAACGTCGAGCGTCTGCACCGCGGGTTCCGCGTCGGCCAGCTCGCGTCCGCGGCGGCATTCAGCCTCGGGCATGGCGGCAACGACGCGCAGAAGACGATGGGCGTGATCCTCGCCGTGCTGATCGGTTCCGGGCACCTGCCGACAGGATCTGACGTACCGCTGTGGGTCGTGTTGTCCGCCCACACGGCGATCGCGCTGGGCACGCTGATGGGCGGTTGGCGGATCGTGAAGACGATGGGCTCGCGGATCACGCGGCTGCAGCCTGCGGGTGGGGTCGCCGCGGAGTCGGCGGCCGCGGTGACATTGTTCTTCACGTCGCACAACGGCATCCCGGTGTCGACGACGCACACGATCACCGGTGCCATCGTCGGCGTCGGGGCGAGTCGCCGGCTCACTGCGGTGCGCTGGGGAGTCGCCACCCGCGTCGTGTGGGCCTGGGTGTTGACGATCCCCGGCGCGTGGCTGATCGCGTCGCTCGCGTACGCCGTCGTGGCGGTGTTCAACTGATGGACCGTCGGGCGATCTTCTTCCTCGGCGCGGCGGTGGTGGCGGCGCTGTTGATCCCGCTCACCGACGATCAGCACCGGTGGGTGCCGATCGGGTTGTCGATCCTCTATGTGCTGCTCGCTGCCGCGTCGTGGCTCGACCGCCGGAGCCGCTCGACCTGAACGAGCAAACCTGAACGAGCAAAACCGGCTGGAACGCGCTCGCGGGCGCGGGTACTGTCGCATCCACCAGAGAAGGGAGGTGGTCCAGACACATGCCAGAGAATTCACAAGGGACCCTGGAGGTGGTTGGCCGCTAG
>CAZQCP010000238.1:0-2809 GCA_964592115.1 uncultured Ilumatobacteraceae bacterium
GTGCGTCGTTGCATGTGGTGTCTGACCCCAGATGCAATCCCCGGATGCAATTGGCGTGGGGGAATCCTGACAGGATCGGCGCCGATGACAGCCATCGACCCGGCACTCGTCGACCTCGAACGGATCGGCACGTGGATGGACGAGCGGGGCCTGGAGCACGGCCCGCTCCTCGACGTCACCCAGCTCACCGGTGGCACCCAGAACATCCTCATCCGCTTCCGCCGCGGCGAGCGCGACTTCGTGTTGCGTCGTCCGCCGCCACACAAGCGCGCCAACAGCGACGAGACGATGCGTCGTGAGGCGCGTGTCCTCGGTGCGCTCGCGGGAACCGACGTACCCCACCCGGAGCTGATCGCCGCCGAGCCCGACGAGTCCGTGATCGGGGCTGCGTTCTACCTGATGCAGCCGATCGAGGGCTACAACGTCACGCTCGGGCTCCCGCCGGCATTCGCCGACGACCGCGTCGCGCAGCGCGAGATGGGGCTGTCGATGGCGGACGCGATCGGAGCCCTCGGGCGCGTCGATCCGAACGAGCGCGGCATCGCCGACCTCGGCAAGTGGGACGGGTGGGGCGAGCGACAGGTGCCCCGCTGGCGCAAGCAACTCGACAGCTACCGTGAGCTCGACGGCTATGCGGGCCCCGACATCCCCGGCGTCGATGAGGTCGGCGCGTGGTTGGAGTCCAGCCGCCCCGGCGATCTGCGACCGGGGATCATCCACGGCGACTTCCACTTCGCCAACGTCCTCATCCACCCGAGCGAACCGCGGGTGGCGGCGATCGTCGACTGGGAGCTGGCGACGATCGGGGATCCGCTGCTCGATCTCGGCCATCTCCTGGCGTGTTGGCCGACCCGGACCGGCAGCGCGATCACGCCCGTCGCCGGTGCCGCCCTGCCCTCGACCGACGAGGTCATCGAGCGGTACGGGGAGGGGAGCGATCGTGACCTGTCGAGCGTGACGTGGTTCCACGTGCTCGCCTGCTACCGCCTCGGGCTGATCCTCGAAGGGACGCATGCCCGCGCCTGCGCGGGGCTCGCGCCCAAGGAGACGGGCGACCAGCTGCACGCCCACACCTTGGCCCTGCTCGCCCAGGCGTGCGAACTGATCAGCTGACGACCCCCACCCGCGCCTATCCAGCGATCTCGGTGGGAATACTCCCGCAAGGCGGGAACGATCTGACCGAGATCGGCACCGCCGCCGTCCTTCGCCTTCTCGAGCGACGCACTACGGTCGGGTCAGTGGTCGCCATCGACTTGAACAGTGATCTCGGCGAGTCGTACGGGGTCTGGCAGCTCGGCGACGACGCGGCGATGCTCGACATCGTCACCAGCGCCAACGTCGCCTGCGGCTTCCACGCCGGCGACCCGTCGGTGTTGCGATCGACGTGCACCGTCGCGGTGGCCAAGCGGGTGGCGATCGGTGCCCAGGTGTCGTATCCCGATCTGGCGGGCTTCGGTCGCCGGCACATCGAGATGACCCCCGACGAGCTGCGAGACGCCGTCCTGTACCAGCTGGGTGCACTCGACGCCTTCGCCCAGGTCGCCGGCGCCGAGATCGCGTACGTCAAGCCGCATGGCGCGCTCTATCACGCGGTGGCCGGCCAGCCTGACCTGGCAGGCGCGCTGGTCGACGCAGCGGTCGAGTACGACCCGTCGCTGGCCGTGCTCGGCCTCCCCGAGTCCGCGCTGCTTCGTGCAGCGGACGCGGCCGGACTCGAGTCGGTGGCCGAAGCATTCGCCGACCGCGCCTATCGTCCTGACGGAGGATTGGTCCCACGGCGCGAGCAAGGCAGCGTGTTGACCGATCCCTCCGAGGTCGCTGCCCAGGCCGTGCGCATCGCCACCGACAACGAGGTGGTGGCCGTCGACGGTTCTGTCATCGCCGTGCGTGCCCGCTCGATCTGCGTACACGGTGACACGCCGGGTGCGTTGGAGCTGGCGCGGGCCGTGCGGCGAGCACTCGATGAGGCGGGCATCGGGTTGTACTCGTTCACCGGGTAGGGCCACGATGGCCGTACGCCTGCGCCCCTACGGTCCAACGGCCTGGATCGTCGAAGGCCTGGACGACGCCGCGGCATGGGCTGATGCCGTGCGCATCCGCGGGTTCGAGGGCGTGATCGACGTCGTGCCCGCGGAGACCTCGGTCGTCGTGCGCTGCGCGAGCGCCGCTGACGGCGCGCTCGGAGACGCACTGGCGACGGTCGTGGTCGGCGCGCGCACCCCGGAGCCGCCACCGAACGTGGTCGTCGACGTCGTCTACGACGGCGCGGATCTGCCCGCCGTGGCGGCGGCTGCCGGGCTGTCGATCGATGCGGTGATCGAGGCGCACGAGCGGGCGGACTACCGCGTGGCGTTCTGTGGCTTCAGTCCGGGTTTCGGCTACTTGACCGGGCTCGATCCACGCCTCCACCTGCCGCGTCTCGAGCGCCCGCGGACCGCAGTGCCTGCCGGATCCGTGGCCATTGCGGCCAGGTACAGCGCCGTCTACCCGTCGCCATCGCCCGGCGGTTGGCACCTGATCGGGCGCACGGCGACACGCGTGTGGGATGCCGAACGTCATCCGCCCGCCCTGCTCGTGCCCGGGTCACGTGTGCGATTTCGGAGCGTTTCGTGAGCGGGTTGATCGTGCTCGCGGCCGGCTGGGGGGCGACGATCCAAGATCACGGCCGCCACGGACTCGCCCACCTCGGCGTGCCGACCGCTGGTGCCGTCGACCGCCCGACGCACGACCTCGTCAACCGACTCGTCGGCAACGCGCCGACGGCAGCGACCCTCGAGACGCTGGGCGGCTTGGTCGTCGAGGCCGACGG
>CAZQCP010000239.1:0-2796 GCA_964592115.1 uncultured Ilumatobacteraceae bacterium
CGAGCACGGAGAGCGAGCGGGCATAGCCGGCAGATGGTCGAACGGCCCGCTGCAACCGCGGCACGGTCTCGATGTTGTGGTTCAAGACGTCGGGCCGGGCAGCGAAGATCAGATCGAGCGCGGCATCGTCGCCCTTGGCGTCGGAGATCAGGGTCTCGACGCGTGCGCCGGGTCGGCGACGACGGATCGCATGGACGCAGGCGGCGACGTGCGCCATGCCGCCATCGGCGAGGTCGTCGCGGGCGACCATCGTGAGCACCGCGTGGTCGAGCGCCATCCGGTCGATCGCCTCGGCGACCCGCGCCGGTTCGTCGGCGGCGGGCGCGAGCGGGTGGCGGGTGTCGACGAGGCAGAACCCGCACGCCCGCGTGCAACGCTCGCCGAGCACCATGAACGTCGCCGTGCCGTCGCTCCAGCACTCCGACAGGTTCGGACATCCGGCGTCTTCACACACGGTCACGAGATCGAGGTCGCGGATCGTGCGCCGCAGCGCGGTGACGTCGGCGTCGAGGCGCACCTTGGCGCGCAGCCAGTCGGGCTTGCGTGATGCGATCGACAATCCGCTCGTGACCCCGGCCGCTTCGAGCCGGCGGGCCGCCCGCTCCGACACGACACGCTCGGTGGCTCCCGGCCCTTCTCCCCTGGAGAACGCGGCGAGATCTCGATCGCCGGCGGCCTGCTTCCAAGCGACGTCCTGGCGCTCGACCACCCCGTCGCCCCAACGTTGGCCGGCGAGCCGGGCGATGACGTCGACGACGTCGCGCATGTCGACGTCGATGCCCTCCTCGGCGAGCGAGGTCACCGGGCGGTCGGCGATACCGCACGGCACGATGTGCTCGCGCATGTAGGTGAGATCGGTCGTGACGTTGAGCGCGAACCCGTGCATCGTGCGGCCGCGGGCGAGGCGCACGCCGATCGCGCAGATCTTGCGCGGCTCGACGGCGGGATCGGGGTGATCGACGTCGAGCCACACACCGGCGAAGCCCGCCAAGCGGCCGGCGTTGGGAAGACCGAGCTCGGCGAGCGCGTCGATGATCAGCGCCTCGACCTCGTGGACGTGGTCGACAGCGCCCATCCGGTTGTCGACCGACACGATCGGATACCCCACGAGCTGGCCGGGACCGTGATACGTGATGTCCCCACCGCGCTTGACGGCGACGAGCTCGGCGCCGACCGCCGCCGGTTCGCACTTGAGGTTCGTCGCCAGGTCCGCTCGACGCCCGTGCGTGAACACGTGCGGGTGCTCGAGCAACAACAGATGGTGGCCGCGACCGTGATCGAACAACGCGGTTTGCACCGCCAACGCCTCGCGGTAGGGCACCCGGCCCAACCAGCGAACACGCAGCGGCAGACGCATGAGTGCTGGCCGAGCGTCAGAGCTCGGTCGACCAGTCCTTCGTCTCGAGGATCTCCTTCACCCGGGCCAGGAACCGCGCCGCGTAGGCGCCGTCGAAGGCTCGATGGTCCCAACTCATCGCCAGGTTGCCGACGGGATGGATGGCGATCGCTTCGCCGCCGTCGGGGCCAGCGGTGACGACAGGCTTGCGGACCACCGCATCGGTCGAGATGATCCCGACCTGGGGTTGGTTGATGATCGGCATCGTCAACACCGATCCAGCCGAACCGTTGTTGCTCAACGTGAACGTGCCGCCGGAGATCTCGTCGGGTGTCAGCTTGCGCGAGCGGGCGCGGTTGGCGAGGTCGGAGATCTCTCCCGCGATCGCCGCGAGCCGCTTCGTCTCGGCGTCGCGGATGACGGGAGCGAGGAGACCCTCGTAGTCGAGGTCGACGGCGATGCCGAGGTCGACGTAGTTGTGCACGACGAGCTCGTCGCCACTCACACTGGCGTTGAGGTGCGGGAACTCGCGCAGCGCGTCGATGACCGCCCGCGAGATGAACGGCAGATAGGTGAGGCTGAACCCGTGACTCGCCTTCCACTCGGCCTTCACCCGATTGCGCACGACGTCGACGTTGGCGTAGTCGACCTCCACGACGCTGAACGCGTGCGGGCTGGTGGCTTTGCTCATCACCATGTGCTCACCGGTGAGCTTGCGGATCTTGGACAGCTTGATCGCCGAGTCGCGCTCGCCCGCCGCGACCTGCGGAGCGGGAGCGGGTGGAGGCGGCGCGCTTGCCGGAGCCGGTGCCGGCGCGGCGGGTGCGGCCGCCGGGGCCGGGGCTGCGGGCGCTGAGGCTGGTGCGGGTGAAGGCGAAGCGGCTGGTGCGGCTGGGGGTGCCGCCTTGCCCGCACCATCGAGGTAGTCGAGCACGTCGTCGCGCGTGATCCGCCCGCCTGGCCCGGTGCCGGGGATCTGGTCGGGATCGAGGTTGTTGTCGTTGACCAAGCGCCGCACGACAGGCGACAGCAAGCGGTTGTCGCCACTCGACTCAGCGGGCGCCGGTGCCGGTGCCTCGGTGGAGCCAGCGGGCTCGGCCGCAGGTGCGGCGGGGGCGGGAGCAGGTGGCGGCGGCGGGGCAGCGGCCGGCTCGGCAGGTGCCGGTGCGGGCTCGGCGGCGGCCGGTGCTTCGGGAGCGGGCGCAGCAGCGGGGGCGGCGGGCTCGGCGGGAGCCTCCGCGGGCGCGCTCGCGGCGTCGCCGATCACGGCGATCACCGTGCCGACGTCGACGGTGTCACCTTCCGCGACGCGGATCTCCGTGAGCACACCAGCGATCGGCGACGGCACCTCGGTGTCGACCTTGTCTGTCGACACCTCGAAGAGCGGCTCGTCGGCGGCGACGGAGTCACCGATGCTCTTGAACCACTGGGTGATGGTTCCCTCGGTAACGGTCTCGCCG
>CAZQCP010000240.1:0-2781 GCA_964592115.1 uncultured Ilumatobacteraceae bacterium
GCCGAAGCCGGGCTCGAGCGGGCCGATGGCGAAGCGTTGACGGTTGTCGGACTCCTCGCCGAGGGCTTCGATGGTGGGGCGCTGCATGACGAGCATGGGTTTCGGAACCTTTCCGAGTTACGAGACGGGACGTGCGGACGGGACGAGAGCGGCTTACTTCGAGTACAGCTCGACGATGAGCGACTCGCGCACGGGGACGTCGATGTGCTCGCGCTCGGGGAGGCTGCGCACCGTGACGGCCTTGCCACCATCGCCCGACTCGAGCCAGCCGACGAGCGACCGGTCGAGGGTGTCGATGTTGTGCTGGATCACGATCATCTTCTGCGCCTTGGGTGACAACGAGACGACGTCGCCCTTCTTGACGCGGAAGCTGGCGATGTCGACGCGCTTGCCGTTCACCTGGAGCAGACCGTGGTTGACGAACTGGCGTGCTTGCGGGCGGGTCGAGGCCCAACCGGCGCGGAACACCACGTTGTCGAGGCGCTGCTCGAGCAGGCGCATCAGGATCTCACCGGTGTTGCCCTGGAAGCGCTGCGCTTCCTCGTAGGTCTTGCGGAACTGACGCTCGAGGACGCCGTAGATGTACTTCGCCTTCTGCTTCTCCTGCATCTGGGCGAGGTACTCGCTGCCGGAGTTGCGACGACGGGTGCGGCCGTGCTGGCCTGGTGGGAAGGGGCGGCGGTCAAGCGCCTGGCGGCCCTTCTCGTTCTCGAAGATGTTGGTGGACAGGCGACGCGAGATGCGCACCTTGGGTCCGGTGTAGCGAGCCATGACTCAGTCCTCTCTCAGCCGCGCCGACGCTTGGGCTGGCGGCACCCGTTGTGGGGAACCGGCGTGACGTCTTTGATCGAGATGACCTCGATGCCGGTCTGCTGGATCGACCGGACGGCAGTGTCGCGGCCCGAGCCCGGGCCCTTCACCTGCACCTCGGCGCGGCGCAAGCCGTGCTCCATCGCCGCACGGGCAGCCTTCTCGGCGGCCTGCTGGGCGGCGAAGGGCGTGCTCTTGCGGCTGCCCTTGAACCCGACCCCACCGGAGCTCGCCCAGGCGATGACGTTGCCTTCGGTGTCGGTGATCGAGACGATCGTGTTGTTGAACGAGCTCTTGATGTGAACGATGCCCGTCGAGATGTTCTTGCGGTCGCGCTTGCGTGGGCGGCGGCTCGTGGTCTGCTTCGCCATTACTGCTGATCCTTCACTTGCGAACTGCCTTCTTCTTGTTGGCGACCGTGCGCTTGGGGCCCTTGCGGGTGCGGGCGTTGGTGTGGGTGCGCTGACCGCGGACCGGGAGGCCCTTGCGGTGCCGGACGCCTTGCAGGCAGCCGATCTCGATCTTGCGCTTGATGTCTCCCTGCACGTCGCGGCGCAGGTCACCTTCGATCTTCAGGTTCTGATCGATGTAGGTACGGATCTGGTTGACCTCGTCCTCGGTCAGGTTCGACACCTTGGTGTCTCGATCGAGGCCGAGATCGGCGCAGATCTTCTGCGACGTCGGCAGACCGATGCCAAAGATGTAGGTGAGCGAGATCTCCAACCGCTTCTCGCGGGGGATGTCGACGCCGGCGATGCGTGCCATGTGTTGTCTCCTGTACCCGTCAGCCTTGACGCTGCTTGTGACGGGGGTTCGTGCAGATCACCATGATGCGACGATGGCGACGGATCACCTTGCAGTTGTCGCACATCGGCTTGACGCTTGGTCGTACTTTCATGGTTCTCTCTACTCGTGCTCTCGAACGGATTACTTGTATCGGTAGGTGATCCGACCTCGGGTGAGGTCGTAGGGAGTGAGCTCCACCTGCACGCGGTCGCCGGTGACCATGCGGATGTAGTGCATACGCATCTTTCCGGAGATGTGCGCGAGCACTTCGTGGCCGTTGTCGAGCGCGACTTTGAACATCGCGTTCGGCAGGGATTCCAGGATCGTCCCTTCGAGGACGATCGCGTCTTCCTTTGGCTTTGGCAGGGGTGACTCCCTCGGGTGAAGCGGACAGGGCGAGATGGACAGGCGCGGCGCGGGCGCCACGAGTCTGCGAACAGACCGGCGTGTCATGCTAGCGGCGCCGAATTCCAGATCCAATGGCGCGATCCGCCGTATTTCGCGCCCGATGTGCTATTGCCGCGCCACTCCAGCTTCTCGTGATCTTCTACGGCGATGGTTGCCGCACAAGATCACGAGAACGGCGGCGAACGGCAGACCACGCTCAGGACGCGCAAGAAGCCCAGCGTCAGCGACTCGGAGATCGCCGCGTGTTCCGCCGGATCGGCCGACGGATCGAGCAACGGGTCGGCCGGCGGATCGGAGAGCGGTTCGGGAAGCCGACGTAGCGCTCGCGACGAGCTGACGCCGACGTCAGCCGGTCGAGGGCGACGCGCGTCGGTGATGTCGCTGTTCGTGTTCATGCCCATCCGACGACGCAGCAGCCAGCGATGTGACAGCCCGCGCATCCCCACTGCGCGCCGGCTCCGGCCTTCTCGCGAACAAATGGTCGATCTACGAGTCCATTTGTTCACGAGTTCGCTGTGCGTCTCACGGATCGGTCGGATCGCTGGCTGGCACGGTCGGCTGTCGCAGGGGCGTGAGACCCCGGAAAATGCGGCTGTCCGACATCCAGGCCCACGTGGAGGCACGGTTCATCGCGCGCCCGCCTGAGGATTGCGGCATTCCACCGCGGCGGGTCCAGCTAACCCTGTAACACCCCTTCCGTACTGTTGTCGGCATGGGGAACATGTCGGTGATCGAGCGGGTGCAACAGATCGAGTTGTCCCGCCGCGACCTCGATGC
>CAZQCP010000241.1:0-2776 GCA_964592115.1 uncultured Ilumatobacteraceae bacterium
CACGGGCACGATCCAGAACGACGTGCCCAAGGAGTTCATGGTCCGCAACACGTACATCTATCCCCCCGAGCCATCGATGCGGATCATCTCGGACATCTTCTCCTACGCGTCGGCGAAGATGCCGAAGTACAACTCGATCTCGATCTCCGGCTACCACATGCAAGAGGCCGGGGCGACCGCCGACCTCGAGCTCGGGTACACGCTCGCTGACGGCGTCGAGTACATCCGCGCCGGCATGGAGGCGGGGCTCGACGTCGATGCATTCGCGCCGCGCCTGTCGTTCTTCTGGGCGATCGGGATGAACTTCGCGATGGAGGTCGCGAAGATGCGCGCCGGCAGGCTCTTGTGGGCGCGGCTCGTCAAGGACATCGGGGCCACGAGCGACAAGTCGCTGTCCCTGCGGACCCACTCCCAGACATCGGGTTGGTCGCTCACCGCGCAAGACGTGTTCAACAACGTCGTGCGCACGTGCGTCGAAGCGATGGCTGCCACGCAGGGGCACACGCAGTCGCTGCACACGAACGCGCTCGACGAGGCGCTGGCGCTGCCGACCGACTTCTCGGCGCGCATCGCCCGCAACACGCAGCTGATCCTCCAACAGGAATCGGGCACGACCAAGGTCATCGATCCGTGGGGTGGCTCGTACTACATCGAGCGCCTGACCTACGAGCTCGCGCAGTCGGCGTGGCGTCACATCCAAGAGGTCGAGCTGGCCGGCGGCATGACGGCAGCGATCGGCGCCGGGATCCCGAAGATGCGCATCGAGGAAGCGGCCGCACGCACGCAGGCGCGCATCGATTCGGGACGCCAGCCGGTGATCGGCGTGAACCTGTTCCGCCCCGACGAGACCGACACGATGGCCGATCAGATCGACGTGTTGAAGGTCGACAACTCGGCCGTGCGTGCCGAGCAGCTCGCCAAGCTGGAGCGCTTGCGCGCTGAGCGCGACGAGGTCGCCTGCCAGGAGGCATTGCAGCGCCTGACCGCGGCTGCGGCGGCATCCGTCGACGGGTCGCGGGCGCCCGGCCTCGAACAGAACTTCCTCGCCCTCGCCGTCGACGCCGCCCGCAAGTCGGCGACCGTCGGCGAGATCAGCGACGCCCTGGAGCAGGTGTTCGGTCGCCACACCGCGGCGATCCGTACGATCGAGGGTGTGTACCGCAGCGAGATCGGCGATGCCCCGAACGTGAGCCTGGCCCGGCGGATGGTCGGCGAGTTCTCGGATCGCTTCGGCCGCCGCCCGCGCATCATGGTCGCGAAGATGGGACAGGACGGCCACGACCGTGGCCAGAAGGTGATCGCCACCGCCTTCGCCGACCTCGGCTTCGACGTCGACGTCGGGCCGCTGTTCCAGACGCCGTCGGAGGTCGCCCGCCAAGCGGTGGAAGCCGACGTGCACATCGTCGGCGTGTCGTCCCTCGCCGCCGGGCACCTCACACTCGTGCCCGAGCTGCGTCAGGAGCTCGCCGACCTGCGCCGCGACGACATCATGATCGTCGTCGGGGGCGTCATCCCGCCGCAAGACTTCGACGAACTACGTGCCGCGGGTGCGTCGGCAATCTTCCCGCCAGGCACCGTGATCGCCGACGCCGTCGTCGACCTGCTCGGCGAGCTCGAGCGGCGCATCGGCTGACGATGGCGCGCGCCGTCGACCTCGACGCGTACGAGGCGGGCATCCTCGCCGGGGATCGCACGACGCTCGGTCAGGCGATCACGCTCGTCGAGTCGCGCCTCGCCGAGCACCAGCAGCTTGCCCAGGAACTGCTCGTGCGGCTCTTGCCGCGCGCCGGTGGAGCGATCCGGGTCGGCGTCACGGGCGTTCCCGGCGTCGGCAAGTCGACGTTCATCGACGCGCTCGGCACGCTCCTCACCGAGCGCGGCCATCGCGTCGCCGTGCTCGCCGTCGACCCATCGTCGTCACGCACCGGGGGCAGCATCCTCGGCGACAAGACGCGCATGGCGCGATTGTCGGTGGACCCGCACGCGTTCATCCGCCCATCGCCGACGTCGGGCACGCTCGGGGGCGTCGCCGCGGCGACCCGCGAGTCGATCGTGATCGTCGAGGCCGCCGGCTACGACGTGGTGCTCGTCGAGACGGTCGGTGTGGGCCAGTCGGAGATCGCCGTCGCCAACATGACCGACACGTTCCTCGTGCTGATGCTGGCTCGCACCGGCGACTCGTTGCAGGGGATCAAGAAGGGCGTGTTGGAGCTCGCGGACGTGCTGGCGGTCAACAAGGCCGACGGCGAGTACGTCGAACCAGCGCGCCTCGCGGCTCGCGAGCTGGCGACGGCGCTGCACCTGCTCCACCCGGCGGAGAGCGGGTGGGTCCCACCGGTGTTGACGTGCAGTGCCACGACCGGCGCGGGTCTCGACGACGTGTGGGCACAGGTGCAACGCCACCGCCAGGTGCTCACCAAGTCGGGCGCCTTCGCTCGCCGCCGGGCGCGCCAGCGCATCGACTGGATGTGGTCGACGGTCGACGACCAGCTGATCGAACGCTTCCGTGTCCGCCCGGAGGTGCGCGCCGCGGCGGCCGACCTCGAAGCCGAGCTCGCCGCAGGCACGATCACGCCCACCCTGGCCGCCCAGCGGCTGCTCGCGCTCTGAACCCGGCCTCGCCAAGCCCCACCCACCCCGTCGATTGCATCCGGGGTCAGTCGATTGCATCCGGGGTCAGACACCACATGCAACCGCGACGAGTCAGTGGCGCCGAGCGATGACGATTGCATCCGGGGTCAGACACCACATGCAACAACGCACCAGCGCCAGGCCA
>CAZQCP010000242.1:0-2712 GCA_964592115.1 uncultured Ilumatobacteraceae bacterium
CGCCCGGGCCCGCGCCCTTCGCGATGGCGGTCACCATACGGACGGTGCTGGTCGATGCGCCTCGGGAAAACCCTCGTTCGCGGGCCGTCTCGACGGATGCCTCCGCGCACGTTGCCACGTGGCGTGGGTCGCCGCCGCGGACGCGCCGTCAGGCAGCGCGGTGATCGGGACAGTTGACCCGGAGGTCCGCCACCGGGAGGTCGACGTCGAGCAGTGCACAGCGGTGCGTCGTGCCGTCGAAGCGGTGGTTTTCACAGGTGAAACACGTGCGGGCGACATCGATCACACCGTGGTCGACGAACCGGGCGATCACGACCAACAGCGTCTGGAGCACAACTTCCTGCGTCTCCGCGGGGAGCGTGGCGATCGCCGCAGTCACCTCGTCGTGGGGTCCACCGAGGTCGTTCGTGAGCGCTCGGCCGAGCGCGGTGAGCACGACCGATGCCCGCCGGCCATCGGCGGGGTCGCGGCGTCGCTCGACGAGTCCTTTGCGCTCGAGGGTGCGCAACGAGTCCGTGACCGTCGGCTGGCTGACACCGACCTCGATCGCGAGGCGCCCGACGACGGGGTCGGGGGGCACCCCGTCGGCGAGCGTGGTCACGAGGTCGAGCTGCAACGGCGTGAGCCCGCGCTCGGTGGCGACGCGTTGGCGGTGGGCGCGCTGGGCGCGGGCCAGCCGCTCGAGCGCAGCAGCGATCTTGGCAGCCAGCTCCTCCGGACGGTCGGTGCTCATCGTCGACTCACCACGTGGGCGGCTCAGTCGCAGCCTGTTCCGGGTCGACACACGTCTGGCTGCATCGCGGCGGGCGCGTTCTCGCCGCTCGGACCAGTGTGATGGTCGGGCGGTTCCAGGCGCGGTTCGGCGAGCAGTTCACCGATGTCACGACCGAGCGTCAGGTCGTCGAGCGCGCCGAGCACGCGGTGTCGAAGCCGACCGGCTCGATCGAGGAGCAGCGTGCTCGGCGTGCCCTGCAAGCCGTAGCGCTCCATCGTCGACGGGAGCGATCGTCCGTCGACGGGGCGGTCGATGGCGATGGGAAACCGGAGCTTGTACTCGGACACGAACACGGCCAGCGCATCGGGACCCATCACGTCGTGGTGTTCGAAGACGGTGTGCAAGCCGAGGACCACGACGTCGGAGCGGTCGAACGTTCGGTGGACACGCTGCGCTTGCGGCAGCCCATGGCTGATGCAGCCGGGGCACAACATCTGGAACGCCTCGATCAACACGACACGGCCACGCAGATCGCCGAGCTCGACGGGCTCGCTGTTCACCCAGCCGGCCACGTCGAGGATCATCGGATCGGGGTCCATCACCCCATGATATAGGAATCCTATCTATCTGTCCACGACGTCGGCACCGAGCGGCGCTGGACCGCCCGTGCTCGGACTCCCCCGCAGTGCTTCGTCGCTCCTTGCGTCCTACTCGAGTGTGGCGTACGTCGTGGAGCGATCGGTGGTGCGGGTGCCGACGACGGCGGCGACACACTCGGCGAGGTCGGCGAGGTAGTCGTCCATCACGCCCGTGTTGGTGTTGCTGACGGTCGAATGGAGGTTGTCGGGCGGGGCCTGGCGGTCGTGGTACCAGCCGCGAGCGAGCAGTGCATCGCCGAGGGCGAACATGTCGATCGACGGTTCGAAGTCGGGATCGGCCGCCATCGCCACCAGGTGGAATCGCCCATCACCGAGCACCCGGATCCCGTCGATCGCCGCCACGCCGGCACGGAACTGATCGGCGTTGTCGAGCACGGTCCGGGTGAGCTCGACGTATCCGTCGATCCCGAGATGCGACATCACCGCCCACGCACACGCCATCGGAAGGCCGGACCGTGAGCCCTGCATGTTCGGCGACGCATAGAACCCACCGAGCCAGTCGTCGAACACGAAGGTCTGGTAGGCGCGGGATTCCTTCGTGCGATGGAGGACCACCGAGGCCCCCTTGGGCGAATAGCCGAGCTTGTGGATGTCGGCCGAGATCGTCGTGACGCCGTCGACGCGGAAGTCCCACGGCAGCACCTCGCGGCCGAGCATCTCGGCGAACGGGAGCACGAAGCCGCCCATGCACGCGTCGACGTGGCAGTTCGCGCCGACGGAGGCGGCGATCGCGGCGATCGCTGGGATGTCGTCCTGCACGCCTTGCGGGTACTGCGGTGCCGAGCCGACGACGAGCACGGTGTTCGGCCCCACCCTCGCGGCCATCGCGTCGACGTCGGCGGTCCAATCGTCGCTCACCGGCGTCTTGTGCAGCCGGATCCCGAAGTTGTGCGCGGCCTTGTGGAACGCGGCGTGCGCCGACTCCGCCACGACCATCTCGGGCTCGGTGACGCCCCGTTCGGCTGCTGCCCGCTCACGTGCCGCGAGGACGGCGCACAGGATCGACTCCGTGCCGCCGCTCGTCATGAACCCGGCCACCCCATCGTCGCCGTGCAGCAGCGACGCCGTCCAGCCGACGACTTCGGACTGGATCTGACGCAGCGAGGGGAACGCCTGGGTGTTCAGCGCGTTCTCGTGTAGGTACAACCGAGCGGCCGCCTCGGCGACTTCGTGCACGGTCGGGCCGCCGTCGTAGACCATCCCGAACGTACGCCCGTCGCCCCACTTCACGTCGTTCACCCGCTTGGCCGTGAGGTCGGCGATCACGTCGTCGACGGGCCGACTGTGCTGTTGCAGCGATCCCATCGAGCCAGTGTCGCGCGCCAACCCCGAAAAATG
>CAZQCP010000243.1:0-2607 GCA_964592115.1 uncultured Ilumatobacteraceae bacterium
CCTCCCGGCAAGAAGATGGGCCACGCCGGCGCCATCGTGTCGGGCGGCAAGGGCACCGCGCAGGGCAAGATGGACGCCCTGAGCGCCGCTGGGGTGAAGGTCGGTCTCAACCCGACCGAAGCCGGCGAGTTGATGGCCGACATCGTCGCCACGCTCTGAACCCCGAAGAACTCCGCACGCGAAACGGCCCGGCGCACGTGCGCCGGGCCGTTCGTCGTTCTGGAGCCGGGGCTCAGGCCGGCGGCGGGGGCGGCGGAACGTCACCACCCGGAGCGGGCGGCGGCGGGGGCGGCGGAGCATCGTCGCCCTTGTTGAAGCTCGACTTCAACTTGTTGACGTCGGTGAGGTCCTTCAGGTCGCCACCGGACGCTTGGAAGTTGAGGTACGAGCCGGCGACCGAGGCGATGCCGGCGAGCACCGCCAGGTAGAGGCCGATCTGGCGGCTCACCGATCCACCGGCGAGGCCGGTGATCTGGTCCTTGCCTTCGAGCGGGTTGAAGATGAGGCGGATCAAGAGGAGCAACAGCGCCAGGGCCGTCACGACCAGCAAGATCAGCGTCCACGGCGCCATGTCTTGTTTGAGCGTGCCTTGGATCACGAGCACCGTCACCACCGCGGCGGCGATGAGCAAGATCCACGGGAGCGTTCCCGTCCAGAAGAAGTCGAAGGCGTTGCCGTTGTCGCTGAATCCCATCACGCTGGCTTTCACCCACGGCAGGAAACCGGCGACGAGCATCGCGACACCACCGCCGACGATGAGCCAGTCAGATGTCTTGAACTTGCTGAAATCCACGTGTGCGCTTCCCCTTGTTGATTCGAGTCGACGGTTCGCCGTCGGGGCCACCGTAGCCGGTTCGCCGGGAGATGTTGGGTGACTGCACCCGATCGGCCCGCTTCGGCGAGGCCGTGAGGCGGTGAGGACTCCGAGTGGCCGGTTCGCTACGGTCGGTCCGTGCCCACCGCGCTGCTCTCCGTCTACGACAAGTCCGGCATCGTCGACCTCGCCCGTTCGCTCCACGACCTCGGCTGGTCGATCGTGTCGAGCGGCGGTACGGCGTCGGCGATCGCTGCCGACGGCGTACCGGTGACCGACGTCGCCGACCTCACCGGCCTGCCGGCGATTCTCGGCCACCGGGTCGTGACGCTGCACCCGAAGATCCACGGCGGCATCCTCGCCGATCCCGCCAACCCGCAGCACGTCGCCGACATGGCCGAGCACGGCATCGAGCCGATCGACCTCGTCGTCGTCAACCTGTATCCGTTCTCGTCGGATCCCGGCATCGAGCTGATCGACATCGGTGGTCCGGCGATGGTGCGCGCGGCTGCCAAGAACCACGCGTCGGTCGGCGTCGTCGTCGATCCGGGCGACTACACGACAGTCGTCGACGAGCTGCGCACCGATGGCGTGTTGAGCGCAGCGACCCGCCGGCGTCTGGCGCGCACGGCGTTCGCCCACACCGCCGCGTACGACGCGGCGATCGTCACCTGGCTCGACGACACGCCGCTCGACGACCACAGCGAACCCGCCGCGTTGCCGCCGTCGATCCACCTCGCGCTCGAGCTCGCCCAGCCGTTGCGTTACGGCGAGAACCCTCACCAGGAGGGTGCCCGCTACCGCCAAGTGGGAGCGGCGAGTTGGTGGGACACGATGACCCAGCACGGCGGCAAGGAGCTCAGCTACCTCAACGTGTTCGACACGGAGGCGGCGTGGCGGCTCGTGCACCGTTTCGACGGGCCTGCCTGTGTGATCGTGAAGCACGCCAACCCGTGCGGCGTTGCTGTGGCCGACGACATCACCACCGCCTACGTACGAGCGAACGCGTGCGACCCGGTCAGCGCATTCGGCGGCATCATCGCTGCCAACCGCACCGTGACCGCCGACATGGCGCGGGCGATCGGTGACGTGTTCACCGAGGTCGTCGTCGCTCCCGGCTACGACCCCGAGGCGCTCGACGTCTTCGCCGCGAAGAAGAACATGCGCGTGCTGTCGGCCGCCGCACCATCACCGCTGGCGTACGACGTCCGCCCCGTCGACGGTGGCCTGCTCGTGCAGCAGCCCGACCCGTTCGGCGGCAGGACCGATGCCTGGCGCGTGGTGACCGACGCGCAACCGACCGACGCGCAGTGGGCCGACCTCGAGTTCGCGTGGCAGGTGTGTGCGGCGGTGAGCAGCAACGCGATCGTCTACGCCAAGCACCTCCAGGCGTTCGGGATCGGTGCCGGCCAGCAGAACCGGTTGGACTCCGCCCGCATCGCCGCCGAACGAGCCGGGAACCGTGCCACCCGTGGCGCGTGTGCCAGCGATGCGTTCTTCCCGTTCCGCGACGGCCTCGACGCCGCTGCCGCGGCGGGCATCGCGACGGTCGTGCAGCCCGGCGGGTCCGTGCGCGACGAGGAAGTGATCGCCGCCGCCAACGAGCACGGCATCGCGATGGTCTTCACCGGCCGCCGCCACTTCCGCCACTGACCCCAACTGCAACCGATGCGTCGATCCAGTCGGGTCGCCGCTCACACGACGGTGATGTCGAACGGTGCCACGGCGCGCAACGCGTCCGCGGCCGCGTGAAGGCGCTCGCCGGGAGTGTCGTGCAGCGGCGGATCGTGCGG
>CAZQCP010000244.1:0-2501 GCA_964592115.1 uncultured Ilumatobacteraceae bacterium
CCCCGGATGCAATCGGTCGGCGGTGAAGCTCCGATAGGTTCACCACATGGCGCTGCCGAAGGTGTGCGGAGTCGAGACCGAGTACGGCATCGTCGTGCGCGGCGGCGACAACAACCCTGTCTCGGCGTCGTCGATGCTCATCAACGCCTACGTCGCGGCGACCAACCGCGAGCGCGGGCGCGTCGGGTGGGACTTCGAAGACGAGTCGCCCGCCAACGACGCCCGCGGCTTCAGCCTCGACACGTCGCTGGCCCCCGAGGTCGAGACGATGCTCGTCAACGCCGTGCTCACCAACGGCGCCCGCTACTACGTCGACCATGCCCACCCGGAGATCTCGATCCCCGAGGTCACGACCGCCCGCGAGGCACTCGTGTGGGACCGTGCCGCCGAAGAGATCGTGCGCGCTTCGATGATCCACGCCCGCAACCTGCTGCCCGACGGTGGCGAGATCATCTGCCACAAGAACAACTCCGACGGCAAGGGCAACAGCTACGGCTGCCACGAGAACTACCTGATCGCTCGCGATGTGCCGTTCGGGCGACTCGCCAGCCAGATCACGCCGCACTTCGTCACCCGTCAGATCTTCACCGGGTCCGGCAAGGTCGGCTGCGAGCTTGCCGGGCGACCCGTCGACCACGTGCCCTATCAACTCAGCCAGCGGGCCGACTTCTTCGAGGAGGAGATCGGCCTCGAGACCACGCTGAAGCGCCCGATCGTCAACACCCGCGACGAACCGCACGCCGACGCGCAGAAGTACCGCCGCCTCCACGTGATCGTCGGCGACGCCAACATGAGCGAGGTGGCCACCTACTTGAAGGTCGGCACCACGGCGATCGTGCTGGCGATGATCGAAGACGACGAGCTCGGCGACGAATGGTTGCTCGGCAACCCGGTCGCCGGCATCCGCCAGGTGAGTCACGACCCCACACTGCGGCAGACGATCATGTTGCGCGACGGCACCCGCGCGACCGCCCTCGAAGTGCAGTGGGGGCTTCTCGAACGGGCCCGCAAGTACGAGCAATCGCACGGGTTGGCGGCCGTCGACGAGCAGGTCGGCGCCGATGTGCTCGATCGCTGGGAGCGCGTTCTCGGCGGCCTCGAGTCCGACCCCGACTCGGTTGCGCCATGGGTCGATTGGATCGCCAAGCGCCGCCTCGTCGACGGCTACGCCGACCGGCACGCGCTCGATCCCGCGTCGGGGAGGTTGAAGGCGATCGACCTCCAGTACCACGACCTGCGCGAGGACAAGTGCCTCGCGCTGCGTGCCGGGCTCGACACGATCGTCACCGCCGAGGAGGTCGCCGCCGCCGTCACCGAACCGCCGACCACCACCCGCGCCTACTTCCGTGGTCGCTGCTTGACGAAGTTCCCTGACGACGTTGTGGCCGCCAACTGGGACTCGATGGTGTTCGACATCGGACGCGACCCGCTGCGCCGGGTCCCCATGATGGAACCGCTGCGCGGCACCGCCGACCACGTTGCTACGTTGATCGACGAGAGCGAGACGGCGCGGGAGCTCCTCGACCGCCTCGGTCAGTGACCCCATGTTCACCCGACTCCACCGCCCGACACCCGACCTCCCGACACCGAGTCCAGAACGGAGTACATCCTGATGGCAGAGCGCACACAGAAGTCGAAGCCGACGACCACTCGAGAGTCCGAGACCACCATCGACGACGCACCGGCGGTCACCGAGACCGGCGAGAAGCTGAAGGCCGAGCTCGACGACCTCCTCGACGAGATCGACGAGGTGTTGGAGACGAACGCCGAGGACTTCGTCAAGTCGTACGTCCAAAAGGGCGGTCAGTAGCCCGTGTCGCTGCCATGGTTCTCGACCGGAGCAGATCCCGGATCGAGCTTTCCAGAACTGTTGAAGCGCGTCGGGCTGGGGCCCGAGGACATGTCGCTCGGGTCGGTGGGCGCGTCGAGCGAGCTGATGCGTGACCTTGCCGTGCCGCATGCCACCACGTGTGTGGCGCTGCGCTACGTCGACGGCATCGTGATGGCTGGCGACCGTCGGGCCACGGCAGGCAACCTGATCGCCCACCGCACGATGGAGAAGGTCGTGCAGGCTGATCGCCACAGCGGCGTCGCCATCGCCGGCTCGGCGGGACCGGCGATGGAGATGATTCGCCTGTTCCAGCTGCAGTTGGAGCACTACGAGAAGGTCGAAGGCACGTCGCTGTCGCTCGAGGGCAAGGCCAACCAACTGTCGACGATGGTCCGCGGCAACCTGCAGTCGGCGATGATGGGCATGGTCGTCGTACCGATCTTCGGTGGCTACGACCTGCGCCGCGAGATCGGGCGGTTGTGGGACTACGACGCCACGGGCGGTCGCTATGAAGAGCGCGACTTCGTGGCTACCGGGTCGGGGAGCCTGCACGCCGGCACCGTGATCAAGGTCGGGTTCCGCGCCGACATGAGCGGTGACGACGCAGTCAACCTTGCCTGCCGCGCACTGTGGGAGGCGGCCGACGCCGATTCGGCGACCGGTGGCCCCG